>JAULVA010000308.1:11845-13653 GCA_032111275.1 Bdellovibrionota bacterium
AGGTACCGTCAACGTTTCGGGCGACCGCGAACTCTGTCAGAAGCCTCTCCTTCCGGTTAGGCTACGTTCCGATCGGACCGGCGATCGGCGCGTTAGTGGATAGCCGAGGACTCAACTTCACACTCGGCACCTTAGGGGCGATAACGGCGGGTTTGTTCGTGTTCTTCTTACTACCACTCTCTCGACGCATGCATGAGCTGCATGTTGAGTACATCTCGCCGGAGTAGCGCCCCCTCTCCCCTACAAATTTATTTCCGAATCCCCGCCATCACACGAGCCATGCCTGCCATGACGCAAGCTTTTATCCTGCCTGGACGCATCCGACTCTTTGTTGAGCCCTTGGTGCACTTGGCAACCAATCGGCGCTTGGTTGCTCCAAGCTTCCTTTGGAACGCGGTTACCGTTAAGGGTTCAGAGGAAATGGTGGCGGTGCCCTTGTACTCATTTTGAAAGCAGGAGACGAAGGATGTGTTCGTCTCACCGCTACCGCCTATTCCGACGAAGTCACACATGGTGCTTTCGTAGACCGTTACGTCAAACGCATCCGTTCCAGCCACTCGAGACCCGATGACCCCTCGTGTGTCGACGACACATGTCTGCTTCTGTTCGGACCTGGAGACCCGGCGATATGGGCAAAGTCGTTGAAGCTCTTCATCGTCGTATCTGCCGCTGGGAAGCCTGTTGTAGCACTGCTCAAATTCCGCTGCCGCAGCGTCCACGAGCGCCCGTTTGACATCCCACGTTCCATTGAATTCAAACTCAAATTCGGGTCCCCGTTGCTTCTCAGGAATTCGGGCTGTTGAATTGGTCGGAACCGCGAACCCGCCTCCCCGTACTCCATCAACGCTGCGGGTCGGAACGTTAAGACCATCCAGATATCCAGCCCATGCAGCTGGATCAGATGATGTGAAGACGATCCGCTTGGAGGAAACTGGTTGAGCCACGGGGGACTCTGGACATCCCACCAGCTTGTATCGACCGGTTTGTCCAAATATCCGGTCGAAATAGTCCGGGCCGTTCGCACTTACCAGCGAAGACTGAATCACAAATTGCTTGTTAAAATATTGCTCCAGCTCCCGAACCGCGTTTCGGCGCTGCCTTCGATAATCATCCGCAATAGCGTCGTTTGCTAGCGAGCAGCTCAATGCGATGGCGCTCGCACACAAAAAATCTCTTACTCGTTTCATCATGACCATTCTTTATTTTCACTCTGTGCATCAACGGTCTTGCGATATCGTCAATCATACCGAGGCTATCTCGAACGCCAAATGGCAAATACGGTTACGACCAGGTAGGTCGAAGAATCTCGCGAGATTGGTAGATATGGGCTACAGCGGGCATGTCGTAAGCGCCCGAATATAGGTGCCATTCAAAAGGAAAGAGGGTGAGCCCTGTTATGGGACTATCGCCTTCTAAAGATTCCGACCCACTCCATTCCTGGACGACGGTCTGGCTCTGATCTCAACGCGGAACGGAGGACGACCTCCTCAAAGCGCCCGCCAAGTAGTCTCCTAAGCTCCTCAGCGGTCGTCGCGAAGGGTGGCCCCTCTCCACTTTGCGTGAGAGATAATCCAGGAAGCGCCCGCGCCTCTTGCTCAGATAGAACGAAGAAATTGCCAACGAGGTACCCACCCGGAGCGAGCCACGTAGCGATACGCTCAACGTAACGCTCGCGAGCGATTGGATCGATGGCGCAGAAGAAGGTGTGTTCAGCGACGAAATCGACTGGGATGGGCTCAAGAGCAAAGAAATCACCGGCCCTAACCTCAACACGTCCTCGGATGTGCGGTATCTCGTTCGATCGCGCT
>JAULVA010000308.1:13663-16863 GCA_032111275.1 Bdellovibrionota bacterium
CGCGCTCGAATATCGTCAACGGCTACCGGCGACCAATCGACAGCCACGACGTAAACACCACGTTCCGCGAGAGCGATTGCGTCGCTCCCTCTCCCACACCCGGGAGATAGAACCCGTTTGCCGTCTACCGATATCCCTTGCCCCTCCAGGTACTCAAACGCCTCCAGCAAAACGCGGGAGGGATGCCCAAGCTCCCACGGGGTATCGTTCTCAATGAAGCGCCCTTGCCAGTAATCACGGGTAAGCCATTGTGGGGGCACGTTTGAGGTCATCAGATTACTCGCTGAGTGGTAGTGGGAGGCGCGCCATGGGTCGCAGTCACCCGGAGCATACGAGAGAGTTCAAGGGGTCGGCAACGTCCATGTTGAACCCCGGAGTCGCCACGCCGCTCTTTCTATTACAACCTCAAGCTCGCTCCTGCTGGAATTATTCAGGAGTCCGGCAATCTCGCTGATTTTTGGTTGCCTTTTATAACCTGCGTAGTACGATAACCCGCAGTTTACACGAGGTATTTTGACCTTTTTTGGGGAGTATGTACCATGAGATTAGCGATCCTTCCTCTAGCCATCCTCGCCATGGCCTGCCCAATCGCCCAGGCGGATGATACGTCATGGAAAGCGGCCTTCGCCCCACTTCCTGACACAGCCCCATCGGCTGAAAATCCGATAACCGCTGAAAAAGTAGCACTTGGAAAGAAGCTCTACCTCGACACCCGTCTCTCGAAGGACGAGACCCTCTCCTGTAATTCCTGCCACAACCTCAAGACCTTCGGTGTCGACAACGAGCCAACGTCGCCAGGACACAAGGGACAACGCGGCGGTCGTAACTCACCTTCCTCCTTCAACGCCGCTCTTCATGCTTCTCAATTCTGGGATGGACGCGCGGCGACCGTTGAGAAGCAGGCGCTCGGGCCGATACTCAATCCTGGCGAGATGGCGATGCCCTCTGAGGCCGTTGTCATTGAGCGGCTTAAGCAGGACAAGGACTATCCAAAACAGTTCGCCGCCGCCTTCCCTGGGGAAAAGGACCCGATGTCATACGCGAACGTTGGAAACGCCATCGGCGCCTTCGAGCGAACCCTTATCACCCCCTCCCGGTTCGATCAGTTCCTTAAGGGCGACGATAACGCGCTCACGCCTGAGGAGAAGAAAGGAGCTCAAGCCTTCGTACAGACCGGATGCATCGCGTGTCATAATGGGGCAACGCTCGGAGGCATGATGTTTCAGAAGCTTGGATTGGTGAAGCCATACCCAACAAAGGACATGGGTCGCTTCGAAGTGACGAAGAACGAATCGGACAAGATGATGTTCAAGGTGCCATCGTTGCGTAACGTCGCTAAGACCGGTCCTTACTTCCACGATGGAAGTGTGAAGACCCTTGAAGAGTCGGTATCACAAATGGCGGAGTACCAGCTCGGTAAGCAGCTCACACCTGAGCAGGTTACGGAGATCGTGACCTTCCTCAATTCGCTGACTGCTACTGATACGAGCAAGTTCATGTAATCCTCGCGAGCGAGTTTATGTGGAATTACGGGGGGCTTTATGCCCCCCTTTTTTGTGGCTTCTGGGCGGATCCTTCTAACAACGCCTGGAGCCGTCCCCCCGCACCCGTGAACGTGCTTGTAAACGTGAACGTTCACGGCCGAGCGACACCACTGCGATCCGAACATTCCCTTTTCATGATCGCACAGATACCAACTATAACCGACCCAAGGCTCTCATTATTTCCATGCACTTTCAGATCGACATGATACTATCTCGACCTGAACCGATCTTTAGCTATCGTAGCTGCGTAGAGCCTCCATGACCCATCCCTACCATCGAGCCAAACCCGACTGTTCAACCTTTGAAATCCCTGAAGTGCGAGATGAGCTTCTCTACTCGCAGCGTGTGCTCTACACCCTCTGCGCCTGCGAAAACGAGAGCAACTGGCGGGGAGCAACCGAAACCCTCGCCCGCTTCAAGGAGTTGGTAGGGGACGGGTTTGAGGAGAACCTCTACGACCTGACAGAGGACGTGCACAACGCCTGTAATTGGGCCCTCCGGCAAGAGACCCCGCCACAGAGTGTGTTCGAAGCTGCGGTCCTTTTCGCCGGCGCGTTGCTCCAGCGCGGCTATCTTGCTCCCGCGGTACCCCTTCTCAAGAAGCTCGAGGACGCTCCCATCACGAGCCATGAATTAAAATCGCTGTGCGCAATCAATTCCGCGGTAGCCGTTCAAGAACTCACGGGCTCTCCGAGTAATGAACACTGGGAGACCGCTATTCGGGAGATGCCTCTCAGTCGGTGGAAGCACTATCCCTCCCTCGTTGTTGGGTGCCGAAACTACCTTCGGAGGTTACGCTTGCAACAGGAGGAAGAGGGAGATTTGCAGACCGTCCTAGCGATAGGACCTATCGCGGAGAGAGCCTACACGGCGCTCACGGCGGTTGCGGTGAAGGGCACCCCGTTTGAACGCTCGGGAGAAGTGGTTCGCCTCCTCGTTGAGATCGGCAGGACGCAACTTGCCTACACGAGGGACGCGTTCGGCCCTCTTGAGATCCCAAGCGCCACGCAGATATTGGAACTCGCGGCTATAAACTCGGCCTCAAACAATACTGAGGAGGATCTCTTTCCTCGCGCACTCACCAGTCTTGCGAAGCACTATTCGACATCAGGCGATCGTGAAAAGGCTCGTGACGCCGCGGGACAGGCCATACTTGAGTACGCCCAGTGCGCAAAACCCAATCCTGAAGCTATTAGAGCGCTTCAACTGATCTTCGAGGCAAACAAAGACGAGGATTAGAACGCCCGCCACTCCAACTTGATATGGGTATCGCTTTCGCCATACGGGACGAAGCTCAAACGGCGGTAAAGCTCAATTGCCCGATTCTCCCGGAGCACCTGGAGCGTAAGCGGAATCTTGCGATGGCGCGCCTCCTCAATGCATTCCCTAAGAAACGTTGTCCCTATCCCCTGTCCTTGGTAGCGGGGCAGTATCTGGACCTCGTTAATGTGGATAGTATTCCCCCGTTCGATGTAGCTCACGATTCCAACGACGACGTCATCACGCGACACGAGGTAATGAGGGAAATCCCTCCATGCCGCTTTGAAAAACTCATCCTGCATCGACTCATTCCAGGAACCAAATTGGCGTGTCGAATCCCACATAACCGAACCCAGTCTGATCCCACATACCGGACTCCAGTATTAAAGTAGCATA
>JAULVA010000309.1:0-1261 GCA_032111275.1 Bdellovibrionota bacterium
GCGGTACATGGCGATCGGCGAGAAATTCTATGAGATACCGGTGATTCCTCGAAACAGGGTGGCGGTGTCTGGTGTGTACACAAAGACAGAGCAGCTCGGGATCGACTGTATCGTTCTTTTGGACAAAGATGCCACTGATACGAGCTTGGCTCAAATGCCAAAGAACGCTTCCCTCTATGTGAAGCTATAAGTACGAGCGTGCTTCATGAAGATCGATAGCGCCGTTCAGCTCACTCGAATGCTCCTTCAGGAGAATACATCCACCGGCGCGATCGATGCTAACTTTCCTAGGAAGCTTACAGGATGGCTCGAGAGCCTCGGGTTCTCGGTGCGTTCTGCTCTGAGTGATGGACTAGAACATCTGTGCGCCACTATCGGACCGCAGGAGGCCGCGCTTCGTCTCGCCTTTGTGGGACATTACGACACGGTGCCGGCGGGAGAGGGTTGGAAAAACCCTCCCTTCGGTGCCGCGGAGGAAAATGGAGTGCTCTATGGGCGTGGCGCAAGCGACATGAAGAGCGCCGATGCGGCGATGATCTTCGCGGCCGCCACGCTCGCGTCACGCGGCATTCGTTCGACCGTATTTTTACCGGCGGATGAGGAGACGGACTCGCGCGGTATGCCGGCGTTACTTGATCTCGTTGGCACTGAATTTGATTACTGCGTCTGTGGAGAGCCTACTTCGAAAAAGAGACTAGGCGACTGTGTGAAGGTTGGACGCCGAGGGATGTTACGAGCGGAGGTTGTGCTCCAGGGAAGAAGTGGTCACGCCGCGTACGCTGATGTTACTCCGAATATCGTTAACTCCCTTCCCGCTGTTATCACCGAGCTTGCAAAACCGTGGAACGACACCTGCTATGGTGTCGCCACCAGCCTCTCTATCACCCACCTTTCAACCGACAGCACCGGGACGAACGTAATACCCTGCGTCGTGTCGCTACTATTCGACATGCGGTTTGCGCCCAATCGCTCCGTTGAGGAGATGCAGCGAGAGGTTCTCGCGCGCCTTAACAGCGTGGGCGTTGCGTATACGGTCGAATGGCGAAAAAGTACAGCGCCGTATGTTACGGGGGTTGAGGTAGCGCCGTCGTCGCCCCAAGCTCGCCTCGTAGCCGTGACTCAATCGGTCATTCAGGAGGTTCTCGGAATCACGCCGACGCTCTCCTGCGATGGTGGTACGAGTGATGCTCGGTTTGTGGCGTGGAAGGGGGTGCCCACGATCGAGTTCGGCGTTCCCCACGGCAACATGCATGGGGCGGAT
>JAULVA010000309.1:1271-2511 GCA_032111275.1 Bdellovibrionota bacterium
CGTAGAGGTGAAGAATATCGAGCTTCTTGAGCGAGTGTTCGTCGCGATAGGGGAGCGGTTGCTAGTGGCGATGGCCTAGGTTGTCGTGTCCCCGGAGGTCCCGTCTCCTGACGGGCCGGAACTAACGGTACAACATTCGGTCATAACCGGTCTGTGAGGACATGGGACCTGCGGGTTTAACCCCTGTTGAAGGGGAAGGGCACCCTAAACCGACCAATACCTTCACTCTGTCCGTATCCACTCAAGCTCTATAAGTGCTATAAAAACGGCCAGTAACTCGTCGAAAGCTGAGTCCTCGACGACGCAGTAGGAGGTACGTATGCCCGTTCCCGTTCGTCTATTGTGTGTGGCAATCACTGCCTTCTTAAGTGTTGTAGGAACGAGCGGTTGTGGTTCAAAGGAGAAGGCTCCCGAGGCTCCGCAACTTGAGATCTCTGTTGTTGATATCGGCAAGAGGGATGTCGTGCTCTCCTCGGAATTTGTTGGTCGTACCAAGGGCGCGATCGACGCTGAGGTTCGGGCGCGCGTTGAGGGTGTGTTGCAAGGGGTCCACTTTCAAGACGGTGGTGAGGTAACGGAGGGACAGCTTCTCTACTCGATCGACGATGCGCCTCTCCTCACGATGGTCGCTCAAGCTAAGGGAGCTCTCGCTGAAGCGCTCACCCGACAGACGCAGGCTGACATCGACCTGAAACGGATTCGTCCGCTCGCTGATATTAACGCGGTGAGTAAACGGGAACTCGATGGCGCTATCGGTCGCAAAGGTGTCTCTGATGGCGCGGTTGATGCCGCGAAGGCGCAGGTTGAGGCCGCTGAGATTCAATTAAGCTACGCGAAGATCAAGGCGCCCACCTCAGGACTGATCGGTATCACTAAATTCAAGGTAGGGGAGTTGGTGGGGAAGGGGCCGGACACCTCGGTTCTTAATACGGTTTCCAAGATTGACCCGATTCATGTGAGGTTTCCGGTGACCGAGGGGGAGTACCTCTACTTCTCCGGACTCGCTGAGAGGCAGGGGCCTAATCGGGAGAAGAGCGTATTACAACTCATCCTCGCTGATGGCTCTGTCCACCCCGAGCTCGGAGAGCTCGTCTCAGTTGACCGCAACATCGACGCGCAGACCGGAGCTATAACTGTGGAGGCGTCGTTTCCCAACCCGACCAAGCGAATTCGTCCAGGTATGTTCGCAAAGATTAAGACTATCGCTGAAACTCGTAAGGATGTCTTGGTTGTACCCAAG
>JAULVA010000310.1:0-5752 GCA_032111275.1 Bdellovibrionota bacterium
GTCCTGCAGCGCCGAGCTTACGGATTACGAGACCAAGAATATCTCAGACTTAAAGTCCTAACCTGCATGCTTCCGGAGCTCTAATTCCTCTCTTTTTACCCACTCGAAAACCCGATGAGCCTTTATAATTAGCTACGTGACGCATGTTAGCGAGCCTCCCAAACTGAATCGAGGTCCTGTCCGTTAAAGGCTACAAGCACCGAATTTTTGGCACTCAGTCCCCTCATAGACCAAGCGCATCCGGCTGTAATCGATAATATATCTCCGGCAGCGGCGGTGATCGGCGGATGCCCATCAATCGAGACCTCAATCGCCCCGTGCCTGACTGAAAGTAATTTAGTCTTGTTGGCAAAGCTCTTTGGGGTCTCCTGTTCAGGCCCAAGATTAATACACTCGGCGCTCAATCCTGCTTCGGCGATGAGTCCGTGCTTAGTCATCTCCGAGGAGCTATAGTCTTCTAGCAGTCGTGAATCGATCCGTGTCGCTCCACACGGCTCGCCCTCAACACTGGCACCATCGAACGTGATAGATCTGAAACCAGGAAAGCTTTTACCTGCGATGTCATGGGACTCAACGACCTCGATACGAACGGTCTGTGCCTCGATTGGCTGGGCGAACCTAACTACAAGGAATTCACCACACCGCAGAAGGCGCGATGATTGCCCCTCCCATACCGTCCAAAATTCACCTGAAGTGGAGCGAGTCTTAATGACGAGGCATCGAGGAAAGCTTTTCCATGAAGGAATTCCATCCGTTCGGTGCCGAGGACGAAACCAGATAGAGGACAGAGCAGCTGAAGCTGAAAAGGAGCACTCCACATACTCAAGCTGTGGAGTTTTTCTGCTAGGAGCTGTCCAACCGGAGCCTATTCCATTTGACGCGAGACTTTGCTCGTTCCAACGCTCATAGCGGTGAGTACCTGAGGAAGCCGTCACCATGAATCGAAGGGGGCGTTGTGGGTGAGACACAGCTTCGTGTAATTCGGTGCGCTTCGATGCCGTCTCGTCGGCGCCCTCGTCGTTTTTGGCGTCACGTACTAGCTCCCGAATCTGATCCGGCGAGAGGTAGGCTGTGCTATTTGTCCGCGCCACATCATCCCGAAACACCACTGAGGTAGGCACACTGCGCAATCCCAACTTCTGCCAGAGCGTGGTGTCCTTGTCGATATCGACCGGGTGGAGCTCGAAGGCGTCGTCCCCCTCAAGGGCTGGAACCACCTTTTCAATCCAACGAAGATTTTTCGGAAACCGCGAACTATAGAAAGGGAAGAAGAGCCTTGCGGCAGGCTCCTTCCCCCATCTACCTAGACGCTTCCGCATTCATCCTGACTTTACCTTTTCCTGGCGCCAAATCCTTCAATGCGGAGGTAGTCAGCGCTCACATCAAAAGCTGCGAACGGCAGCGTGCCACCGTGCTACTGTCGATGACGCATTCTCCTACTGATGGAAGATGACGAGCAAACACCCGTGGTGTGGACTACGGCGCTCAGTCAGCTCTCGTTACTACTGTGTCGCGACGGTTGATGATGTAGCGGTCTCGACCAAACGCCGCCCCCTCCGAACCCGATTTACCCTGGTATAGTCTTACTGGAGAATTCCCTTATGATGAGAAAAGAGAGGTATCCAAAATACAAGGACAACAGCAGCGCACCTTCCCATCGGACGATGACGTGGCCTGTTACCTGGCGCCAGAAGAACATTCGCTGCCAAGGGGCCCCCGTCTGAATTAAAAAGATGAGAAGCCCCGTAGCCAGTATCATAACACCTATATCGGCAAAGAGGGCAGGGCTGACGGGCAACGGTGACAGGAAAGCGCTGATGCCAAGGATCCAGAAACTATTAAATATATTGCTTCCCACCACGTTGCCGATGGCGATGTCTGCGTTTCCTCGCAGCGCTGCGACAACAGAGGTTACAAGCTCGGGAAGAGAGGTTCCGATCGCGACGATTGTAAGAGCTACTAGCTTCTCAGAAACACCCAGAGAGGTAGCTAACGATACAGCTCCTCGGACCACCGACTCCCCGCCGGCGCAGAGCAGGACTAGCCCGAGCACGATAAGCGCCGACGATTTGAGCGCAGCCCCTTTTTTTTCCGGTTGGTCCTCTGGTGAAGGTTGGTCCTCTGGTGAAACACTGGAGCTCTGTTGCTTGCTTATACCAACCAGGTAGTAGAAAAAGACCGGCAAGAAGCTCATCAGAACCAATCCATCCCCACGGGTTAGTAGGTCCACGGGGGCCCCATTCAAAACTCGGTCGCTCATAAGTACCGCGAGAACTAGGGCCGCCAATAAGCTAAAGGGAATCTCCTTGAACACTGTGCTTGGCGCGACGCCGAGGGGGGTAACGCATGCGGCACAACCTAGGATGAGGAGGATATTAGCGATATTGCTCCCTACCACATTTCCGAGCGCGAGCTCGGTGTTTCCTTGAAGGCTCGCCACCAAGTTTACGAGGAGCTCCGGAGCTGAGGTCCCGAGTGATACTATCGTCAG
The DNA here is from genome assembly GCA_032111275.1 of Bdellovibrionota bacterium. Taxonomy (GTDB): domain Bacteria; phylum Bdellovibrionota_C; class UBA2361; order UBA2361; family OMII01; genus OMII01. Next base: position 2,492 of record JAULVA010000310.1, read on the forward strand.
TCCGATGATAAGGTCGGAGATGCCAATTGACCGAGCGATAGCTACGGAACCGTCTACTAACCAGCCGGCCCCCTTAACCAAAAGAACGAGGCCCACGATGATCAGAAATATGCTTGTTACCATGTCGGCTATATTGGCTTCATAACGCTAACATGTCCAGGCCGCCGGAAGGATAGTGAATAATTCATTCCTGTTGCCCATTTAGATGGGTTGCCCTCGACCTTAGCCAAGGAGCCGGAGGACAGGATCCGTTTCTCGCACCCAACGAAACAACTCCTTACTGTATCTGAGACTTCGGTGACCCTGGATTAAATCCGTCCTCGACGTAACCACAGGTCCCTTACAAAAGTGATACGTTAGTGCACAAGCTGAAGTGTAGTCGGCCTCTTTTCTCTGGTACACCCTACTCTATCGAAGGTGCCTAAAGCACCGCAGTGCGACAACACCGGTCAGAAGTAGTTTCAGCTGTCACACCGTATCGGCTGCGTTGCCCGCCTTTGAAAAGTAGAGTGTACCAGGAGTGCAAAAGAATACGCTCCCGTGAGGGTGGTATTTCATCTTCGTTCCCATGGAGAGCTATTCGGGGAGACGAAGGGGAAGTTGCCTGAATGAATGAAAACAGTAGCCCCCCTACAGGACAAGGAATAGGAGCCCTCGTGTTTCAACAGGCTCTCGGCTGACCAGGCGCGAAGCAGTGGGTGCCTGAGAAGCTCGATGAATGTGGCAGAAGGCTCGATAGAGCTCTGAGGCCTCTGTCATCGAGAACGTCCTGAGATGAGTCTGCTTGGATCTGCCCGCCTACGTGTCTTGGTAGTTGGTTCATTTGCATAGTATCGTCTTCTTCCGGTCAAACAATTCGATGATGTATCGGCCGAAGTCCTCAAGGACTTCTCTTAGAGTAGCTACGGTCGTTCCGTTATTAGCAATCTCTACTAAAACCGCCATCTGCGCAGCATGCTCCGGGCTGTGATTCACGAATGCGGCAGCGCACCGCTGGACGTCGGTGTGCCAGCTTCGGTCCTCGGCGGCGATGAGTGAATAAGCAGATCGCATCAACTTCATCGCGATAGCACGGCTGAGTTCCTCGACGTTTTCCTCGGCTAAACCGCGCAATGCTTTCTCGACGCGAGGAGCAATATCTCGATTGATTCCGTATGCAAGCTCCAAGGACGGTATATGCGGCTCCATCCTAAGAGTCACATCTTCGCCCCAAAGGTTGGCGCTGCAGCACTTGAGCCAGTAGTGTCATCCATAACGCTGCTCCGGTGAAGTGGCTAATGAGAGCCCTCCTATGTCATAATCGAGCTTGGTTATGATGGGATGCCGAGCTACTACTCCCTGTGCGATCTCGGCGAACTCGCTCTCGCGCGCGTCAGTCGGCTCGTCATAGAGAAGTGCGGACACATCGAGGTCTGATTTCCCGGGAACAGCAGTGCCCTGCGGCACGCTCCCGTAGACGTATATGCTATGTATCTCACCGGGAAATCTGCGCAGCGCCGATTGGACCGCGTCCTCCACTACGGTGCGGTACTGTTCCGAGATCTTGTCCGCCGCACTGAAGTTTATGATATATCCGAGCTCATCCAATCCCTTTGCGTACACGGCTTCTTTGGAAGCAGAGCTCTCCGCTTCACTGAAAGTCTGAGAGTTCTTGTTGATATCCACGTTGTTTGCCCACATTTCACTGACCAGGTCTCGTCTCACTTGTTACCTTTTTCCCTCGCCGAACGAAGGCCCGCGCTCTGTCTAGAAGATGCGCACACAAAAGGCAATCACAAAGTGCCGCGAAAGACACGAAGGATTCAGAAGAGGATGAAGACAAATCAGCAAATCATTTGGTCACCACCTCGTTCTCGGTAGAGAAATCAGAAGTGGCGAAAAAGCGTTGACGATCAGTGGGACTCGTTACACCCTCTCGGTCGCCGGCAAGTCTCCGTTGCGGAGAGTGTCGGCCATAACGTGATATGGAGCTATAGGGTACCGTGCGTCGCGAGTCACAAAAAGAAGTTCTCGAATTGTTCAACCGCGGGATGATCTCTCAAGCCCTCGCATCTGAGCTGTTAATGGCAACAAGCGACGCATCGCCCCGTGAATCGGTAGCGATCATCGGTGTTGCGGCTAAGGTCGGGCCGTTTGGCGACTACACGGCACTGATGCAAGGGCTCTATGCCGGCGTCGACGCGGTTGGGGATGTGAGCGAGCATGTGGCGAGTCTTTCGCTCGCATACCGGATTTTCAGGGAAAGGATCGCTGACGGCGACGACTACGTGAGACGTAAACCCTCCACGGCCAACGGTTTACGTTAGACCGTAAACGTAATGGTCGCTTGGACAAGAATTGCTGCTCCCATCACAGTCCTGCACGCTCGTTGAATCTAAAAGAGTCGGAGGCGCTCGCAGCAAGCCGCAGCAGAGGGAGATCGGTGTTATCCCAGAGCGAGCCGCTCGTCTCCTAGCAAATCCGGAGTGACAACCCGCACATACAGCCCTCATGCCCGCAGGCGTACCGCCCTCCCTGAAGCCTGACCTGAATCCCTATCCGCACTCCTACCCAATTCTAACACACCTACTAGCCTCCCCTCCCCGAACCAGCCTGTATGCACAGGCGCTACACGTGGGAGAAGGCAAAGGAGAAGCTCCAACACTACAGGAGACGCTCCCCGGAAGCCTCGGTGCTCTACCAGATCGTCTACCACTCCCGGGATGACCTACACTTCCAGTGGGAGGCACGATTCCAGCACCAGTATGGGTGCTTACGGGATGAGGTGTTGAAGACCCTTGATGAGTACCTTAACTGCGGCATCCTCGCTCACGGGGCCGCTAGAGTATATTGCGATGGATGCAAGCACTCTCTCCTTATAGCCTTCTCCTGTAAACGCCGCGGGGTGTGCCCCTCCTGCGGGGCGAAGAGAGCGGTAGAGTTCGCTGAACACATCTATAGCGAAGTGATCGAAGACATCCCTCATCGCCATACCGTCTTTACGATCCCAAAACGCCTGCGGGTCTTCTTTAAGTACGACCGCAAGCTCAATACCATCCTCTTTCGCGCCGCTTGGGGAGCACTCTCTCAAGTACTCGGGATATAAGAGCGTGAGCTCGCCGCTATCTTTACCGTGCAAACTGCTGGGGAAGCGTTAAACTATCATCCGCACCTTCGCGGGAGAGGTGTATCCGTGATGCCATTTTTCGCTACTTAGCAGCACAGCTTCAGCTCTACTTGGACCGGGGAAACCATACCCTGGAGCTCAACACTCCGCATCTC
>JAULVA010000311.1:0-598 GCA_032111275.1 Bdellovibrionota bacterium
CCATCGCGGCGGGCGTCTCGGATGTTTTAGCTTCGACCGTGACGGACACGTGGGGCCCCTTTACCTTGTGAATCCGATCGGAAATATCGCTCTTTTGAAGCCAGGATTTAGCCCCCCGACCGCGGATTCGATTTGTCGCGATGTAATGGAGGCCTTCTTGAGAGATCCAAAATCTCTGACTTTTACCCATCCCAAAGAGCCGAACCGTCGTTGGTTCGTCGAACCCTCCAAGGGCGAGTAGGGCTACAGTACTCGCTCGAGCGCGAAATCTATAACGGCGAAGAGCGCCTCGCCCTCCGGTGTAAGATCGTGCAGGTTGTCTCCCAGGGCGCGGGTAAGATTCTTACTCGCGGTATCAGCGTACTGACGAGCGAGCGCTTTCGACCGCTGGATAACAGGACCGTTACGAAGCACGGTGAGCGCCTGCTCCACATAAGCTCCTTCGGTCTCAGGATCTGGAGCTTGCAGGAGCCTCTTCGCGAGCGGGTCTCCGCTCTCAAGCCACAAAACGTTTACGAGTGATGGTTTCCTCTCGGCGATATCAAGGCCGGGTCGCTTTCCGAGCGTGGCCTCGTCGGAGGTCACGTCGAGAATATCG
>JAULVA010000311.1:608-1978 GCA_032111275.1 Bdellovibrionota bacterium
GAAAAAGAGAGGCGGTCTTGCGGGTCGCGATGGTGATGCTTTTCTGCGTGGAGTGCTCGTCTTGATGCAGGAGGGTCTCTAACGCCTCACCCTCAACAAGTTCGATGCACGCTTGCTCGGTCGCCTCGATAATCTCCTCATCAAGCTTTGAGCAGAGACCGAACGCTCTGGTCAGGAGGTAGTCTCCTGAAAGAAGTGTGGCGGGGGTGCCGTACTTCGCGTAGGGGGAAGGTTTGTGTCTTCGAATAGGGGATTGGTCGATGATGTCATCGTGCATCAAGGTCGCCATGTGAATGAGCTCGATACCGGCGGAGATGTCGATGATATCTGAGGTAATCTCTTCCGCTCCGAGCGCCTTTGAGCAGAGGAGGTTTAATATAGGCCTGATCCGCTTTCCTCCGAGGTGCAACAGATACTCAGGTATCTCACGCATCAGGGTAACATCGGATCGGAAGGTGCTCTTTATTCGATCCTCGACCTGCGCGATCTCTGGCACAAGGGTAAGCGCGTGAGCGAAGCGCTCTTTGGCTGATGGTTGAAAGGTTCCGGTTGCTGTATTCATCGGTGTCGAGATGTTTAACCAAACTAAGCGCGCAGTTGGTTTTTGCGCCGGTTCTTGCGGCGGAAAGGGTACCACTTTTTGGGGATTGCGACCAACATGCCGAGAGGTTTCGAACCCATGTGGTACATAGTTCGCTGTCGCCTCCACCCGGTTAGGGGGAATCGAGCCGCGTCGTAGAGAGAGAAAGGTGGTGTCCCCAGCGGGATTCGAACCCGCGTCTTAACCGTGAAAGGGTCACGTCCTAGGCCAGGCTAGACGATAGGGACACAACAATTTGAACCCTTTTGGTAGTGTTTTTGCCGCGTTCTTGCGACAATTTTTACGCAGGGTTCTTATTGCTCGGACAGTACTGACTCTACGAGTCAGGCACGACCGCCCCCGAAAGGGTCGCATAGAGTTATCTGAGTTGTGGGGTGTGGTCAACCCTGTCAGAGGCAAATTGTTGTAATTGTTTGCGTAAGCTATGAGGTCCATACCATTTGAGACATTGAGAACTCTTGCCGCACAGGTGGGCCTCTCTGTGATCTCGGTCACTAACGCCGACCCGTTGACGGTTGATGGAGCGCGCCTTACTTCATGGCAGTCAGCCGGTTACGCCGCCTCGATGGGGTATATGGAGCGCCCGGCGGACCTCCTAGCGGTGCCAAAAAGGCTTCTGGAATCCGCTCAAAGTATCGTGGTGGTTGCCGTCCACTATGACCGCACTCCGCGCCCAGTCCTTCCTGAGGGGCATGGGCGGGTGGCGCGTTACGCGTGGGGGCGCGACTACCACGAGGTCGTGTTGCCGCGCTTGCGGGCGTTGGGCGCC
>JAULVA010000312.1:0-8423 GCA_032111275.1 Bdellovibrionota bacterium
AAGCCCGCGCCAGCAGCACCAGCTGACAAGAAGGTCGAGGTGAAACCGGCTCCAGCAACGGAACAGAAAAAAGAGGAACCAAAGCCGGCGCCAGCAGTACCAGCTGACAAGACGGTCGAGGTGAAACCGGCTCCAGCAACGGAACAGAAAAAAGAGGAACCAAAGCCCGCGCCAGCAGCGCCAGCTGACAAGACAGTAGAGGTGAAACCAGCGCCAGCAACGGAACAGAAAAAGGAGGAGCCAAAGCCCGCGCCAGCAGCACCAGCTGACAAGAAGGTCGAGGTGAGTCCTCAGGAAAAAGCAGCCGCGGAGAAGCAAAAAGCGTTAGTGGCAGCCTTAGCGTCTTTGGATACAGGTATTCCGGAAAACGCATCCGTAGCTCAGACTCGCGAGTGGCGCGACAAAACCATGAAGCTCTACAACTCACTGGATGATTCCGGGAAGCAAGCTGTCACCTCACAGCTTCAAAAAGAGTACAGGTATGCGGAGGGCCAACAGACCTTCGATCCTGTATCGTTTTTTGATCAAAGGATTGCACAGGCCGCTGTCGGGGAGTTGAAAGGGGCAACCACAACGACGACAAGGTACTATATCCCACTCACCACGAGTAAGATCGTACCACCCCCCGTCCCAACCGTCGAAACCTTTCCTGATCCCATCAAAATTCATCAGGTCCTTCGACAGGTTGCGGACCTGCGCGATGTCTTGCCGCGGTTAGAAGCAGATCCGGCCGTGCAGGAGATACGAAACAAGCTACCGAAAAAAACGGGATGGCTCACACAGGAGGATGGAGTTCATCAAGAGGCCCTCGACGCGAGATTAAAGGGCAACGCCGTGAGAGCTGAGGCTGGTTTCGTGCGCTCCTTGATTGAAAATACACTCTCTGCCGAGACTCGAAAGCTTGATGAGACAACGAAGAAAGCTATCAAAGATGCCCTTGCGCCATATGAGCCAGCCACCCAGGAGAAGATAAAGGAAGAGTACAAGCAGTGGTTTGAAACGGACCTCCCCACAGATCTGAAAAAGGCGAACGCGAGCGTCATAGTTGAGCCCACTACATAGAAGCCTTGATACCTCAGGATCGATACGGCACCCGGTAGGGCCCGACTCCTGGCGGGCCGTATCGCATCGCCTTAGGAACCAACGCTAAGCCGCCTCCCGAGTTCCGATCTGCCAACGTTTATAGAACGTATCGAGTACGCCAGGGTATCGCTGCTCAACCTTATCGATCACAAGACCGAGCACACATTGCTGATCCTCATGGAGGTTCGCCGGATTGGGAAGCTGCGCGATGATACCGTACGCGATCTCCTGCTCATGAACGAGACAACGAGCTGCGATGGAGAACTTCGACGCGAGGTCAAGGATATCAAACACAACGTTGTGCTCAATCGCTGTCTGAAATGATGAGGCGAGCAAACGAATAATCCGGTGCACTACCTGGGCCGATACCTCGCCCGGATAGTTCGTGATGCCGAAACACCACCCGTCCATCTCAATTTGAAACACTTCATCGTATCGATTTAGTACAGGAAACATATCAGTTACTCACCTTAAGCGTTCAAAAGTAATTCGTTCGGGTCAAACTCAATCGGCTGAATCCCCTCATAGGGGCTAATCACGGAACGGGGGAATTCGATGATCCGACGCTTTGGCGGACTGGTCTCGTCGTCATCCGCGATCTCAGAGGGGGAGGCGACGTCCATCATACTTCTCGTAACGTAGACGAGAGCCATCGTGCGAATATCGTCTACAACCTTGAGCTCCCGCGCCTCACTGAGGGAATCAGGAAAGCGGGTTAACATGTCAAGCTTCTCATACGAAGCGGCGATCTGTCGAATCAACTCAACCTGGATATCCATCCGCTCAGAGGGCTCGATACCCAGACGATCCGCGTCGATAAGACGCTTCTGGTGTGCGGCGATAAAGTTCCACAACACATCAACCCACCGACTACCGGCGATAATCTCGTTGTGAAGCTGTTGAACATGTCCTGTAGGACGAGATATCTCTTGATTACGCGCGAAGGAGAAGTCCTCCATATCAGCTGTCGCGACGTTGAGTTGCGGCGCGTCCTGATTGCGTACGACGATCTCCTCCGCGCCCGGAGCCGAGGTGCTCGCGAAGACGCGGCCATTATCGGGAGTTACTCCATTCCGAGGAGCCTCTCGGGATTGAAACGCCGGGTCCTCCGGCGCCTCGCCATCTCCACTCTGAATACGCTCGCGTACTCGCCCCTCCCCCTTTACATAGAGCTCTTCGCTCAAACGGGTCAGGAAATCTTCGAGAACCTTCGAGGTTTGGGATTTCGGGGGAGCGAGCTTATTGGCGGCGAGATTCGTGATGTACTGCGTCCACGTGAGGTCATCACGGACAGCCGAGTCGTGCTGATTATGATGGTCGTGTTGTTGCGCTTTATTCTGCTCCATAACGCTCACATCCCCGTCGGGTGAAACGCCTCCACGAAACCACGGAAGCCATACCCCTTGGGCGGATCTATTGGGGTTATGGACGAACCGATTCCGCCTGTAGCCTAATGATTGCGACTTTGGCCCATCCCGTAAGGTTTTCTTGCTAGAAGCCGTTAATAGCCGTATCTTACTCAGGAATATCGGGGTGTAGCTCAGCCCGGCTAGAGCGCACGGTTCGGGACCGTGAGGTCGAAGGTTCAAATCCTTTCACCCCGACTCGCTTCCCATGTATTCTCCCTTTCCTTCCCCCCCAGCGGTCGTGGTAACGTCCTTAAAAGAGATAGGAATTTCGTACGTACGTTTGGCAGGAAGCTTGTGAAAATCCTCAAATTCGGCGGATCGTCCGTTGGCACACCAGAGCGCATATCGTCCATCATCGACCTTGTGACAGATTCAAACAGATACGGACCCGGGGAGGTCCGTGGGGTTGTCGTCTCAGCGTTTCAAGGGGTTACAGACACCTTGATCAAGCTCGCACACCTGGCGGCCAAGGGAGATGATGCCTACAAGGTGTCGCTCCAGGCCCTTGAGAAACGTCACCTTGAGGCTATCGAAGTCCTCGTACCCGTGTCTCGAAGAAGCAGTGTGCTCGCCAACGCAAAGGTAACCCTTAATGAACTTGGCGACCTACTGCAGGGTATTACCCTGGTCAGCGAGTGCAGCCCTCGAACGCTGGATCTGATCATGAGCTTCGGTGAGCGGCTTTCAGCGTTCACCGTCTCAGAGGCGTTCATCTCTCGTGGCGTTGACGCGGAGATGCTCGACGCTCGAGCGATAGTGTGGACGAACGAGGCCTTTGGAAACGCTCGCCCTGACAAAGAGAAAACAGAATCCGCTACTAAAGCGTACTTCGCCTCTCATCCGAAGCTTCAGATCATTACAGGGTTCATCGCCTCCTCGCACACGGAACTCACGACGACACTTGGACGGGGCGGATCAGACTACACCGCGTCCATCGTCGGAGCGGCGCTGCGCGCCGATGAGATAGAGATATGGACCGATGTCGACGGCATGCTTACCGCCGATCCACGAAAGGTACCGAAGGCATTCCCGATACCAGAGATAACATTTGAAGAGGCGATGGAGCTGTGCCACTTCGGCGCTAAGGTGATCTACCCGCCTACGATGCAACCGGCGATCGACGCGCACATCCCTCTCATCATTAAGAACACCCTAAAGCCAGACACTCTGGGAACGAGGATCGTTGAGAATGCAGCCACCCTTCCCCACCCGATAACGGGAATCTCCTCGATCAGCAACATCGCTCTCATTCGCCTAGAGGGAAGTGGAATGGTCGGAGTTGCCGGAACCGCGGCGCGACTCTTTAAGGCCCTCGCCGCCGCTCGAATCAACATCATCCTCATCACGCAGGCGTCTTCTGAGCACACGATATGCTGCGCGATCGACCCTTCATCTATCGAGTCCGCCCGCGCCGCGGTAGGCGAAGAGTTCGCGCTGGAGATTCAAGCTGGCATGATCTCACCCCTCGTCGTCGAGGATGAGCTCGCAATCGTATCCATCGTTGGCGAGCGGATGAGACAGACACCTGGCATATCCGCGCGGATGTTTACCGCACTTGGCTCAAACGCTATTAACGTAGTCGCGGTCGCTCAGGGATCGTCAGAGTTAAACGTCTCCATCGTTATCTCCAATGAGGACGAGACCAAGGCTCTCAACGCGCTCCACGATGAGTTCTTCTCGAATCGGGCAAAAACCATAAATCTCTGGATAATCGGAACGGGCCTGATCGGGGGAACGCTTCTCACGCAACTTGAGTCTCAGAGAGAGGTGCTTCGAGACTCACTCGCTATCGATCTTCAACTGCGCGGACTCGGGAATAGCCGTAAGATGATCCTCGCCAAGGAGAGCGATGACGCGCTCGATTTCACCATCGAACTCTCGGACTCCTCCCCGGCCCTGATCCTCTCCGACTTTATCGAGCATATCCACGCGGCCAACCTTCCTAACAGCGTGTTCGTCGATTGTACCGCGAGCGAGGAGGTCCCACGGCACTATGCTAAACTCTTGCAAAAGAACATCGCGGTCGTAACTCCGAACAAACGGGGCATCTCCTCCGGCATCGATCTCTACAACCAGATCATCTCCACGGCACAAGAGCGGCGAACTCCGTTCCTGCACGAGACGTGTGTAGGAGCCGCTCTCCCCGTTTTGAGCACGCTGCGAGACCTGGTGCGCAGCGGCGACCAGGTATATCGCATCGAGGCCGTGCTTTCGGGAACGTTGAGCTTTATCTTCAACTCCCTTGATGAGGGAAGATCTTTCAGCGACGCGGTGCGAGAGGCGAAACAGCTTGGGTACACCGAACCGGATCCTCGAGACGACCTCTCAGGCGCTGATGTGGCGCGAAAGGTTCTGATACTCGCGCGCAACGCCGGTCTACCGTTTGAGGAATCCCAGGTAACGATCCATCCGATCCTTCCGCCCGAGGCGTCTACGTGGTCAGTGGCCGAATTCATGGAGAGGCTACCTACGCTCAACGCGCACTTTGAGGCTCAGGTGCATCAGGCTCGCGAGCACGGGAAGCGTCTCTTCTTCGGAGCGCTCATTGATTGTGTCGAGCGTCGCGCGGAGATAGGCCTTCGCGCTGTACCACTCAACCATCCGTTCTGCGCGCTCTCTGGAAGCGACAACATCGTAGCATTCTCGACCCGCAGATACACCCCGAACGCGCTCGTCGTGAAGGGACCAGGAGCCGGAGCTGAAGTCACCGCCGCCGGGGTTTTCGCCGACATCATTCGAATAGCAAGCTAAATCAGAGTTCATATGCGTTCAGTAACCGTTTTTGCCCCCGCGACCGTTGCCAACGTCGGCTCCGCGTTTGATGTCCTAGGCTTCGCCGTCGCGGCGCCAGGAGACACGGTCACCGCTCGTCGCTCGGAGAAACCTGGCGTAACGATCTCTGAGATCGTGGGCGATAACGGAATACTCAGTAGAGACCCGAGCAAAAACACCGCGGGCGTCTCTGTACTCGCTCTCATCAAGCACCTTGAGGGGCAGGGAATCTCCTCGCTCGCCACAACCGGAATCGATATCTCCCTTGAGAAGGGACTCCCGATCGGGAGCGGTCTCGGATCGAGCTCCGCGAGCACCGTCGCCGCGGCAGTCGCCGCGAATGAGCTCCTAGGCAGTCCACTCTCGCGGGTGGAGCTCCTTCCCTTCGCCATGGAGGGGGAGCGTATCGCGTGCGGTGCGGCGCACGCGGACAACGTCGCGCCCGCCCTTCTCGGAGGGTTCGTGTTGATCCGAAGCTACGATCCCCTCGACGTGGTGCACCTTCCAACACCATCCAACGCCTGGGTCACCGTCTTGTCCCCACAGCTTGAGCTCAAAACCCAGGACGCTCGCAAGGTTCTCAAACGATCGGTCTCCCTTGAGTCGGCGATCTCGCAGTGGGGTAACGTAGCTGCGCTGGTCGCGGGAATCTACCAGAACGATGTGCGCCTGATGGGGCGAGCGCTCGAGGACAAGATAGTTGAGCCCGAGCGAGCGCAGCTTATTCCTGGGTACGCCGCGGCTAAGAAAGCGGCGCTTGAAGCCGGAGCGGCCGGATGCTCCATCTCCGGATCGGGGCCTTCGGTATTCGCGCTGACCGAATCCGAGGGAGCCGCGAACACCGTAGGTACCGCGATGCGAAGCGCTTTCGCGGCCCTTGAGATTCAATCGAACGTGTACGTGTCACAGATTAACTCGACCGGCACATCCGTTATTCATAGGGAGTAAGGTGTGGAACTTTTCGCGACGAACGATAGCTCCATTCGGCACCGATGGTCGGACGCGGTCCTTCGTGGACTTGCGTGGACTCTACCTTCCCGTAGAGTTGCCGAATCTCCCGGGGCAAAGCCTCGGACAACTCGCGGAACTCCCCTTTCCTCAACTCGCGTTCGAGTTGGCTCGTCGCTTCCTCTCGGATGAGGTATCAGATGCCGCGCTGCAAAACCTCTGCGCCGCGGCCTTCACCTTCGACGTTCCTCTTCGAAAGATCTCAGATACCACACGGATTCTGGAGCTCTTTCATGGCCCGACATGCGCGTTCAAAGATTTCGGAGCGCGATTCATGGCGCGACTCTTCCGCCATTTTCTTGGCTCCCCACAACACGCCCTGACGGTTCTCGTGGCTACCTCGGGCGATACCGGCAGCGCGGTGGCGAACGCATTTTTCGACGACTCCCCGAGCCCACCGATTCGGGTCGTAATCCTCTTCCCGAAGGGAAAGGTAAGCCTGGTACAAGAGAAGCAGATGACCACACTTGGTCATAACGTAACCGCGTACGAGGTCGAAGGGACGTTCGATGATTGCCAGGCCCTGGTGAAGCAAGCGCTCGCTGATAACGACCTCACGAAGCGGCATGCCTTCACATCGGCTAATTCAATCAACATCGCGCGGCTCCTGCCGCAGATGTTTTACTATGTCTACGCGTCGCTCAAGGTCCGAGAGTTTGAGCCCCCGATATTCTCGGTTCCGAGTGGAAACCTTGGGAACCTGACCGGTGGAATAATCGGGCACCTCATGGGAATGCCCGCCTCCCACTTTATCGCCGCGTGTAATATCAACGCCCCCTTCCCGGAATATCTACGTTCGGGGAGCTACATCCCGCACCCTTCTCACGAGACGGTCTCTAACGCGATGGATGTGGGGAATCCGAGCAACTACGTTCGGCTCCTCTCCCTCTACGGGAATGAGCTACACCGAATGAGGGCTACGATCTCAGGGGCGCGGATAACCGATGAGGAAACCGTCGCCACGATAGCTCGAATATATGAAAATACAGGGTATGTCCTCGATCCACACACCGCGGTCGGTGTGCTCGCCCTTGAGCGTTACCGAGAGCGTTCACATGCCTCGAATCCAGGGATCGTACTCGCCACAGCCCATCCCGCTAAATTCGCGAGTACCGTCGCCGCGGCGATCGGAAAAGATCCCGAGATGCCCCCTCAATTAGCGGAAGCGCTCACCAAAGAGGGCACGAAGATACCCCTCAAAAACTCTTACGCTGAGTTTAAGCGAGCGTTAGATGGTTAGACGCTAGTTTTTACTAGCGACCACACATTATTGGATAATAAACTCAGTGAAGTACACTGCGGTGAGAGGAGGTTCCTCCAATCCGACAGCCTCATTGAGCCCCTCAATCAACTCATCCTTGAGGCGCTCTTTGCCATCCGGGGTGAGTACGTCCTCAGACTTCTTTGATGAAAGAACTCTGAGGATGGTGTCTTTGATTTGAATCTCTCGCTTCGCCATGAATTCAGGTAACGGAGCGGCACCAGCTTTCTCTCCTCCACCGTGCCCTCCACCCCCTTCAGCTTCTGCGCCAGCCTCACCTTCTCCGTGCGGGTGCAGCTGTTTTTCGACGACCGCGTTGTCATATTCGACAAGGAGGTGAGCTTTCAGGAATGAGGTAGCTTCCGATAAATTGACGACGAACGAGCCGAGATCGGCGGTTTCAAGATGTTTCTCCTCCTCATGATGCTGGTCCTCCTCCGGAGCAACAGCCGCCTCCTCGGGAGCGCCTCCCATAAGAAACATCGGAACCCCCGCTCCTGCAATCAGGAACACGACACCGAGAGCGATGAAGATCACTTTTTTGTTTTTCTTCTTAGGAGCTCCATCCGCGGGAGCCTCTTCTGTTTTAGGTGGATGTGCGTCTGACATACCTTTCCCCAGTGTTTTCCTAGCCACTTGGAATATCGGCCACTGGCCATTCGGACATAAGGGGAATTTCCGGGGCGAGCATCATAGGGTCTAAGTGCCTGTTTTCAGGCACATCCCTGAAATAGCTTTACACCGAACTGGTACACCCATAAGCGATGTGAGGATTACCTCCCCCTCATCCTCGTCCTTATCCTTCTCATAATCCTGCACCTGCACCGGTTTCTTCATCATCCTCCAGGAACCGCGTAGAGCCCCTTAGGAGCAAGCTTTCGCGGCACTGA
>JAULVA010000313.1:0-5091 GCA_032111275.1 Bdellovibrionota bacterium
ATTTTCTGCTTCAGCTCATAGCGTCTGTATTCGCGCTCTTCACGGCGTTTAGAATCTACTACATGGTGATGGATGGAGAGACGAGATCTCTTCCGATGGCACTCCTTCACTTTTGTCCTCTTGTCCTGGTCTTCTTGGCGGTAGCTCGTGGCAGAGGACTTGGCGCCGCGAGTGGAGGAGATGCTACGACACATGTGCCCGCCAGTGATGACACCGGATACGATCCCCGAATGCGCAACGATGAGATTGAGAGTGTGGCGTGGGATGATTTGACTATCGCGCAGCAGACCAAAGATGAATTGACCTCGGTGATCAATCTTCTGAAAAATCCGCAGAATGCCAAGGAATACGGTATTGCCCTGCCCAAAGGTATTCTCTTTAACGGTCCACCAGGTACCGGTAAGACCACCATAGCGAAGGCGGTTGCCACGATGGCGGGGCTAAACTTTTTCGTGCTCCGAGCGAACGAGATCGTGTCCAAGTGGGTAGGTGAGTCGGAGAAGAACCTCACTAAGTTATTTGAGGCGGCTCAAAATAACGCGCCCGCTGTTATCTTCGTCGATGAGATCGATTCCCTTGGAAAGAAGAGGTCGGCCACAAACGCGAGTCACACCGATAATCTTCTAAATCACCTCCTTCAACTTATCGATGGCGTGCTGAAAGCTGATGGTATCTATGTGATCGGCGCGACCAACCGGGCTGACCTCGTTGACGAGGCGCTGCGCCGCGCGGGGCGACTCAACCGAGTGATTGAGATTCCACTTCCTGACTACGAGTCTCGTTTGAAGCTCTTTGAGGTGTACTCTCGGAAACTTCACCTCGCGGAAGATATCGATATCGAGATCCTAGCTCGCGCCACGGATGGTAATTCCGGCGCTGATATCAAAGCGATCTGCAACCAAGCGGGTCTGCAAGCGTATCAGCGAGAGCAGGCGCTGCCCCAAAATCGTCGAAGTCAAAAGGTCTGCTCAATTGATATAGAGGCAGCCCTTGAGATGTTCGCGATTGATGAGGAGAAGGCGGAGATGCTCCTTGAGGGGAAATCGGACGCGACGCCGCAACCACTCAATGGCAAGGTCGAAAAGATCTCCTGGGATGGTATCATCGTCGATGATGAGCTGAAGCGGGAGATGCAGAGTGTGATTACGCTTCTGCGAGATCCGAGCACCGCGCTCAAGTACGGGATTACGGTGCCCAAAGGTATCCTTCTCAACGGACCCCCGGGCACAGGAAAGACCACGTTAGCGAAGGTGATCGCCAATGAGGCGAACCTCTCATTCTTTGTTCTACAGACAGATGAAATTATCTCGAAGTGGGTAGGAGAGTCTGAGAAGAATCTGACCCGCCTCTTCAAAACCGCCGCGAAACACGCTCCCTCCGTCATCTTTATCGACGAGATCGATTCGATTGCGAAGAACCGGGCTGAAGGCAACGCGCAACACGCGGACAACCTGCTCAATCATCTCCTGCAATTGATCGATGGCGTTGTGAAGCGTGAAGGTGTCTATATCATCGGCGCGACTAATCGAGCGGATCTGGTGGATCCTGCTCTCAAGCGTGGAGGTCGGCTGAACAAAGTTCTCATGGTGCCACTCCCTGGGCCTCAGGCGCGCGCGGCGCTCTTCTCTATGTATCTCAGTAAGCTACCCCTCGCCGGTGGAGTTGATCTTAAGAAGCTGGTCGCCACCACAGAAGGGAAGTGCGCGGCGGATATTCGAGAGATCTGCAATCAAGCGGGACTGAACGCCTTCAAACGAGAGTCCGGCACCGGTAGTCGCGAATACCGGGTATCGGCGCAGGATCTTGAGCTTGCAGTGCGGGAGTGGGTCGGACCGTCCACAGCCGGAGTGTAGTTCTCAATCGATTACATAATCGCAGCCATGCTAGAAACGAGGACGTGTCAGTGACCGACCGCCCCATGCTCTTAGCGGCTGGGCAGACCTATTCACCGAGTTTCTCAAAGCCTGCTCAGACCACCGGTTGCCCCGCCCCAAGTACACACGTTTGTAGTGGTTCATCGTTTCTTGGTGAGAAAAGAGGTCGCTTGCGGTAATAGGTCGAGAGTTTCCGTAATAGTCGGGAGCAACCTCGTTGCGAGAGTCGCCAAAGGACTCGAGGTTGTCCTCGTTCGCGGTGAAAACACCGCAGCCGAAGGCCTCAGCCGCGTCACCGTAACACTGAGCCATCGCTGAAGAGGAGAAAACAAACGAAAGACAAAGAGCGCCGAGAATTGTTCTCATAATCCTATTTCCCATAAAGAGTGGGTGTTTGCCCTGTTATGGTACATCTTCTCGGTTAGGTATCAAAGCCTGGTAAGATGCTGATCGTTTGAGGTTTTTCCAGGAGGTTTTGGTCCTTCTCCCTGTTCTTTCCCGGAGATGCGGCGGGGTCTGC
The DNA here is from genome assembly GCA_032111275.1 of Bdellovibrionota bacterium. Lineage (GTDB taxonomy): Bacteria > Bdellovibrionota_C > UBA2361 > UBA2361 > OMII01 > OMII01. Next base: position 2,395 of record JAULVA010000313.1, read on the forward strand.
CCCGTACGTTGAGCCCTGCTTGGGCGACATTCGTGTTTCTGTGCGCCCAAGGGGAGGAGAGCGAGCTCGCCTCGACGGTGCAAAGCGAAGGCTGGTCACCGTTCTCAAGCGTCGTGCCAGCCCTATCCCACGTAGTGTTGTTAACGCGACGGTCGCAGCGCCTCAAGCACTCCACGAGGTCGTTCACCTAATGTGCTCCAAAGTCGCTCTGAATTAAGTGAGACATCCTCGGGACGAACGGGCAGAGAAGGGGTAGAGATTCGAGACACTGGATGGATAAGCGAGGTGTCATAACCCAACCCTTTCGCGACGAGCTCGCCAAACTCAGTTCTTGAGAGGCGCTCCGGACCACCGCAGTGCCAAAGTCCAGAGAGTCTATGTTCTGTAATTGCAAGTAACGCGCGTGCGGCATCCACCACATGCACCGGTGTTCGGTACTCATCGGCGAAGAGAGAAAGTGGGGTGCCCTCCCTAAATGCTTTCTCCATCCATCCAAGCACTCCCTTTGAAGGTGATGGAGAGCAGCCAAAGAGAAGCGCGAGTCGCACGATCGAGTTTGATGGGGTTTGAAGGGTTGCTCGCTCAGCGGCGAGCTTCGAACGTCCGTAGACGGAGATCGGATGAGCGGTGTCATCCTCAGTAAAGCCACCTGCGGCAGCTCTTACGCCATCAAAGACAAGGTCTGTTGATACGGTGGTGAGATGAGCTCCAACGCGAGCTGCGTAGTCCGCGACCATCTGGGTGAAGGTCACGTTAGCTTGCCGCGCCTCGTCCGGATCTCGTTCGCACCTTTCCGTGGATGAGAGAGCCCCGAGATGCAGAATGTGGGTGATGGCGAGTGGTTCAAGGTGAAGGGCAAGGTCGTCCGCGGTGAGTGATGACGGGGCAAGGACACTGGTCATGGCGCCGTTGGAATAGTCGGTGCGATGGCCAGACCTCAATAGAAAGACCCGGACATCCTTTCGTTGCGCCAGAATATCCTGACAAGCACCCCCTAAAAATCCTGATCCTCCCGTTACCAGTACACGCATGGAGCTAAGTTTATCTCCTTAATCGAGCGGCGGGAATGACCGTCTTGGAAGGAGGCGTTCTTGACCACTTCTCATTAAAAACCCGGGCATGCGGCAAAAAGTGTCACACCGCGTCGGGGTAAGCGCCGGTTTTTACAACTATCTAGCGTTTGGCCACCCTTTTGCAGTGCCCACACCTAGTGGCAGAAGGGGCATGGATTGCCCTAGGTACGAAAAGGACGAGTACGAGACCATGAGATTAGAATCCGCACTGAATACGGGCCGGGAGGGGGTGACCGCTCATGGGCAGGCTATCGCTGTTGTCGGCGATAATATCTCGAATGCCAATACCGTTGGTTTCAAGAATCAGAGAGCTATCTTCGCCGATATGTTGGGCGAGACTCCTGGTGACCGGGTCGCCGGCGTCGTTTCAGGCGCTGGAGATGGCGTTACCGTTCGCACGATTCAATCAAATTTCGAGGTAGGTCCCGTTCAGGGAACGGGAAGGGACCTCGACGTCGCGTTGAGTGGAAACGGATTCTTCCAGGTAGGAGATGCCGCCAACCCTCAGCTCACGAGAGCGGGCTCGTTTATCCTCGATGGCGATGGATTCCTGGTTACCCAGGACGGCTTAAGAGTCTTGGGGTACACCGGCGGAGATCTCGCCGCGCTCGGTCCAATAGACATGCGTAAGGTTGACCTCGACATCGTCCCAACGACCGAGACTCAGCTCTTTGGTAATCTCAATAGCTCCGCTACTACCTCTGATGTGCCCGTAAATCCTTTAAGCTTTCAGGAGATCAATAACGCCGCCGCATCGACCACCATGGTGTCGGTGTACGACAGTCTCGGAGAGCGTCATGAAGTAGTGTTCGCGTACTATCGTAATGGACCTAATAACTGGACAATTCAAGCCTACGTGAATGGCTCCGATGTGGGCCAGGCCGCTGACGCACCAGTGCTCGTTGGCTCTACCCAACTCGCTTTCGACTCATCGGGGCGTTTGGCTTTAGAGGGTAACCAGCAATCAACGATGACTATTAACGCACCGTGGTCAACGGGCGCCGCTCCCTCCACTATCACGGCTGACTTCGGAGCGTTCACACAGTTCGCAGGTTCAACGTTGGTAACCAACTACTCCCAAAATGGGCAGGGGATCGGCGAGATCACCGGTTACGAGATAGATGGAGCTGGAGTCATTAACGCTCGACTGACCAATGGTTTAACCGCTCGGGTGGGAAGCCTCTCGGTGGCTACCGTGGCTAATAAGGATGGACTGGTGCGGAGTGGAGCTTCCACCTTCGTTGCGACTGATAAAGCTGGAGTTGTCGCCGCCGGCCTTGCCGGAACTGGCGCGCGCGGCAGGCTCCTCTCACAATCTCTCGAGTACTCTAACGTTGATATCGCCAGTCAGTTCGTAGAGCTCGTTGTTTTACAACGCGCCTACGGCGCTAACTCCAAGGTAATCTCAACGGCGAGCGAGATCATCAAAGATACGATTGCGCTGATTCGGTAAGATTCAAGATTCATTTCGTAGGTGGTAGCGGAGGGTTGCTGTCTGCTAGCCCCTGGTTTTTGGGCTCATCGGGTTTTCGAGTGGGTAAAAAGAGAGGAATTAGAGCTCCGGAAGCATGCAGGTTAGGACTTTAAGTCTGAGATATTCTTGGTCTCGTAATCCGTAAGCTCG
>JAULVA010000314.1:0-1849 GCA_032111275.1 Bdellovibrionota bacterium
CCATCTGAGAGCCAATCCCTGTCCCATTCCGGAGCATGAAGGTGTTGCCGCGTGCGATGTGAGGCTCTCCATCACGCGCGTCATCTCATTTGAGCGAGTCGAATCCCTAGCGGTGCCAACGGTGCTCTCAATTTGTGAGGATGATACGCTCTCTGCGGAACCACCTCCAATTCCTCTGGAGCTCGGTCGTCACCATACGGCGTCCTATGTCTACACTTCCGGGACAACCGGACCGCCCAAGGGGGTTATTCAAACGCACGGCAACCACCTCACGAATGTAGAGCAGGTTTCACACGCCGGCGTCTTTCTTCTTAACGGATCGCTCTTTCTCTACTTACCCCTCGCCCACTCCTTCGCGCGCCTCGCGTACTATGTGGGCTTTCTCACATCCGCTCACCTCGTCCTTCCCGCGATCACCGATCATACAACCTCGAAGGTAGATCTCGCCTCGATAGCTAAGGATATTCGAGAGGCTGGCGCCTCGGTGTTACCCTCCGTTCCGCGTCTCTTTGAAAAGGTGGCAGCGGCGCTTCAAACACGGGCGAACGGTCCGAGCCTACAACAGAAGATCCTCTCATTCTGCATCCGCAACGCGCAACGCGTATACAACCGTCGACTCCAAGGACAACGCGTTGGAGTGATTGACCAGGTACTCTTCAACGGATTATCGCCGATACGCGCCAAGATAAAGACCCAACTGTTCGGCTCGACCTTCTGTCACGGCATCTCCGGAGGAGCGAAACTAGATCCGGGAGTGAATCGATTTTTCGACGCTCTCGGTATCGTCATTTGCGAGGGATACGGCCTTACGGAGACCTGCGTGGCCACCCACGTCAATCTTCCGAACAACCGTAAAATAGGAACGGTGGGACCAGCTCTGGAGAAGGTCGAGGTCCGCATCGTCCCCGCGGATGGAGAGATCTTGATGCGCGGCCCGAACATCACGCAGGGCTACCTGCACAGACCTCAAGCCACGACGGAAGCGTGGGACGCAGAGGGGTGGTTCCATACCGGCGACGTTGGTCAACTCGACGGCGATGGATTTCTCTCCATCACCGATCGAAAGAAGGAGCTCGTGGTAACGGCCGGAGGGAAGAAGATCGCGCCGATTAGTGTCGAGGGATTGTTCAAACGACACCCCTTCATTTCGCAAGCCCTCTACTATGGTGATGGAAAGCCGCACTGCGTGATGCTCTTTACGCTGAACGAGCTCGAGCTTCGAACGATGCTGAAACAACAAGGGTTCGACATTCCCTCTGACGCTAAACTCGCCAACCTCCCGGCGGTAACAGCGCTCGTAGATGAAGCGGTGAAGGACGCGAACTCAACCCTCGCCAGCTACGAGACGATTAAAAGCTTCGCTATTTTGGGTGAGGATTTCACGATCGAGAACAGCCTCCTTACTCCAACGATGAAGATGAAGCGCAAGGCGATCGTCGCGCGGTATAAGGATACGTTGGAGTCGTTGTATCATTAACCCGGAGGGCCTGTCTCCTGACAGGCCGGGTATGTTTCAATGTATCGAATTGAATTGCGAGGGAAGACGCTAACCAAAACGGCGACCGCGATTCCGGCCCGTCAGGAGACGGGCCCTCCGGGTACATACGCGACGTTTCGGTTGCGCATCGATTATCACCTTACGCAGACATCACCATCCCGGAGGGCCTGTCTCCTGACAGGCCGGGTATGTTTCAATGTATCGAATTGAATTGCGAGGGAAGACGCTAACCAAAACGGCGACCGCGATCCCGGCCCGTCAGGAGACGGGCCCTCCGGGTACATACGCGACGTTTCGGTTGCGCATCGATTATCACCTTACGCAGACATCACCATCCCGGAGGGCCTGTCT
>JAULVA010000314.1:1859-5303 GCA_032111275.1 Bdellovibrionota bacterium
CTCCTGACAGGCCGGGTATGTTTCAATGTATCGAATTGAATTGCGAGGGAAGACGCTAACCAAAACGGCGACCGCGATTCCGGCCCGTCAGGAGACGGGCCCTCCGGGTACGACTACGCGGGTATCCTACCAATACTTCTCAACGTGCAGATTGCCCGGGGTCTTCTTAGAGTGAACCACGTACCCGAGCTTCGTCGTGAGATCTCGCTCAAGGTCATCGATCATCGCGGGATTACCACAGAGGAACACGTGGTCGGTCTCTGGTGTGAGTTGAATCGAGCCATCCTCGAAGAGGGCTTGAACGCGCCCCTTGCGCCCTGTGAACGAGCCATCCGCTCGGCTCGCGATTGGGAGGTACGTAAACCCAGGATTAGCTGACGAGAAGGAAGAGAGCTCATCAGCATAGGCGAAATCTTGTGGATAGCGAACACCATGAACAATCGTAATCCTTCTGCTCGGTGTCCAGACAGTTGGCGTGCGGACCATCGACATGAACGGAGCGAGTCCCGTACCCGTCGAAACCAAGACAAGATTGTGGTCATTAGGAACACCCTCAAGGGTGAATGTCCCGGTAACCTTTGGTTGGGAGAAGATTCTATCCCCGGGCTTAACCACCGCGAGCCGGGAGGTAAGAGACCCGTCCGGAACGATTGCGATGTAAAACTCGAAGAAATCGGCGGCAGCCGGAGATGAGCCGATCGAGTACGCGCGCTTAACAAGCTTATCCGCGGCTGGAGCCTCAGCCTCAACGGGAGCACCAGCGTAACGGGGGGCTGAGCCCGGTAATCCAAGGGCGACGTATTGCCCGGGATGGAAGGCGGGTACTCCCCCATCAGGCTTGACCTGAAGGATCATGAGCTCGGGGGTGATATCGATTCGGCCTACTACTGTTGAATTTAACATGGTGGTTCTATACCCTACTGCGTTCTAAGACGGACCTGGCAAGAATTACAAATTCCGTCACTCCTGAAAAGCATACGGGCACCAGAACTATGGATATCGTCCTCGTTGAACCCCAGATCCCCCAAAACACTGGCTCAATCGCCCGTACCTGCGCGGCGACCGACACCCCACTCCACCTGGTTGGGCCCCTCGGATTTGACCTCTCCGAGAAAGCGGTACGACGCGCCGGACTCGATTATTGGCCTCATGTAAAGCTCGCTCGGCACGGCACATGGGAAGGCTACCTCGAAACACGAAAGCCCCGGAAGGTGTGGCTCTTCTCTAAGTTTGGAACCCGGATCTATCATGCGGCAGACTTCGCCCCCGATGATGCGCTGGTCTTTGGAAGCGAAACCAAAGGGCTCGGTCAGGAATTCCTCTCGCACTATCCATCCGATCAGATCCTTCGCATACCGATCGTGACAGAGTATGTGCGCAGCCTGAATCTGAGCAACGCGGTATCGATCGCTTTGTACGAGGCACGTCGACAAATGGGCATGGACGAATAGCGGCAAGCATCGATACCTCCCTCGCATCTATTTCGAGGGAGCATCCCCCTCCTCCAGGCTCTTGAGGGCGAGGCAGCGAACTAACCTACTGATTTCTCGTTCCCGCGTTACGAAAATCGCCATCGCACGTTTCCTTATCTCTTGAGAAATACCCACATCATGCCGACCCATACCATTGGGGGTTTCCGTCCACGGAATCCCACACCCTCACGTGTGAGAACCGATCATGAGACTTCCACCAAACGAGCGAGAGCGCCTACAAAAGTTGACGAGTCTCCGGGTCCTGCGTAGCAGCCCCGACGAGCTATTCGATGGGCTCACAAGCCTTGCGGCTGAGTTATGTCATTGTTCCTTCGCCTATCTCTCCTTCATCGACGCTGATCAACAATGGCTCCAGTCACGCGTCGGCTTTGATCGTGAAGGCATGCCGCGCGACCTCGCGTTCTGCGCGGAAACCATCCTTGGAAGCTCCCCGCTCGTCATACCGGACATAACGACAGATCCAAGGCTCGCCACCAATCCCCTCGTTCAGGGAGCGCCCTTCGCGAGATTCTATGCTGGCGCGCCCGTCATAACCAAGGATAACTTTGCCATCGGTTCTCTCTGCGTTCTCCATACCGAACCCCGCGAACTCTCCGCAAGGCAACTATCATTACTGGAAAAACTCGCCCAACAAGCGGCTCGACACATCGAAACGCGCGCGGAATTGAGCCTCTTTCAAGCGAAGGTAAACGCCCTTGGTGAGAGCGAACGCCGATTCCGTACGATCGCTGACGCGTCTCCCATGCTTCTCTGGATCTCAGACGACTCTGGCAATCGCACATTCTTCAATCAAGCGTGGTGCGAGTTCACCGGACTTAGTCGAGAGGATAGCATCGCCGACCACTGGATAAAGTCCATTCATCCAGATGACCGCGAGGTCTATAATCGGAAGTGGGCGGAAACGTCACATCAGAAGATTCGCTTTCAACAGGAGTTCAGACTTCGGCACTGCAGCGGCACCTACCGGTGGGTGCTCGAACAGGCGATGCCGATGTTCTCCTCAAGTGGTCGCCTTGAGGGATATGTATCTTCGTGCGTCGATCTTTCGTCACGAATGACCGATGAGCTGCAGTACCAAAATAATGAGGCCCGATTTAGAGCGATAAGCGAGGCCGCGCCTCTTGGCATCTTCGTAACCGACTCCGATGGGAATTACATCTACACAAACATTCAATTTCAAAAGATCACCGGACAAACCTCGGAGGAGAGTTTTGGTTCGGGCTGGCAACGAGCGCTCGCCGACGAGGACCGAGAGCGCGTCGCGGCGAGTTGGTACGCTGCGACCCGAACAGCGAAGCCGTTTGAGGAGGTCTATCGATTCCGCAAACCGAACGGTGAGATCGCCTGGGCAAGCGTGAAAGCGGCGGCCATTAACTCAACCGACACCGTGAGTGGCTGGGTAGGAACGGTTGAAGATATCACCGCGCGACTCAAAGCGGACGCTGAGCTCGTCGAGGCTAAGCAATCGGCGGAAGCGGCGACCCACGCCAAGGGACAGTTCCTCGCTAATATGAGTCATGAGATTCGCACCCCACTCACGGCTATTATCGGCTTCGCGGAGTCACTTCGAGAAGAGAGGCACCATTCTCCTGATGAGCTTCATTGTCTTGATGTTATTTTGAGCAACGGGAAACACCTCCTTGAGATTATCAACGGCATCCTCGATCTCTCAAAGATCGACGCTGGAGCGCTCACGATAGAACGAACATCCTTTAATCTTGTCGAGATGATCGAGGAGATTCGTCTCATGTTCGCTCCACGTATCGCTGAAAAAGCGCTCTCGTTTTCAGTGAAATATGAGTGGCCCCTCCCCTCGCAGATCATTACGGATCCCCTTCGGCTCAAACAGGTACTTATCAACCTTTTGAGCAACGCGATTAAATTCACCGACAACGGCTGGATCGAGATCACCGTCACCTGCGACCCCGCTTCAAAACGGGTCTCCTACACC
>JAULVA010000315.1:0-2914 GCA_032111275.1 Bdellovibrionota bacterium
GCGATAAGACGTTCCTGCATACCCGGCCCATAAGGATACGGGCCCTCCGGGTTCATCGCATCCCAGCAATTCACGTCATCAACAACAAACATCAACCCGGAGGGCCCGTCTCCCGACGGGCCGGAACCCGCGATGAAATGTTTCTGCACACCCGGCCCGTACGGATACGGGCCCTCCGGGTGGCCGCGTTACTCAATATACCGATTAAACACCGCCTCGAAGAGCTCTTGGCGCCCTGAGACGTTCGGCGTTACCTCGCCCTTCTCAAGCATGTACTTCTCAAGGGTGTCGAAGTTAGCGGCCCCCTCAGAGATCTGAAGTCCGATGCCACTCTCCCACGAGGCGTATCGCTTCTCTGTCATCTCCTTCAGCACTCCGTCCTTGCGAATCTCCGCGGCTATCTTCAATCCGTGTGCGAACGCGTCCATGGCGCCGATGTGCGCGTAGAAGAGATCGATCGGCTCAAAGCTATCCCGACGAACCTTCGCGTCGAAGTTAAGACCTCCGCGCCCGAGACCGCCTTGCCCGAGGACGGCGAGCATAACCTGCGCGTTGGTATAGATGTTGGTTGGAAACTGATCGGTGTCCCACCCCAGCAACTCATCCCCTCGATTCGCGTCGATTGATCCCAACATCCCGTAGCTGCTCGCGTATGCCAACTCATGCCCCATCGAGTGACCAGCGAGGGTCGCGTGATTGGTCTCGATGTTGAATTTGAACTCTTTCTCGAGGCCGTAGGTCTTGAGGAACGCCATGCACGCCGCGCAGTCGCTGTCGTACTGGTGCGTGGTCGGCTCCTTCGGTTTCGGCTCAATCAAGAACTGCGCGTCGAGACCGATCTTATTCCGGTAGTCGACCGCCATAGAGAGGAAGCGACCGAGATTATCCAGCTCGCGACGAAGCTGCGTGTTGAGGAGGCTCATGTACCCTTCCCGACCGCCCCAAAACACGTAATTCACCCCTCCGAGCTCCTTCGTAACCTCCATGGCCTTCTTCACCTGAGCTGCGGCGTACGCGAAGACATCAGCGTTGCAGCTCGTTGACGCTCCGTGAACGAAGCGCTTGTTACTGAAGAGATTCGCGGTGCCCCACAGCAGCTTGATGCCGGTTCGCCCTTGCGCCTCTTTAAGCTTAGCTACCACCGCATCGAGGTTCTTGTTGGACTCCTTAAGGTCCCTCCCCTCGGGGGCAACATCGCGATCATGGAAGCAATAAAACGGAACCCCGAGCTTCTCCATAAACTCGAAGGCGACGTCCACCTTCTTCAAAGCCATCTCAAGTGAGTTGAAACCATCATCCCACGGACGAACGGCGCATCCCGGCCCGAACGGGTCGCTCCCCGTACCGCAGAAGGTGTGCCACCACGCTACGGCGAAGCGAAGATGTTCCTTCATCGGTTTTCCTTCGACCACCTCATCAGCGTTGTAGTGACGGAATGCCAGCGGATTCTTAGAGCTTGGGCCCTCGTACTTTATCTTTGGAACGTCGAAATACTGCGTCATGAACTCTCCCTGGGTAGAATAGCTGCCTCCTCGCTCACGCCATCAGCCATGAGACACACACTGAGCGAGCGAGACAACGTAAGGTTTATCCTCTCTTGGAAACAAGATCCCCGGGAGGTGGCGGCACAGCCGAGCGTCTGACAACCACGCTCGTAGAGAAAACTTCGGAAAGTGCCGGCAGGTATAGCAAGTTTACTTGCAAGAGAGAACGTAAATGTTTCCCGTGGTCGAAACATCGAGCCGAGGAGGCAATCAGCCGCTCCGTTTCAAGCCGACCTCCTAACAGACATCAGAGACAAATTCAGCCACCCAGCTTGGCGGTGAGCGCACAGGGCCGCTCCTCACGCGAAAATCGTAATGATCGCGACCCCCGCTACCATCAAAAGCGCCCCTGGAAGGCGCTCACCGAGAAAGCGTTCACCGAAGAGTACCCGCCCCAGCATCACCGAAAAGAGGATACTTACCCGCTTGAGGCACAGAACGTGGTGAACTGGGGCCACCTGGAGCGCAAAGAGATACCCACCTATCGAGAGCGCGTTACACCCTCCAATTGAGAGGAGAGAGAGATAGGAGCCTCTTGGTAGCGGACGCTCAAAGCTCCGTTGGGCGACCAGAACGGGGATCATCGCTAGTGAGATGGTGAGAAGCTGCGCACTTCCCCAGAAAGTACGATCGACCACCTGCACGGCTACACGATCGGCGCACGCGGTAACCGTCCACAACAACGCGAGCCCGAGCATGATGCGCGGGCCAGGCTCGTGCGCGAGCGCCCTAAATGGCGCCAGTAGTCCGGTCTTGGCTTTATCTATGTTAAGGACATACGACCCGATAGCCACGAGGATCGCCCCAACGATACCCGCTAACGAGGGAACATCTCCCGCAAGTAACGGTCCGAGGACCAAGAGGAAGACCGGAGTAAACGCGATCATCGGGATACAGAGAGAGAGGTCCGAAACGTGAAGGGCCTTTACAAGCATCAATCCACCGATCACATGCAACAAGGCGACACCGAGCAGCATCCCCCACAGCCACCCAGGAAGGGAATCAGGCATCGAGAGCGCGAGGGTCGGAAGAAAGAACGGAAGCGCGCACAGGGTGTACGACCACGTAATAAGGGGGCGAGGTATAGAGGCGCTCGCCTTCTTGGATAACGCGTCACGAAGAGCATCACCGAGTCCCGCGAGCAGAGCGAAGGGTATCCACATAAGGCGGGGCACTATACATGACAATACGCGTCAATGGAATTAAGACGACACGAAACAAGCATACTCGACAACACGCACGGATATCACCATAAGCGATTCAGTGAACACCGCGAAGGATTACCCTTGAGTGACTGCCGGATACCGTCCATCCATAACCAGGATCTCGTTTCGAAGCGCCCATCGAGCGACAGCGACGCGGGCCTCTCC
>JAULVA010000315.1:2947-7487 GCA_032111275.1 Bdellovibrionota bacterium
AACCGCCCTTGAGATCTCCTCTCGAGATCGGACCGGATACTCAGGATGCCACAGGTAGGCCTTAAGGATCTCATCGACGTGTCGGAGCGAGGCGTCCTCACTTCGAAGCTGCGCGTAGCACCACGCCATCCCCGGAAAGTACGATTCATTATAGAAGTCGGCGAAGTATCGCTCTATGTAGCCGTGACTATCCTGCGGGAGATGGATAAGGAGATTCAATTTACCTGGAGCGTATCCAAGAACTGCCGCGCGCTGAAAACAGTGCAGCGCCATGTCCGGCACATTGCTGACGATATCTTTTGTGATCAGCATCTCTCCGACCGTGTTGAACGCCTGAGGATCTTGTCCTTCATTGGCGAACTCCATGAGGCGTTGAACGCAGCGGTTGAAGTCTCTTCCCTTCCTCTCTCTCCGAGCGTACCGTTGGATCCACTCGATCTCCGCCGATCGCTCCTCAAAACCCGCCGCGTAAAAACTAGGCGCGAGATCTACGTCCGAGGATGCGAGAAATCGTCCGCGAGCTGATGACTGGCACACGATGCGTAACCCAAGCCCGTCATGGAACTCAGAAGCAGCCAGGCTCCACATCACCCCATCGTCCCGGCCTATCGCGTGAAACTTCTCCGCGAGCGCGAGTCGAGCTGTATAACTCATACGCGGGGCGGAGGAGAGCAATGCCTGCGCGATAGAGGAGTACTTAGCGGAAAAGGCCGCTTCCTCGAGAAATTCCTGCGGGAGGGCCTCCGGTTCCTTAACCAGATACTGCCGGATATGCTCGCGGGCTAACGCGTCCTCACCATTGGCGAACTCAAGCAATTTTGCGGTCCTCTCATTCGTGAAAACGAGGGCATCTCTAGAGCCGTGCCGAGATGAGTAGCCGGGGGATGAATTGAGCGTCATACCCGTAGTGTACGGATAGTGCCGATGCTACGCAAAACGGAGAGAAACTCCACGAGTGCTTGAGAAAATAACCGAATTCTCAATCTCTTACCGAGGCGCTTCCTCGCCTCTTCGCCAGAGCCGGGAGGTTCGGTCGTGGCCGACCTCGGTGGACCACCGTCCGATAGGCTCTGTAGCTGTTTCATCCGCGTAGGCGCTCAGGCAGAAGGTCGAACCCGAGGGGTCGCCGCTTTGTAGTACCTGCCCCTCTACGTAAACCGTGTCACCCGTGAACGAGCGGGAGAGACAGAAGTCCTGACCGAGAAGATGAAATGACGGATACCGACCGGTAGGATCTCGATTGATCGCTCGCCACCCTATCAACGGCACCTCTCCGACGCCTTCCTCCAAAATCTTCTCTAACCGGGGATTCAACACCTCGCCACGGTACCAGCGAGAGCGGGCATCGACGAGAGCCTCCGCGGGCGTGAAGCGTACATGAAGCTTCTGTGCTACCTCGTCAACCTCCACCCGTCCGAGCATCACCTTGGTGGATGAGCGGGCGTTGTCATCGGAAGTGAAGCTGTATCCATACATAGAAAATGACAAGCGATTCCCCTCGCGCAAAGAGGCGATATCCTCCTCCTCGAAACGTATGCTCGCGTGGGTTATCCCTAGTTGCTCAAGTTGACCCTTCGGAAACCGTAAGGAGTTCGCGGTATGTCGCTCACCACGAGCGAACGGAAAGAGATCGATGTAGGCGGCGTGTCCCGTGCGGCAGATCTCTCTCGGCACCATCAGAGCGTTCAAATCAAAGGGACCGATCCCCCTTCGGAGGGATTCAAGAGCCCCCGTGGAACCGACCAAACGATCTCCCGTCTCGTCGGTACGTCTTTCAAGCACTCTCAAACGACGCACATCGCACCGCGGAGCAACGGGCTCCGGATTGAGAGCTGGATTCCGAAGACCTATGGCGTGCTCCGGAACGTTCTTGCAGAGGAACTCATGATATCCGAGCACCAGAGCCCTCGGCTTCGGCATGACGTCAAGACAATCAGCGAACGCCTCAGGCATAGCTCGCACGTCAACACCGAAGAACCCCTCTCGAATAAACGGATGCACCGAGAACTCACGCCGTACGGGCTCTGGTGCGCGCGTAGGCCGCACACTCCCACTCACCCCCTTCCCCTGCTGCGACACCCCAAGTCCGAGACGATCGAACACCTCGTTCGACACTAGTCCAAACACCGGAGGAGGAAGCTCGACCCCTAACGGATCCTGCGTCCAGTGAGAGTACCAAGCGAGCCACGGTTGAAAGCTAAGCTCAAATCCACCTCGCTTAAGGCGAGCGGTCTCGGTCTTAAAATCCTCAGCGGTACCGGTCAGTCCCACATCCGTAAGAAGCGCTCTGCTCGTCTTTGAGATCTGCGCCCAGAGGGTCTCAGCTTTAACCGGTGGCTCTTGAGCAGTGGCGATAGCCTCACACGAGAGCCGTTCGATCACCAACATTCGAAGCCTCCGCATGAAAACGGTCGAGTGCTTCGGATCACGATCGAGTTCGCTGTAGGCATCGCAGAGAACTCGGTAGCGATGATCTCGCTCCTTAAGATAGGACGCGAGGGAAGTCTCCTTGAGCGCTTCGAAAGCTAAGACCCCTGATGATGGGGAAACGGATGGAGCGAGAAGACGCTCGCTGGCCCCCGATTCCGGCGAGGCGAGGCACGGTGTAGAGGGAGCTGAGAAGTGGGAAACAGCGGGCATGAGATCGACCTGAGACATACAACTACGCCTGGTAACGATCGCACAGTTCGAGCTGCTACTCTACAAACGGAGATATCTCCCCCCCTACTATCCTTCCACACAACGACCTCTGTGCGGGATATCGCGGATGCCGCTACGGAGCGATACGAGGGGCCGGATAGCTCCTACGTGCCCCAACCACGGTTAACCATCGCGGCTACACAGCTGAATTCACTGAAAAAAGGGCAACAGACCTAAAAAAACCTCCAAAGATATGCGGCGCGACAGCTACGCAGCCGAATAACACAGGAAAGTCACGTGCATTTTTTACGAGATCTTCCCAATGGTTAATATCGTTAGTTCTCCAAAAGATTCCCAAGAACGCTCGGCTGCACATGAACGAGCTGAACTCACGACTGGGTACCAAGCGGCACGTGTGGCCGACGGGAACCGCGAAGCAGTAAGACGCGATATAGCGGCGAACGCCGCGCCCTCTCCCCTCGGCGAGGTTCCGATAAAGAATCAAGCGATCATTAACTACGCGTACAAGACGCTCGGAGCAGACACCAACTACAACGTTGCCCGACAAGAGGTGATGAAGCAGTTTGGTGTTGACCTCGCCAACGCAGAGAGAGATCGACAGGGCGTATCGTCGATCAGACTCACCAAACAGAACGAGGCACAGGTACAGAATGATCTCCTGGGGCGGTTTAAGGGGGCCGCCGGTTCGGAACCAGCTCAGGTAGCATCGAAGCAACCGACCTCCGATGCTCCGAGAGCGATTCCAGTTGAGGAGGTCCCGAATCAGAAACTGATCAACTATGCCTACAACGTTCTTAAGGTCGATCAGCGAGGGAACGCCGCAGAGCGAGACCTCAAGGTGATGTTCGGGGTTGACCTCGACTCGCTCATCGCTAACCGCAACGGCACATCGATCGTTGAGGTGCGAAAGGGTTCCGCTGGTAACGAAGCCGCGTTAAAGGAGGTGCTCAATCCGAGCCCCGCGAAGGCATCGGTTGCGGTCGAACCTCAAATCAAGAAGGTGGAAACCTCTCCGGCCCCTGTTCCGAATCAGTCAGCTACTCCAGAGATCCGGAAAGCAATCCCGATTAAGGATGTGTCCAATCAGAAGCTGATCAACTATGCGTACAACGTTCTTAATGTCGAACGGCGTGGCATTGTGGCAGAACGACAATTCAAAGCGACGTTCGGGGTTGAACTCGATTCACTCCTCGCTAATCGGGGCGGGACCTCCTCCATCGAAATTAAAGATGGTCCTGGAGGGAACAAGGCGGCTATTCAACAAGTCTTAAACCCAAGCACCGCTAGGCCATCGGTGTCCTCTGAGGCTCAGGTGAAGAGGAGCGAACCCGCGAACACCGCCCGAGTTGAACTCAAGGGTGAGAAAGCTAAGGCTGAACAGGTTCAATCGGTGACGGGGAAAGATATAGCGCGCCTCTACGAAAAGACCGCGGACGCGCTCACAGACCTTCTTGGTGGTGGTCGTGCGGGGCGTGCAGCCGCCGCGGCGTTCCTTGGGGCGAAGGGAACTTCGGAAGGGGCTTTAGAAATGGCTATCGCTCAGAAAGTGGGTTCTCGATACTTCGCCAACGGGTATGATCCGGTCAGTCTCAGGGGACAGTATCGCAATTCACAGTTCGGCGTTGACCGCTACCATATCGGGGCGCTGACGCAGGATCTGCAGAAGTTGCCCAACACGGCGGCCCAACAGCGTGATGCGGCGGCGCATGCCAAGACAGAACAACGAGAGCACGCGAATCCCCAACCGGAGAGAAACCTCGGAGGAGAGGAGTTCATCGCGAGAACCGTTATTGAACCGGGCAGCGGTCTCTTTAAGCGGGTCCGAGACACGATCACGGATGTAGATGGCAAAACCGTTGTCGCGACGGAGCGTTCGCGC
>JAULVA010000316.1:0-3860 GCA_032111275.1 Bdellovibrionota bacterium
AGGACGATAGTAAAAAGGCGCCCAACCGTAGTCAGTGGATGAACCTCGCCATAACCTATCGTAGCGAGCGTAATGACGGTCATGTAAAACGCGTCGAACGCGCTCCACCCCTCGAACTTCATGTATCCGAGCGTACCTAACGCGAACACACACACGAGAAGAACCACCAGAAAGAGGATCTTTCGTCGAGTGAAACGTCGATCAATCTCGTCAAGGCCCCTTCGACTAGTCATGAGCCGTATCCTCCCCGTGAAGGGAGAGCCGCGGGGCCATAAGTTCCCCTAGAGCGCCATCAAACCGCTTCAACACCGACGACCAAGCGTACTCCCGCTTGACGTAGTCCGCCCCCGCGGCCGCGTGAAGCCGTCGCGCCTCTGAGTCCACCAAGAAATAGGTCGTGACCCCAGCGAGATCATCGGAGGAGCTAAAGTAGAGCCCCCCTCGAGACTCCTCGACGTGATGCCTCGTCACCGGACACGCGCCATGCACGACAACCGGGGTCCCCACCATCCACGCCTCCATAATGACGATGGAAAAGGACTCGTTCGTTGAAGGTTGGCAAAGATAGAGCGCGTGACGAAGAAGTCGCTGCTTGTCGCGCTCACTCATGTGGGGAAGGTCAATCACATCAGAGCGTGATAACACCTCAGGACGGTGAAGGTCCGAAAAGCTCCCGCCGCCAAGGATGGCGAGTTTGACCTCTTCAGGGATCAGGCCTCGCGTCTTCGCCTCTACGAAGCAATCGATCAAAATGTGCACGTTCTTTCCGGTCTCTTTCCGACCGAGGTAGAGGATGTAGGGATCGGTGTCAGAAAAATATGGTTCAAGTCCGGCGACATCCTCCGCGCGTGGCGAGTCGAATCCCATCCCGACGACCCCTCCCTTTATCTCTCCGTACAGAGACCGCGCGAGCGCCATCTCCGGCTCCGCGTTGAAAACACATCCCCTCACCTGCCGGAACATCGACGCGATCACATCCTGGTAGGCGTAGGCCTCATCATGAAGACAGGGGATAAGCACGCTCTTTTCCGGCGCGATCAAGGAGCCCCAGAACGTGGTACCGAAGAGATAAGGTCCGAAAAAGAGCGCGTCGAAATCTTTGGCATGTCGCGCGATATGGGTGTAGAGCGCACGCGAGTTGACACTCTCCGCCATCCACGTGAGCTGGTCCTCGGTCGATATCTTTTGCCCTTGATGAAGCGCGAGCTGAATAGGGATCCACGCGTTCAGGTTACGAGGGTCAACAGGGAACCGAAGGAGCGAGAGTCCGTTCACTTCTGAGACACCGGGCGCGAACTCATTAGCCCAGGTTCGGTTATCTTTGGCGCAGGTCGCCCATATCTCTACGAGATCCCCGCGCTCTTTGAGATGAGACGCGAGGTGCCCCATCAAGGTCTCTGCGCCTCCCGCGATACCATCGAAGTAACGGGGAATAACGAATGCGAATCTGCGTAAACTCATAGCGGAAAAAGGGTCGAAACGGCTACAAAAAACTTAGCATGGGCATTTCAAAGGTGTCCGGAACCTTCCCGTACCTCTTGAAACGAGCAGTATGCCCTATAACCGAGCATCTCAAAAGCTGACTAATACCCCTATCTTATTAGCCAATTACGACAAAACAGCAAACAAACGTCACATTCGAACAGCCTCAAACCATAACCTTTCTGTCAATCGATTCGTCGGTTGTCATAACGTTTCGGTAGTAGTTGTTAAAGGAATAGATATGACACAGGTACCACAACCGCTTCTCTTGACGGTCAAGGAAGTGGCTAAATTACTTCGCATCCACCGACCTAAGGTTTACGACCTCATCAAGGCCGGCACCATCGAGGGCTTCAAACTCGGCTCTGACTGGCGTGTTAAGCGCGAGTCGGTTGAGAAATTGATCGGAGAGATTCCGGAAGATTTCTTCGCCAGCTCCAAGGGCGCTAAGAAGCTCGCTACTCCTGGGCTCGCTCAGGTTAAGCTCGCTTCATAAGTGTCGTAGCACGAGAGCTCAACGCTCTTGATGATACACACCGACGCCGCGGCGATACCGAAACGAGAGGCACTTCCTTTTGGTCTCTGGAGGACCGCGCCGCGGCATCGGTGAGGCGATGTATCGTCGCCTCACCGCGGTCGACGTTGATGGGGGCACCCTCTATGTCCGATAGGTTCTCACCGGGAGGCCCATCACCTTCGCCACACCTTCGTACGTCGGGAGATTCACCCGTCGTACCCCCCTCCCCTCCTCTCACCCACAACCTTCCTACTCGTCTCCAAGAACTGTCTCCTAAGCAGATGCTCTTCGTCGATGCCACCGGGAAGGCGCACGACGATAAAACCGATATCCTCAAGCAAAAAATCCCTCCACTCGTCTCGTTTCGCAAGGAACCCGATGGCTCCTTCCGTGTCTACACCGGTTTGCCACCCCGAAATACGACTCAGTGCGGATCCGGCGAGATGCCGGACGTTTCCGAGCTCGACCGTTATCCCGAGATGCACGCGCCCGTTGTTCTTAACTCAGGGGATTGGATCTCACTCTCCTCTACTCTTCCTCTCACAATCCCCGAATCTCCTCTTCGTAACCCTGTAACGCCAGCGGATAAGCTCTCCGAACTCATCGCGAGCGCTTCCATCGGCGACACAGTGGTTCTGGGTCGAGCCGCCGTCAAGGAGTGTTCATCACACGTGAGCCGAGCGCACATCACCATCAAGATCCTTGATCGCGAGCAGGACTCTCCTACGCGGATGCGACTCCGAGTGTTGGCGATCCCGGGAATTGAGGGAACACACCCCATCTATGAGGTCAAACCGAACGGGCACCTTGAAGAGATAATCGGAAACAAGACGATCCCAGCCGGAGGGACGATCCAACTGGGATATAACGGAGAGCGAGTTACCCTTCCCCACCCAAAGAACTCACTAGGCGAAGCATCGGTCATCTACCATCAGAGCATCATCCGCGGCGATAAGAGCGCCAACGAAAGCGTCATGTCGGTCTTCGGAGCGCAGGGCCTCAAGCACGCTCAGTTCACCGCATTACGAGATTATGTATTGAAGGCCGTTGCCTTGATTCGCGAGGGGCGCTCAGCTGAAGCTCTCGATCATCTTCGCACGGAGTCCAAGGAGCTGGCGGCGAGCGGCTACGAGCTCATGGAGAATAACCTTTTTAGTCTGCCCAAGCTGACGTCCGAAGCAATTGAGGAAAACCTCAATCTGGTGGCCAATCGATCATCATTTAATCATCTTCGAAAGCTGATCTACCCGAGCATCGGCGTGTTGTCACCTGGCCTCAAACCCACCAACGAGGAGGAGCGAAATCTCCTCAAGACCTGGGAAAAGAACGTCGCTCTTATCTACGCCGAAGAATATGTACACGCTCTGCAAGAGATGCACGGTGGCGCTATCTCCGACTATACACCCATTCTTGGGGGCAAGCATGGAGTGTGCCTTGAGGCCGATGTCGCGCTCTTGTACAAACGACATGGCATCGACCTCTCTGACCGTCTCTTTACCAATCGGTACGCAACTCGAAATGCCGCGATTCAAAGGGTGGAGGGAACTCAACCCACGGAAGAGTCGGCGCGCTTTAAGGATTCCTTGTTATCGGCGGCGACCGATTGAAGCTTACAAGTATTAGCGCGTTCGGAAATGGATTAAGGATCGGAAATAGCGGGGGTTACTTCAATGGGTGCTCAAACCTGACAACGGTCGGCAATGACCTTGATATGACCGGCACAACGATCCTCACTAACGCTTTCTACGCTGCCTCGAAGTTTAACGGGAACATCAGCGCATGGAACGTTTCGGCCGTTACTAACTTCAGTTACATGTTCTACAACAACACCCTCTTTAATCAGCCTTTAAATACGTGGAAT
>JAULVA010000317.1:0-2151 GCA_032111275.1 Bdellovibrionota bacterium
TATCTGCACCCAGATCGCGGGCCATACGATCTGCATGTTAGGCGACTCAATCGTGATGCCCGTAAAGAGCTACACCTCCAAGTTCAAAGGAGAGTTCGTCAAACGGATAGAGGACGCTCTCGAGGGGAAGCGAAGAGAGGGCCCTGAACTCAACGCGAGGTTCGGAGACTCTCATTGAGTCAGCGAGCGATGAGCGGAGAGAGACCACATCGTCGTTCCCTCATCCTCGGACTTTCCGCCCTCTTTTTGGGGCTTTTTTCAAGCGGCGTCAGCGCCGATCCAAATCCCGCTCCGGTCGTATGGAACAAGCTTGGCGGGGGCCTTGAGCAGGCGAACTTCAGCATCGGCGATGGGCCGATTATCTCCTCATCGATAGCGGCGATTCGATCAGATATGAAGAATCACAGACTGGCCGTGATTCGCGCGTCAGAGTTCGGATGGAAAAGCGCGACGGTGAAAGATATGTGCACGGCGAGCGGCGCGACCGCGTGCGTTAACGCGAACTTCTTCGACGAACAAGGGAAGCCCCTTGGACTTGTCATGAGCCGAGGCATCATCCTTAACCGGATACACAAAGGTGGCGGACTACTCACGGGTATTGTTTTCGCCTCCCCCAAGCAGGTAGGAATCGCCCATCGAGAGAGCTTCTCCACTGAGGGTGTTGTTGAGGCGGTGCAAGCGGGTCCTCGATTAGTGTCAGAGGGAAAAGTCGTCGAAGGACTTAAAGAGTCTCGGTCGACCTATCTGTCGGGTATCTGCATTGACGCCGATCGTCGCGTCACCATCTATAGAGTTTCTTCAGGCGTGTTCGGCACATCGCTCCGTCAGCTGCAGTCGACCCTTACATCACCTCCCCTCAACTGCGCTGAGGCGCTTAACTTTGACGGAGGGGGCTCTTCCGGTATGTACCTCGCTGGCGAGATCTCTGGCCACGCGGGAGCGGTACGAGAGGAGAATTTTCCAGGAGTAGACGAAGTTCCAATCGCTGTTGGCCTCTTCCCCTTGACCCAACCTACCCCGATCGAGACTCCAGTAAAGTAAGGCTCAACTACCGGACTCGGCTCTACGGGTGGGTCGCCTGACCCCGGCGAAAGTTAGCTCATAAACTTAAAACCGCCGATCACGGCGCTCCCAAAGTTTATTCCGTATAAATTCGAATAGATAACCTTAACTCCCGGGGTGTCGAAGAAGTTTGCAGATTGACACTATGGATGAGCTCACTGTACCGTTAGTTAAAGATGCTTGTAGTAACTTAACGCATTACTCGTTGTAATCAGCTGTTCAAGGGCCTTACGGATGACTGTTCATATTCTGGACCGAGAGTTTACCGCCAAACAGGTTCAAGAGATCCTTCGAACCCTAACAGGCGGAAACGAGAAGATCGGCCTCGCCCTTCTCAACTACTACGCCCGAACTAATCTTGTCCCGACCACCGGGAAGACCAAGAGTCGCGGCCGCGCAAAGTATTCGTACCCTGACCTCATCCTCCTCTGCTGGCTCTTCAGGATGAAACGAGAAGGCCTGCCGGTTAATCGATTCCGTCGAGGTATCGATTACCTCCGCAAGAAACTCCCTAAACTTCACAAGAACCCAAGTGACATGGTGCTCTTGACGGACAGCAAGCAGCTCTTCATCAAACACCGCATCCAGGATAAGGGAGAGATCGCGGAAGTGCTCACGGGCAAAAAAGCCGGTCAGTACGTTTGGGCGTACGCGATAGGATCCCTCATCGAAGAAGTCGATAAGATAATCGGCGAACTGAAGGAGTCCCCAGAGGATACTGACTCAGCGGGCAAAGTCGCCGCTTAAGCGCGGGGCACAGGCGCGGTACCTTCTGATAGCCCCATCGTTGTCCACCAACGAAGAATGGTGGTACAGTTCGTCGCGAAGGCATCGCGAGCTATCTATAGTAACAATTGGCGAAAGCGGCGCTTCTCGTGAATTTCTCGGAGGAATAAAATGAGCAAGGCAGGAACAGTTCGACAGATCTTTTCGCTGATAATGGAAAGAAAGGCGTGGTGGCTTGTGCCGATGGTGGTCGTATTCCTTTTCGTAGGGCTCCTCATCGTTGCCACACAAGGATCGGCGCTTTCACCATTCATCTACGCGCTCTTCTAGCGCTCAATTCCCTGGCGCGCTGATTGCTCTCAG
>JAULVA010000318.1:0-5112 GCA_032111275.1 Bdellovibrionota bacterium
CCTCAAAATAAATGACGCATCCAAATCGAACGCCACCTCGTCGGCGTTTATTGTCGGTGCTTATTATCGCTGTTTAGATGCGGATGTTCACCGGCGGCAACAACAAGGTGCCGTTTCAGTATCGCTACCTTCTCGGCAGCTTTGAAGTATCGTCGTCGTCCTCTCTTGGCCATGGTACCTTCCTCTTAATAGGCTCAGGTACCAAGTTAGCTATCACTGTCTGAATTCCATTTCCATCAGAGGCACAACATCATCTTAACTCTCACGCCTTGATCTAAGCCGCAATGACGTGTTCAGGCAAACCCCAATTGGTATAGACAATCATTGTAAGCCCCTTGTGCCTCTGCAACTTTAGCCCGAGCCTTTTCTATTAGACCTTTTAATCGTTCCAACTCTCTTCCGTATCTTTCGATATCAGCTATGATTTCGTTCCTGTCGATTTCGTTTTCCCGCCAAAGATTGGAGTTCTCATTAATAAGATTATTAATTGTATTCATACGGATTATGTAACTGAACCAGCTCCGTTCTCCATTTTCATACTCTTTTTCAACGTTTTGTTTTTCAGCCTCTAAATTATCTAGTTCGATTTTGAAATCTCTATCTTTAGCATTTAATACATCAAGCTTTTCATCGGCTATGGTCGTCGACTCTACGAAATCCTCCTCATACCTTTCCAGAGCGGCAAGGTCCTGTTTAGCACTCTCAAGATCCCGCAGCTCATTATCACAGTTACGGCCGCTGCTGGAACTTGATCCTTCACTTGAACTTGAAGACGGTTGCTCACTAGAAGACGACTCGCTGCTGGAGCTTGAGATTGAACTCGAACTCGAACTCGAAGACGAAGACGAAGACGAAGACGAAGACGAAGACGCGCTTGAAGATGCAGGAGAAGATGCATGTAAATTTATTTCGTATGCACTCACATAGTTCCTGCCCTTGTCATCATAAAAAACACCTACTACGGGTGTACTAAGTAAATTCCCCTGGACCGGAGAAAACTCCAGGAATTTATTCTGGCCATCAGCATTTATCTTTGCCAGTTCATTTATCGACAGGAATAACTTTTTAATCACCCCCAAATTATTTTTTTCTTTAAGAATATCAAAAGTGAATATATGTTGCCCTGGTTTACGCGCCAAATATGCTTTTTCAGTTAATCCTGAAAGCACACCATCTACTGTTAAGGATACATACCTTATATCGCTACTTTTGTATTTTCCCTTCTTGCCTTTTGCTCCAACATAATAGGTTGCCCGCTTGCCATCTCGTCTAGCTAAACCCGTAACGTTCTGGTTTACCCAGCGAGAAGCTTGCGAATACGATTCCAGGTTTTTAAAATGTTTGCCATCAAATAATTGAAACTTATTAAATCCGGGGGGAACTTTCACTTTTCTCTCAGCACTGGATTCAAGTTTTATATTGCCAGGGAAATCGAGCACTCCCTTTTGAAAATTAGAGCGCATGTTCGGTGCGCCTAATGAAGCAATAAGGGTTAGTACGGCAATAAAGCTTAGAACGGCAAAAATCCTAACTGCAGGGGCTTTTCTAGTCATGACATCTGTCCTTCAATATTCCCAGATTTTCTTAGCTCGATATATGATACTTCGGGCTTATGAAAGGATTACTTTAGGATATTTTTATAAAATGAGCCTTGAGGATACTCTGATCGGGACACTCTTGCCGGCCTTTCGCAAGACTCAGAGTCGAAAGGCTGTCGCCACGCCTAAGTTCTACTTCTTCGACCACGGTATAGTGAACGCCCTGCGCAATCGTTTTGAGACCGGCATTGAAGGAGAGCCGTATGGTGGGGCGCTTGAGCACCTGATCTTTCTGGAACTACGGGCCTATCTCTCGTATACCCAAGACTCCCGCCCCCTCACCTACTGGCGCACACATTCACAGATGGAGGTCGACTTTCTCTTGGGCGATGAAGTCGCTATTGAGGTAAAAAGCTCGCCACGAATCTCGGAGCGCGATGAAAAAGGATTGCGCGCGCTTCGGGAAGATGTCCCACTCAAGCGCCGCATTATCGTCTGCAACGAACCAGTTCAGCGGCGCAGCGATTCGGGAGCGGAAATTATGCCTGTGGAGGATTTCCTGGCCTGCCTGTGGAGAGGGGAGATATAATAACGTCGGCGTTACAGTTGACCAGTTAGTCAACACGCGTCGCGATACGACTAGATATTTGGCGGAGTCCACGACCTTTGGACTACCTCAAGAGCCATTATCTCTTCCCCATCAAACCGGTTAAGGACCGATTCCCATAATCTGTTCGCTGCTGCCACGGCCCGCTCCTTCGCCTTATCGCTGAGTGTAGACGCCTCAATCTTGGAAATATTTTTTTCCCTGAGCAAATCGACATACGCTCTTCGACTCTCATAGAGCGCACTCGTAATATCACTGACCGACGAGGTCTCTGGGGGAGCTTTCTCCAAGGCCCCTCGCAAGATCTCTCCTACCCCACCCGGGGAGTGCTGAACGCTGATACTTAAGTATACCTCAGCCATCTCCCGCGAGATCGGAAACCCAAGCTTGTTCGCCTCAACAAGTGTCGGCTCTAAGTGGCTCTGAATGATGAAAAGTTGCTGCAGGAACCCGAAATCGCGCGGATCTGTTCGAGAGACCTCTCGCCACGCGGTATGAAAATCATCGCTCGCCGTAGCGTGGTCACCGAAGCCGGTTAAGGCCTTCCTGGCTACAGTTCTGACCTCGTCATTCAGCGAAGAATCATCCAAAGAGCTCTTAAGAAACCGGCGAAACGCCGGCATCGTTTTCGATGAAACCTGATAGCAGCCGAAGGAGACGCCGCCGGGGTCACCGGGTATATCAGCGCGCGCAGCGATATCGTTGTTCGATTCGAAGGCGCGACAGATCTCACCGAACTCAGGATCGGCGAGGGACCGCGCAAATAAAGCTATCCCCTTTCGTGACAGCTTTCCCTCCTCTTCGGGCCCAAGGTATTTCTCGGGCGGTGGGATAACCAACTCTTGGCCAACATAAATACGATCAGGAGACTTTAATTGATTTTCCCGAACTATCTCTTCCACTGAGATATCGAACCGCGCGCCTATCTTGCTCAGGGTATCCCCAGCTTGAACGGTGTAGTCTTCCGTCGTCACCTCTGGCGCTGGTTTAGGGGGAGTTCTTGGGTCAGCCGATGTGCTGCCTGTAGATTCCGCATCGCGGCACGACGGCAAGACGAAATTGCATAGTGAAACGAAGGCAAAGCTGGTCACGACCAGCCCGGTAGGTTTCCCTGAAGGTGCATTCGTGGTGTCTGGGGTCGTCTTCACCTGGGTCATACTTAATGAGAATATGAATCGATTCAACACCTATGTCGCATATCTCGTAGTGCCTCAAATTAAATGTTACCGAAGAGAAGCTGTTTGATGAGTCGATGACTCAAAACTCATGTTACCGAACCTTTGTAAGGGGTTGAAGACATGAGCGGAATTGAGAACCTGAGAGAGCTTCGAGTTAAGTATCTGAACGGGAACAGGCGTACAAAGGATCAGATACTTACGGGTCTATGTCTTGTACACGGCTACCACCGAAAGAGCGCCATCCGGGTAATGCACGGGGAGTTGAGGCGTCTGATGGCGCAGAGACCCAAGAAGAGAAGAAAGCCTGGGGCACGGAGCCGATACCAGGACCCAGGGTTTAAAGCCGCGTTAAAGTCTGTCTGGCGAGAGACAGACTACATGTGCCGCAAGAACCCCAAGAGAGCCATGCCGGTATGGCTCCCAGCGTATGAGGCGGTAGAGGGAGTGTTTCGGGAGGATATTCGCAGTCGGCTTCTGTCAATCAGCGCTGCATCAATCGACCGCATCTAGAAGCCATATAAACATCTGGGTCGCGGCAGATGCGGAACCAAGCCTGGGTCGCTGCTACGAAGCGAGATCCCGATTCGAACCACCGTATGGGATGTAAACGTTCCTGGGTTTCTGGAAGGTGACACAGTGGCTCACTGTGGGGGTGATTTGTCAGGACAGTTTGCGTGGACCCTGACTGCGACGGATATCTGCACCCAATGGACTGAGATTCGACCCGTATGGCACAAGGGAGCTGTAGCGGTCATAGAGGCGATTGAGGATATGTATCAAACGCTACCCTTTGCTGTGCAAGCGTGGGATTGCGATAGCGGAGCTGAGTTCATCAATCGCTATCTGGTAAAGCATTTCGCAGATCGTACAATCGCCTTTACTCGCTCACGTCCATATCACAAGAACGACAACGCTCATGTCGAGCAGAGAAACTACTCGCACGTGCGACAGCTCCTCGGATATCGGAGGTTGGAGAACCAAGAGATCGTTTCACGTCTGGCAGACATCATGCGTGACTATTCGCTCCTCAAGAACCTCTTCTACCCAAGCCGCAAACTCGTAAGCAAGGTCGTCATCGGCTCCTACCCCAAGAAACTCTTCGACGACCCCAAGACTCCTTATCAGCGGGTTCTTGAACACCCCATGGTAGATGAGCACCAGAAAGAGCGTCTACGAAATATCTACATTTCTATTAACCCGGTGCTTTTCAAGAAGCAGATCTTTTCCCAACTACGACTACTACTTAAGAATGCTTCGGTAACATCACAATTTGAGACATCCGACGCACCCTTCGGTAACAATCTAATTTGAGGAATCACGATCTATCGCGACCCACCCTGCTGGGGAAGCGAGGCAAAACGCCACGCCCGAATAGTTCCGTTGCGACACCTCCAAAAAGGAAGGAAGATGGGGCGGAACCTCTGCTACGGTAACCCTATGGATAACCTCGAACTTCGCGACACCGCCGCGCTCACCCAAGCCGTCAACGACTTTCAAAACACCTTTACGGATCTTGAACGTGAGGTTGGGAAGGTTATCGTCGGCATGCAGGGCGTTGTCCGCGGCACCCTCTCCGCGATCTGCGCTCGGGGTCACGTTCTCCTCGAGGGAGCCCCGGGGCTCGGCAAGACCTCCCTGGTCAAAGCGATCTCAACCGCTCTTGGTTTAAGTTTTAAACGAGTTCAATTCACCCCTGACCTCATGCCCTCCGACATCACCGGAACCCAGGTGCTTACCGAGGAGCCAGGCGAGGGGAGACGCTTTGTGTTCAAAGAGGGTCCGATCTTCG
>JAULVA010000318.1:5122-6533 GCA_032111275.1 Bdellovibrionota bacterium
TCGCCAATATCGTGCTGGCGGATGAGATTAACCGCGCCACTCCAAAGACCCAATCAGCGCTATTAGAGGCGATGGAGGAGCGGCAGGTCACCGTTCTCAATACGACATACAAACTGCCGCAACCGTTCTTCGTACTCGCCACTCAAAATCCGATTGAAGTCGAGGGCACCTACCCACTTCCTGAGGCACAACTCGATCGATTCCTCGTAAAGATCCTCGTACCGCCGCCATCCTCCGCTGAGCTCAAGGAGATCCTCTCGCGCACGACCGGAACGGTAACATCCCCCGTGAAGCCACTCTTCTCCGAGGCGGACGCGCCACGACGACTCGAAACCATGCAACGTTTGGTACGACACGTTGTCGTGTCCGATCCGATTCAAGAAGTGATCGTGCGCCTCATCGCCGCGCTCACTCCTGGCTCGCCGTTCGCAACGCCGAACGCGAAACGTTACATCCGATTTGGCCCTGGTCCCCGCGGCGCGCAATCGTTGGTAATGAGCGCCAAGGTTGCCGCCCTCTTGGATAAACGAATTAACCTCGCCTTCGAGGATATCCAGAACGCGATCACCGCGACCCTCAGACACCGATTGATCCTCAATTTCCAAGCGGAGGCTGACGGCGTCACCTCTGACGATCTCATCGAGGAGGTTCGGTCGGCTAAGTAGAGTAGGGTAGGGACCCCTCATGGCTTTAGACGCGCACACCCTGCGACTCCTCGACACCTTCGCGATTCGAACGCGC
Organism: Bdellovibrionota bacterium; assembly: GCA_032111275.1. GTDB lineage: Bacteria > Bdellovibrionota_C > UBA2361 > UBA2361 > OMII01 > OMII01. Next base: position 5,864 of record JAULVA010000318.1, read on the forward strand.
AGGTCTTTCTATGGCGCGCGCCAAGGAACTCATCGCTCTCAACGTCGTGGCCACGGTGTTGAGTTCGCCGAGTATCGCTCCTACGAGCTTGGCGACAATCCCCGCTACATCGATTGGAACCTCTACGCTCGAAGTGACAAGATCTACGTCAAACGCTACCTCGAAGAGGAGACGGTGAGCGTCTTCATGGTGATCGATGGCTCGCGCTCCCTCACGCATCCAGCCCTTCAACTTAAGTGGCACGCCGCCGCGCACCTCGCGACCTGCGCCTCGTACATCGCGCTCGCAAGTCAGGACCCAGTTACCGTCTCCGTTCTCGGCGGGAACCACAGCCCTCAATACTGGGGTCCGCGGTCGTTCGCGCCCCTCGGGAAATTTCTCGACACCGAGGGGGAGCGGCTCATTCACGGAGCGACTCCGAAGCTCGATGTTGTTGAAGCAGCTCGACTCGCCGCCACCCGCGTGAGGTTCCCCGGCATCTGCGTTGTCGTTTCGGACTTCCTCTATCCCCTTGAGGATATCGTCACGATGCTCTCCTGGTTTCGGGCGCGAAATATGGAGGTCCACGCGGTGCAGATGCTTGGAGCGCAAGATCTCGACCCTGATCCGAACAGCAGCGGCAGCACCCTTGTTGATAGCGAAACGGGTGAGGAGCTAGGGCTCTCACTCG
>JAULVA010000318.1:6543-8070 GCA_032111275.1 Bdellovibrionota bacterium
AAGAAAAGCTCGCCTCTCACATAGAGGCGGTACGAGGACACTGCCTGAGCGCTCACATAAATTTTGTTCAAGCGGTCGCGCGCGAGCCCCTCGCCGAGAACTCAATCTCAATCTTAAGCGCGATGGGGCTCTTCGTATGATCTCCCTCTTCGGCACTACCATCGCGGCGACCTCTCCGTGGCTCCTTCTCGGAATCCCGTGCGCAATCGGATTTCTCGTCTACATCTTTCGTGTTCGCGGCACAGCTCACCAAGCAGTCGTGTCCTCACTGCTGTTTCTGAGAGAGCTTCCCCGTCGACCGATTGGGCGCAAAACCTTCGTGCCACCCCTTCAATTCTGGCTCGAACTCGCCATCCTTACCCTTCTTCTCCTCGCCGTTTCTGGCCTCTACCTCGCTCGTTCTGGAAAACATATCGCGATCGTCATCGACTCATCGCTCAGCATGGGGGCGCTCTACGGAGCTGGTGGCACCCGTCTCGATCAAGCGAAACGGATTGCGTCGCTCGACGTTGAGCGTGCTCCAAGCTCAACAACCTACACCGTCTTCGCCTCATCCAAGGAGCTTGATCCCCTCTCTCAATCTCGAGACACCTCAAGCGACGCTCTGCGAGCTCTCCAAGGAGTACGACAATCGCACCGCGCCGACGCACTCCAGCACCACCTTGCCTCACTCCTCACCGATCCACAGTACGACGCCGTGTGGGTCTACACGGACCAAACGTTCGCGAACTACCGGCCCTCTCCTCGGCTCGTCATCAATCAACTTCCGATAGATCCTTCAACCTCCACCAATGCCTGGATACAAAACGTGCAGGTGGTTCGCGACGCTAACGGCGAGCTCCTTAAGGTCACCCTCGGCTATGGAGGCGCTTCGGCGAAAGACGCTCTCGTAGAGGGCGAGTGCTACACCGAAGCAGGCAGCGCTTCAGCGAAGATCACCGCAAAAACCGTTCGGCTGACGCCCCACGAGGGAACCTCAACAACGCTCACACCTCCTCGCACTGCGTGGAGCTACTGTCGAGTCCACACAAAACTTCAAGATTCCTCACTCTTCGACGCGCTCCCCCTCGATAACGAAGGGTGGGTAACGCGCACCTCCTCTGAGAGTTCTGTGCGCCTTGTCAGCTCCCTCTCACCGGAACAGCTCGGCCTGAATAAGATAAAAACCGTTACGATAGCTTCCGACCCGCAGCAAGGGGACTCGCTCCCCACCATCTACCATCGAGCGGCACCGTCCAAAGAGCCCTCTACCGCAACGCTTGTCGTACTTCCTCCACCCGGCCCCCTTCCATGGGGAGGAGAGGTTCTGACCCAAGCCCCGAAAGCGCGCGAGGTCACTCGATGGGACACCTCTCATCCACTGCTCCACTACATCAATCCCTCCCTCGTGACCTTTCCTGAGGTAAGGATCCTCGAATGTCCACCGGCGGCGACACCACTTCTCTTCTCCGCGGCGGGGCCTATCGCGTGCGCTGGCGAAGACAAGGGAGCTCGGTACCTCATCACCGGATTCGAACTCTTTCCCTT
>JAULVA010000319.1:0-6564 GCA_032111275.1 Bdellovibrionota bacterium
CTCGGCCTTGGCGAACTCTGGGAGCGCTTTGAGGTTTGAGAGTCCCTTGGTTGCGCCATCGGCGAGAAGTCCCTCAACTGCTTCTTTGGAGAAAGCGAGCCCAAGTCTATCTTGTGTCGCAACCACCTGGAGCTAGATCGTCATGTCCTCCTCGGGCACCGGAATGGTCGCCACGAACCCTTTTGTGGATCCGATCTGCTCATCAGCTGTTGAGAGCCCCGCATCCGCAAGGATCTGGCGTAGAGCCGCAGCCTTTTCGGTAAGGTTAATTCCCGAGGCTGCTTGAGCAAAGATACCGAGGTCCACAGGGATCTTCGCATCCTTCGTTATGCTGATAAATCCAACGGCGTCGCTCACTACCTTTTCGACCTGAGATTTGCCTTCAGGGGATACGAGTCCGAGCTTTTGCAGCGAGTCAAGTAAGGTCTTAGCTACCTTTATCTGCTCCTCAGACGCTCCACCCGCCTCGAGCTCCTCAACCGCTGACTTGAGCGCGTTGAGTCCCCGGACGTCGCCGCCCCACGGGCTTGAGATGAAACGTTTGTAGCCATCGCCAGAGAAGTCCATGACGGCAAACGCGGCGGTCGTATCGGGGATCTTTTGGAGCAGAGGCTCGTCTAAGAGAGATGGGAGAGTCGCCGCCTTCTGTTGGGGGGCGGAGTCCCCCTCCTTTTTGGAGCAGCCGGTTAGGGGAGCTGTGAGGAGAGAGAGGGCGAGGCAGGTGGTAAGGAGGTTGGTGCTGCGAGCGATCTTCATACGGCAGGCCTTTTAAGAGCTCAGAAGGTGGGAAATATCTCTAACGGTTCTTAGCTGGAACCTGCGGGTATCACAAGGGTTCTTTACTTTTTGCGCAAAGAAAATAATGGCAGGTTGGTTTGTCTGGAAAGGCTAGGCTCGCGTTCGTCGGTCCAAGCGGCTGTTAGAGGGGAGAAAGCTTGAAATACCGATTGCTAACCTGCTGAACGACCGATTTAATGGGGGTATACGGCCGATCGTTCCGGCCGTGGAGGTTTCTTTGTGTTATGGCGTTAACCCGGCTCGATTGCCACCTCTATCGAGGAGAGAAGGCGGCGCACGATGTATCTTCGTTCGTCGCGCTGAACCCTGAGATGACGCCATCTCGTCTTGTGTTCGCCGGTTCATCCGCGGCGAGGGATAGTTTGGGAAGCCAGGTCGCGTATCGCTTGGCGATAGATTATTTCGTGAAGGGCGTTGAGGATTCCTACGCCGGTCAAACCCCAGGTCCACACCTTAGTAAGGGCGAGGAGGTCGTCGTTAAGGTGCTTGAGGACGCCTTTCGAAGCGCGAACTCCTCGGTATACTCCTTTGGGCACAAGCTCTCAGCAGGGGGGCGCATGGCGGCTTCGCTTCTTGGGGTCGCAATTCAAGATGGTAGGATCGCGACGGGCCGAGTGGGTTTCGGGAGTGTGTATCTCTTCCGCAAGAATCAACTCTACCCGTTCTTTGAGGCCCCTGAGGGTGAGGTGGATAAGGTAGGTGACGCGCCAGAGTTCCCCGATGTGTTCGCGACGCGGAAGTACTCGTTTGTGGGTACGAACTCCCTCGTCGATGTTGAGATGGCGTCGGTTGAGCTCCACGGAGACGATATCATCTGCGCCTTCTCGCGGCCTCTAACGACCCTCAATGAAACGCTCCTCTTTGAATCCCTTGAATCTCTCATCGCTGATGGATTTCCCCTGATCGCGCAGGGCGATGTAGCCGCTCGATTATGTCACGATGTGTTTACTGAGCCCGAGACCCTTTCATATGCGCTCGTCGCTTCGGTAGGTCCAGAGGTGATCTATTGCTCGCGGACGGTAGCCTCAGGCCGTTAGCGTCAACGAGCGTAAGGCCCGATCGGACTCATTGATTTCGAACGGTGGCGGATATTATCGACCGATCGTTTCAAGTACCGCACCGCGGTTCGCGATTCGTTGAAATGCCGGGGTGCTCTTTCGCGCACTCAGGATCTCGTTCATGACATACGCACTCTTTCGCAACTCCGCGCCCTCGGTTGGGGAGCAGAGGTGAGCGACCATGATCTGATGGCTCTTCACGTTGTGGGTCCAAGCAATTATCTCATCTGAGGTCTCTAAAAGTTGGGCGCAGTTTTCCGCTGGTGTACTCCGATTCGCCAAGGCGTTCTGGGAGAACGGGTGACATAGTGAGGCGTACTCCAAATCCTCCCTGAGATTCGGGAGGGGCGGAGTTATAGCAAAAGCCTGATCTTTTGACAAACGTGTGGGAGGCTCTTGAGCCTACTGATAACCACATCCGGGTGATGACCTGAGGTCGGATTATGTATGTCTTGCTCCCGTTTTTCGAAGTAGGTCGTATCAGTGCGCATGTGGCAGGCCACATGGATGATACTCTGAGCCTGCATGATATATGCGTCAAAGTCGTCTCCCCAGATATGGCTTTTCGTCAAGGATCCATACCCGAGAAGCGTTCCTGTCAGGATCAGTGCGCACAGCGCTATCAAGGTGACTTTCGAAGGACGTCGAACAGATGTGAGAGGGAGATCTATCACGATGATCTTGTTCCAGATGACGGGGAAATCCCTCTTCGGTACTACTCACACGTTGGCTTGGCAAGTCTGTTCAACGTGTACGGCGCTCCAGGTAAGCAGCATGCCGGGAAGGGCTAGGGGTTTGTCAACCCAACTTGTAGCTAAGAGATGCTAGTTGGCGAGCGGTTCCAGTGGACCAGCTTGCTCGGGTGAGATCTCGATCCGCTCCGAAGAGTTGATGAGCGCATCCTCGATCTTGCGGCGAAGCTTTCGGAGACTGACCGGCTTCACGAGATAGTCTGTGGCCTGAAGTTCCATTGCCTCCTCCACCGCGTTCACAGCGCCAACCGCGCTGACGAAGATGACGGGGAGTTCGGACCGTTGAAGAACGTTTCGAATGTGTACTAACAGATCTTTCCCTGACATGTCAGGCATGACCTGATCACACAGCACGATATCCACAGATTGTCGCTGAAGAAGAGCGCTCGCCTCTCGACCATCCGCCGCCTCAAGGATCGTACCGAAGCCGATCTCCGTCAGCATATCTTTGAGCACCTCACGAGCACTCGGTGTGTCATCGACGACGAGAACAGAGGCTTGGTTGAGTGAGTTCATGTTCATAGTTTCCGAAAGAAAAAGATGCCAGGTACCTCATGGTGTTGGTCGGCAGGTGGGGCGAGCCACTTGAGGCCAAATAAGAGTCAGCTAACCGCTCGTTGCTTTGGAAGAATGGGTGATTTTTGTCACATTCCCCGTTTACATTATTGGGATCAGGTGGTTAGCGGAAAATTGGAAAAAAGCTAAAGCTGCGTTGGCGATCAGGGGCGTGGTAGGCTCTGAGGTAATCTCATGATTAAGGGAGACCTGGGACGGCGCTCACGATATGGGGTGTATGCTGCGTAACCTACGAAATGTGGTCTGGCTTATCAGCTTTTTTGCCGTGTTTTCGGCCACCTTTGCGTATGCCCAAGGTGGGAGCGCCACTCGTCAGCTCGGCACCAATCTCGATGCGGTCACCGATTACTCGCCACAACTCCCCTTCACCGACCTCTTTCTGAGCTCGCGTGAGTGGTTCACCCAGTGTCAGCAGGGGGTAGATCCCGGTTGCACCTCCTCGAACGCGTGGGACACAGGCGAGGCTGCTCAGCTTGATCAAGACGCTCATGGCTGGATCAGATCGTTGCCGTCTCGAAGCGCCGTGCCGATCTACACCTCGGTCGCTACGTATTGGGACCTTCCCCAGGAGTTCCCATCGGGACGGTACGTTGTGCTGTACGTTGGGCAGGGCACGATCGAGTACGGGCTAGGAGCAACTAAGCTCGCCGGTCTCTCGGCACCGGGACGAGACGTCGTATCCGTTGATCTTTCACGAGGCGGGATCCTCGTGCGCATCACTCGCACCGACACGCTCGGTGATGGTGATTACGTGCGGGACATCCGCTTTGTGGCTGAAGCCGATGAGCAGCGCCTTCTCGCCAATCGATTTTCATCGGCTTTTCTCGACCGATTGCGGCCGTATCAAACGCTCCGCTTTATGGATTGGATGCGCGCAAATGGGTCTGCCGTATCGACGTGGAACTCTCGAGCTCGTGGTGATGACGCGCGTTTCTCTACTGAAAAGGGGGTGCCACCCGAGATTATGGTGGAACTCGCCAACGTCTCCGAGAAATCTCCGTGGTTTACGATGCCGCACCAGGCTAACGATGACTTCATTAGGAATTTCGCCACGGTCGTGCGTGACGATTTCCTGCCATCCCTCACGGTCTATGTTGAGTACTCGAATGAAGTATGGAACTCGGCGTTCCCGCAAGGGGCTTGGGTAGAGGCCAGAGGAATGACTGAATGGGCAGGTTCGTTGGAGAGTAGCTTCACTAAGAGGATTAACTGGTATGGCAAACGGAGCGCCGAGGTCTGCGAGATCTGGAAGTCGGTCTTCGGTGGCTCGCCGCAGCAGGTTGTCTGTGTCATGGCATCCCAAGCCGCCAATAGCTGGACAGCGAGCGAGGCGCTCTCGTGCCCCTTGTGGGCCGAGGCTCCGTGCGCGGAGCATGGAATCGGAGCGCTCGGTATAGCTCCATACATGGGTGATTACCTTGGACAGGAGGAGAACGCCGATGTTGTCGCGGGATGGGGCGCCTCCGCCGCTGGTCTGACAAAGCTATTCGAGGAGCTCTCCTCAGGTGGAGAGCTTCCAGGAGGTCCTACCGGTGGCGCGCTCGCGCAAAGTTTTGGTTGGATCGGGGTCAATAAAGCGGTCGCAAACTCCTTCGGGATCTCCCTTGTCTCGTACGAAGGGGGGCAGCACTTGGTTGGGGTTGGAGACGCCTCAAACGACGACATCATCACCGATCTGTTTACCACCGCAAATCGCGATTCGCGGATGGGCTCGCTCTACACCGCATACCTGGAGGGATGGGACTCTCGAGGCGGTGGGCTCTTTATGCACTTCACCGATATAGGAAGCTACTCAAAGTACGGCTCCTGGGGAGCGCTTGAGGCGATAGGTCAGGAGAGTTCCCCCAAATACAACGCGCTGTGGCGTTACGCACTCGACTCAGAGCCTCCGGTCGCAACTCCGACTCCTCGCCCATCTCGGACGCTGAGGGTCTTTAAACAGGGTCGGGGAGAGGTTCGAAGTCGGCCATCCGGGATTCGGTGTGGTTCTCGATGCCGCGCCACCTTCGCGAGCTCAACGCGAGTGAACCTCGCCGCGTATCCATCGCCGAGGTATCGTTTCGTTCGATGGGTGGGGGCGTGCAGCCACACTAGCAGGTCATGTTCGATTGCTCTACGAGCTTCGGCGTCGGTGACGGCTATCTTCTCGCGAGTGCGCCGCCAGGGGAGCGAGAAGAGCAACCCAAGATCGGCTCTCGCAGTAGGGAGGGGGGTTGCCGCGCTTCCCTAGGATACGTGTATCTCCGGCACAAGTAGATTCCTTATAGACGCGACATTTCGACGAGTGTGGTTCGTGGTGGCGTTTCTAAGAGATCTTGGAAGAACACTCACTCTTTCAATGGGTTAAGGATGATGACTTCGCCGGACGGTGGGATAGGATATGGCCAATCCCATACCTCCTCCTTCTCACGATCCTGCACCTGCACCGGTTTCCTTATTCTCATCGTGGTAATCTCGATGAGAATAAGGTGAATCGTCTTGATGACGATGAGGAGCCCGGTGCAGGTGTAGGGGGATGATAAGGATGAGGATTAGGACGAAGATTTGCCATCCTCGTGTGCTATTTTATGACGTCACAGGAGCCTTTGGGGGACTGTGGCCCGTCACGCAAGCGATGGAAAGGTCGTGACGGCTACGAGGCGTAGAACGATATGGCAGATCAGAAAAACCTACTTGATTTAGAGACGAGTCCGTACCTGCGGCAGCACAAGGATAATCCGGTGTGGTGGCATCCATGGGGTGATGCCGCGTTTGAGCGGGCTCGAGCCGAGGATAAGCCCGTGTTTCTCTCGATTGGGTATTCCACGTGCTATTGGTGTCACGTGATGGAACATGACTCCTTCGAGATTGAGGAGGTCGCGCGGGTTCTTAATGAGAACTTCATAAGCATCAAGGTGGATCGTGAAGAGCTTCCAGATGTCGACCAGATCTACATGGACGTTGTCATCGGTATTCACGGACACGGCGGCTGGCCGATGTCGGTGTTCCTTACCCCGGATAGACAACCGTTCTGGGGCGGTACGTTTTTCTATCGGGCGAACTTTATCAACATCCTCCAAGCGATGTCGGACGCGTGGAAGAGCGATCGTGAAAAGGTAACGCGCTCGAGCGCCGAGTTGACGAGGTACCTTGAGGCGCGAAAGCCGAAGCTCGCGGAGGCGCCGATCGATCTGAATGTGCTGGGACTCGCGCTGCATCAGCTCTTCAAACGGTACGATTCTGAATTCGGCGGTTTTGGACAGGCGCCTAAATTCCCGCCAACGGAGTCACTAAGTAGGTGGACAAAAAAATCTTTACATCCTCATCTGTAGGGAAGGGATCCAGAAGTTTGGGGCAGTCACCTCCGATAGGACTTGGAGGGACCGCGGTGGTAAGGCACT
>JAULVA010000319.1:6574-8286 GCA_032111275.1 Bdellovibrionota bacterium
AAATGACGCCAGTCATCCCTACAGATGAGGATGTAAAGATTTTTTTGTCCACCTACTTAGCGTTCCTCCTTCGAGCGCACGCGGTTCGCCCTAACGCGGCCGCGCTTGAGGCCTTCACCACAACATTGTCGGGGATGGCGCGGGGAGGTTTCTTTGACCAACTCGGGGGAGGGTTTCATCGGTACTCGGTCGATGCTGAGTGGAAGATCCCACACTTCGAGAAGATGCTCTACGACAACGCCCTCTTGGCGCCGATCTATCTGGATGGATATCGAGTGACCGGCAATGATCTCTATCGAACGGTCGCCGAGCGAACGCTCGACTACATCGTTCGAGAGATGTCCGCCCCCGAGGGGGGCTTCTTCTCCGCTGAGGACGCGGGTGAGGTTGATAGAGAGGGTGAGTACTACTCCTGGACCCAAGAGGAGGTGATGGCGACCCTTCCGCCGGCGATGGCGCAGTGGTTCTGCGCGGTGTACTCGGTGACCCTTGAAGGAAACTTTGAACACGGACGTTCAGCGCTCGTGATTCCCTCGGATGAGGCGTGGCGAGAGAGCGAGTCCCCTGAGACCCGGGAGGCTCGCAAGCTACTGTTGCAGGCCCGAGCGCAACGTCCACGTCCTCACCGTGACCAGAAGATTCTTACCGGATGGAACGGGCTGGCGATCACGGCGTTGTGTCGGGGGCACCAGGTGCTCGGACGAGAGGATCTTCTTGAGGCCGCGGTGAAGGCCGCTACCTTTATCGAACGGGCACTCGTCATCGACGGTCGACTCCAGCGGCGGTACTGCGCCGGTCAGGCGGGGATACCGGCGCTCCTTGAGGATTACGCCTACCTTATCGAGGGGTATCGAGCGCTCTTTGAATCAACGGGTGACGCAACTTGGATTGAGCGGGCCGCCGCGCTTCAGCGGGAGCAGGATACGTATCTGTGGAGTGGGGAACGACGGGCCTACGTGAGCTCAGCAGCCCCAGGTCTTATCGTTCATGTCACTGAGTGGGTTGATGGCGCGGCGCCATCGCCGAACGGTATTACCCTCGCGAACCTTCTCGTGCTCGCGGAGGTGACCGGCGATCCCGCGTTCGCCTATCGGGCGCAACTTCTTGAGCAGGGGCTTCCCAGTGAGGTCGCTTCAATCCCGATGGTCTATATGTCTACCCTCAACGCGGTACTCCTGCGCATGGCGGGAGCCGCGTCGTGTTGTGTGGTCGTTCCGACGCCGGGCGATACCCCTCCACGTGAGGTTCAAGAGCTTTGGACGAGATTCCTTCCCTTTGTAACCGTTGTGTGGGCACGAAGTGGCGTCAAGGGCGCGAAAATGCTTGAAAGTCGTGAAGCTCTCGGCGATAAGGCTACGTTGTATGTGTGCCGGCACGCCGCGTGTCAGGAACCCACCGTTGATGTGGAGAGGGCAGTGAGACTATGCTCTACTACATCGATTACCTTTGGTGAGTAGCCACGGAAGTTTTTTAGCATTCCCGTCAAACTATGAAGCAATACCTTGACCTTATAAGAGACGTTCTTGAAAACGGAAAGCCAGAGGACGGCGTAGAGAAGAACGGAGCTATCGTTCGTCCGGATCGTACGGGCGTTGGTACCTACTCGGTGTTCGGACGGCAGATGAGGTTCAACCTTGAACACGGATTCCCGCTCGTCACAACGAAGAAGGTGCATCTTAAGTCGATCATCTATGAGCTCCTCTGGTTCCTGA
>JAULVA010000319.1:8296-12813 GCA_032111275.1 Bdellovibrionota bacterium
TCAAGAAGCACAACGTGACGATTTGGGACGAGTGGGCGGATGCGAACGGCGATCTCGGGCCGGTGTACGGAAAACAGTGGCGCTCATGGGAAGGACCGAGAGGTAAGGTTGATCAGATTAAGCGGGCCGTTGAGACGATTAAATCGAACCCCTCAAGCCGACGGATCGTAGTGATATCATTTAATCCGGCGGATCTCCCCGAGGTGGCGCCGCCGGCGTGTCATACGCTCTTCCAGTTCTACGTTTCGGGTGACAAGTTAAGCCTGCAGCTCTACCAGCGCTCGGCGGATCTCATGCTTGGCGTTCCGTTCAATATCGCGAGCTACGCCTTGTTGTTGATGATGGTGGCGCAGGTAACGGGGCTCAAGCCGTACGAGTTCGTACACACCTTCGGAGATTGTCACATCTACTCGAATCACGTCGAGGGCGCATTGCTCCAACTTGAGCGTGAACCACGGCCACTTCCAACGATGAAGCTTAATCCGAATGTGACCGATCTCTTCTCCTTCACGTACGAGGATTTCCAACTTGAGGGGTACGAGCCTCACGAGCGGATTAAGTTCGATATCGCAGTGTAGATATGTCGAAGCCGATCGTCGCCGCAATCGTCGCTATGGATGAGGGTCGTGTGATCGGCAAGGATGGCGCGTTGCCGTGGCACCTTCCTGAGGATCTCGCCTATTTTAAGGCTCAAACATCAGGTCACTTCGTGATCATGGGGCGCAAAACCTGGGACTCTCTTCCTCCCAAGTTTCGGCCGCTTCCGGGACGAACCAATATCGTCGTGTCGAGGACTCCTGAGGCGTTGGGGCTACCTGGAGGTACCTTCGGTGCTCGGTCGGTGGAGGAGGCGCTCGCCATCGCCGAACGCGCGGCGAATCCGGAACAAAAGATCTGGTTTATCGGTGGCGCTGAACTGTACGCGAGCGCCTTGTCGTTATGCGACGAACTGCACCTTACCCTCGTTCACGGTCATCATGCCGGGGACGCGACGTTTCCTCGCTTTGAAGATCGTTTCGAACGAGTTTCTTCGGAGAGGGGTGAGCGGTGTACCTTTCAAGTCTATCGAGCGATTGATTCTCTACGTTAGACTGAGCGGCGTGAGGGCTGCTCACGCTGTGATGTTCAGTAAGCGGTCTCCCTTTCCACTCTCACCGACACGCGCATCCGATTGATCACCTTGAGGCTCCTCTCGATGATCAGGCATCGTCTCCTGGCGCCGTGATTCGGTTTCCTCTCGGGTAAGATCGGTCGCGGCGTTCACTCTTCGGTCGGTGGCGAACAGTGATATATCCCTGCTCGCTAACGCGAGCGAGTTGTGAGTCCTTTCAACTTTCATGATGCCCTCCGTGGCAGCAGTAGGGAGGTCGTCCCTAAAGCCCGTATCGGCGTGGCGTACGGGCTCCTTGAGTACCGAAAAATGTCAGGGCTAATGTCCCAATGCCACTAGCTAATCTCGTTGTCATGGTAGGGCCCGCGTCCTCGCGGGCCGTATCGTAACGCCTGTCGATGAAGCGTTGATACCTCCAGTCGTGGCACGGCCCGCCAGGAGTCGGGCCCTACCGGGTGTTTGATTGATTCAGTAATTTCCCTCCGAGGACCTCGTAAGCTGCTCATAAAACGATCGATTTAGCTCGGAGTCGTCAAGTTATTTCACGCGCCGGCCGAACCTTATTCTAGGTGGAGAAGTAATACCTAAAGCGTGCGAGGAACTCGCAGCATCTTAAGGGGAATATGATGAGGGAAGGCAAAAATACAGCTATTTACATCGGTTTTGACGACTTCGAGCAGGCGGAGTTAGCTACTCCCGAAAAGAACCTGTTGAGGGCGATCCTTTTAAACGCCATCGCCGACGTCAATCGACCGGGGGACTTCTCCCGCCGGGCGAAGGACTACTTCCTGAGCAAGGAGGAGGATTATATCTTCTCCTTTCAGTCGGTATGTTCGTTTCTCAATATCAATCCCCATCACATCCTCCTCCTCGTCGGGCTTGAACAGTCCGATCGATACGTGATCAAGAAGCCGCTCAAGGGCACCGCTGATACCTCAGTGGTGCCTGAACAGGACGCCCCACCGACCACACAGTCCTGACAGTTGCCCTGAGACTCACTAATCCGTTACCCTCCAGCGCATGCGAGTGCAGTCGGAAGCCGGTCAAGAAGAGTTCGTTGGGCTCACCTTCATTCATCGATTGTGTGGCGATCCTGCGGCGCCCCTGATCGTGATGGTGCACGGCCGCGCCGGGTCGGCACAGGTGATGTGGGCGTTTGATCGTACCCTTCCTGAGCACGCCAATGTCGTTTCCTTTCAGGCATTTCTCCCTGATGTTCTCGGGGGTTTTAGTTGGTGGGATATGGCCTCGGAGCGCCCCCTCGAGCCGGCGATTATGCTTGCGCGCGATCGATTCCATTTCGCCTTTGAGCGATACCTCGAACTCTTTTCCCTGCAACCACGGAAGACGATCGCTATCGGATTTTCTCAAGGCTCCGTCCTGTTATCGGCCGCGGTGCTGACCGGTTCTCTTCGGCTTGATGGTCTCGGGGTCCTTGCCGGATTCGTTTCAAAGGTTGGTGAGCAACGGCTCATCGAGGGACGGCCTGAGGTGTTTGTGGCGCACGGGGACGCGGATGAGGTGCTCTCCGTAGACAAGGCTCGAAAAGGCGTTGAGCGCCTCACCTCGTTTGGTCTCAAGGTCACCTACGTCGAGGAGCCCGGGGTAGGGCACAAGCTCGGCATCCAGGGGATGCGTGGGTTGAAGGAGTGGCTCTCGCGGGTGGCCGCGTAACCGTCCCGTGCAGAGGGCTTGCCCACCACAAACGAGACTCATACCAGTGGGTTAGGGGTATTTCTCTCCCTTCCCGGAAGCCTTCTCGCCTCTTCCCTCATCTTAACGGCTGGATAGCTCCGTCGGTAGGTTATGGGAATATCAACGCTTAACAGCGTCATTACAGGGAGATTTATCTCGGAGATGGCTTCGGGCTCGGGGAGCTCTACCCCGAAGGTCGGTCTCAGCAAGGAGCCCGAGGAACCACTATCGGTCACCCTGCAGCGGGGCGCTCGTGGGGCGGCCGCGTCTATTCGATCGCTCAACGCCGGGATCTCCTACATCAACGTGGCGGCGGACTACACGAGTAATATGCTCAACGTCGTTGAAGCGCTCGACACCCTCGTCCAAAAAGCGGGAAAGGGGAACATCCCTCCGAGTAGGGCCAAACAGTACAAAAGTGAATTTGACGAACTCTCGCGTGCCTACCGTGAGCTTGTCGCGGGCTCCGTGGTGAAGGGGCGCGATCTTCTCGATACAACTGAGATGTCGGCTGTACTCAAGCGCGGCGGACTCGATCCGGCGAAGGTCGATGAATTGGAGGGGGCGTTCAGAAAGGTAAGCTCCTTCTCGGGTGTGACCGTTTCATCGAGCGGTGAAACCACCTCAAATGCGGAGCTCTTTCCCGCCGAGGAGTTTTATCGGGCCGTTCGACAGGCGACCCGTGACCCCGAGGATCCTCCGCAGAGCGATGATGGATCAGCGGCCTTTCAAAAGATCCGGCTCGCGGTGAAAGAGATTAGGCGAAAGGTCGAGAGCAATATCGAGTCGCTCAATGTGGCCGCTAGCCTAGTTCAGAAGAATATCGAGTTAGTACGAGCGACCGGATTCGCCCTCCTTGACGCCTCGCAGAGCGTCAGTGGGGACAAGGACGCGGAGGTGCTCGCCCTGGAGATTCGAGGGGCGGTTCGGTCTAAGGCTCGTGGGAACCTCTCCGAAGCGCACAACCTCAACGCCATTCTCGCGGCGGGCCTCTTGGCTGTCTCGGAGAAGGATTAGTTCTATTAATAAGTTAGTTCAGCTCAAGTTCGCCGGATAACGCTCCGACCTTCCCGGGAGAGGGTGACCTAAACTGTTGAAAAGCTGAATTCAAGCATCGACGAACTCTTTGAGGAAGTCTTACCTTCTGCTAGGATCTAATCCGCCATCGCTTAATATTTTTGATACGTTATGAACGGTGAAAGTTTTGTCAGATTCGGTGAAAACGCGGGCTACCTGGCTGAGCTCTACCAGCTCTACCTCTCAGACCCATCGCTGGTCGACCCAGTGTGGGCCGAATTCTTCAGGTCGGGAGACCTCACCGGTGTTCCAAACGGCCAGGTGAATGGCCGCGTAAACGGACATGCGCACGCCGTCGAGGCGCCGCCAGCGACGGCGAACGCTCTCGGAGATAAGCTTGTCGATGCGTTCCGAGCGTACGGTCACGCGGCCGCTCACGTGAGCCCCCTCGGTGCCGGTGGCATGAAGCCGGAGAGCCCGGTTGAGCTCCAGCTCTCCTATCACGGCGAGACGAGAGAGCCCTCACAGGTCGCGCTCTCCGCGTTTTCGTTCGGTGATCGTTCGTACTCCTCGTGCGACCAGTTGATCCGAGATCTCAAACACACCTATTGCGGCGCCATCGGTTTCGAGATCGCGCACCTTACCAAAGCTCATGAGCGATCATGGTTGCAGTCCCGCATTGAGGGAAGGGTTC
>JAULVA010000320.1:0-1072 GCA_032111275.1 Bdellovibrionota bacterium
TTTCGCCACAACGGGATCGAAATCAACGAACCAGGATTTGAAGAGGGCTTGGGACATTTCTTCGAGGGTGTGCGAGGAATGCGAATTCTCTTCAATTTTGTCATCGAATACCCCAAGGGTATTCCCAATTCGCCTCTGTACATCGATAGGCGGTAAAGGAATGCGCATCATCCGCTGATCCTGAAGGCTAATATAATCAGCCATGTCAGTCTGGCCCTTCACGGCATCAGCTTGCTCGCGAAAATCATCAGATTGAAGCCAGTAAAATAGATAGCGTGGGTCGAGACGGGAATGGTCGAGCGAACGCCAAAAACAGAGCTGTGGAGAGTACACGAATTTTCGCGTGGTTTCCTTCACCAACGCGAGGCGACCAACGGTTCCCTTGGTCGTTAGTACGCAGTCTCCTGTTTTGCTTATTTTGTTTCCGACCCTGTCGAGCTTGTCTTCGGGGTAAAAATCACATTCAGAGAAGTCAAAGTTTGCTTGTATGTTACCCGCTCGTGCGAAAGGAATAGAGTCTCCCCGCAATTCATCGTTTTTCGCCCGATACCCGTCTCCTATAGCAAGGATTCCCCCAGCAATCAGGTCGGATGTTTTGTAGTATTTACTGGTTGCATTCATCTTTTTAAATCCGACATAACGGCCAAAATACGAGCTTCTAAAGAGCGACTATTTTGGAGTGACTGGAGAAGCTCAGCTTCCAACCTCGGCCACCTCTCCTCAAACGGCTCATCCTCATCATCCCCTTCAGCCGCACCGACATACCTTCCCGGCGTAAGCGCATAGCGATGCTCCTTGACCTCGTCTAGCGTTGCGACTTTACAGAACCCCGCCACCTCCGCCGGATCTCCCGTCTTCTTAAACTCTCGATAAACTGCGGCGATCTTCTCGATCTCCTCATCCGCGAGCTGCTTCTGCTTCCTGCTCCCCGGAATAAGCGCCCCAAGCTTTCGCCCATCGATAAACAAGATCTTCCCTTTGCGATCCCGAAAACCACCTGCACCGCCACGATTCTTCGACAGGAACCACAAGCAACACGGAATCTGGGTATTCGCAAAGAGCTGCCCTGTAA
>JAULVA010000320.1:1082-2018 GCA_032111275.1 Bdellovibrionota bacterium
CAATCAACGTAGTCCCTCTCAATCAGAGCCTTTCGCACCTCAAGCCGATTAGTCTCGCCGTTTGAAAGCTCACCCGTCGCCATAACAAACCCGGCGGTGCCTCGGTTGCTCAGGTGGCTTACGAAATGGAGCATCCACATCGTGTTCGCGTTCTTCGCAGCAAGTGGGAGCTTTACGCCGTCAAGATCAAGCCGGGGGTCATCCCCTGTAATTCGATGCGCTCCCCAGCCACCTTCCGATTTAGAGCCATCGTTAAACGGCGGATTGGCGATGATGTAGTCAGCTTTCAGGGTCGAGTGCTTATCGTTATCGTATGAGCTTCCGATCTCAATCTTGCCATCAAGCCCGTGAATGAAGAGGTTCATGCGGCACAAGCGATAGGTGAAATCCTTGGTCTCCTGCCCGAAGAAAGAGAGCTGCTTGTTGTGCTTGGTAAACAGATCCGACTGCACGAACATGCCGCCCGATCCGCAACACGGGTCGTAGACGCTGCCGTGAGTCGGCTCAAGCATCGCCACCAACGTCTTTACGATTGAGACAGGGGTAAAAAACTCCCCGCCGCGCTTTCCTTCAGAGTTTGCAAATTCGCCGATGAAATACTCATAGACCCGCCCGATAAGGTCCTCGCCGTTTTCACTCAGCCGGAAGACCTCTTTTGAGAAGAGGTTAATAAGCCCACGCAACCCTTCGCCATCGAGGTTTGATCCTGCATAGATCCGGGGAAGAAGCCCCTTTAGCTTATCGGGGTAGGTGTCCTCTAAGTGCTGCAAGATGTCATCGAGCTTCGTCTTGATATCATCAGCAGGAGCGACCTTAATGATATTCTCCCACCGCGCTGCCTCTGGAACGATAAACGCCCCACCTGCTCGATATTCATCCGGATCAGAGAGCACATCAAAACTGGCAAAGGGTACGCCGAGAGCGTTGAGAATCTGC
>JAULVA010000320.1:2028-3221 GCA_032111275.1 Bdellovibrionota bacterium
CTCAAGCTCAAGTCGCCGGTGATCGTATCGGAGCGAAAGGAACCGCAAAAAGATTATCGGCAACACGTACCGTTTGTAATCGGCTGGTTCAATCGAGCCTCGTAGGGAAACTGCCGCTTCCCATAGCTCGTTCAGGAGGTCCTTAATCCCTCCGGTCTTCTCTTCTTTTGATTTGTTTTTCTTTTTAGGTGCCATATTTTTACCCTTATTACTTTAGTCTTGTAGAACCCTGAAATAAAGGGGGTATTTCCCTATGTGACCTACCGCCTAAGCCGACCGACTCATTGTCGCCCCGGACTATTATCGACCTCGGAAAACTGCTGCCTTAAAGCGCCTATCTCCCCTTGCGCCTCCAGAATCTTCCTACGTAATCGGCCGATCTTCTCATGAATCTCAGCCACTTTTTCCTCTTCCCCCGCTTGCGGGAGCCCTACTCTCAGATCTCTGACATCGGAGGCCTGGAGGATCGGCACCACACTTCCCACCTTGCCGACAAGAATCTGCCCTTGCCCAATGGTGGACGATAAAAAGTAGAACAGATACTTGGCAGAGACCCTCTGTTCGCGAGGGTCGAGCCTTATAATTACGAACGACTGACTGGGTATCCAAAGCTCGTCGAAAGTGTCTTCGACTATCCCCACTCGACCTATCGTTCCTTTTACCGAGAGCAGGATATCCCCTGGCCGAAGAATGAATCGCTCAAACCTCTTGACGGTGTCAGGGGCGATTCGACGCGTCCTTCCGGGCGTAACAACCAGGCCATCCTCTTGAATATCTCCGAAAGCTACCTCTCGCACCTCTTGGCCCTCGACTTTCGCCTCGGGTAGAAGTTGCGGTCTCAGAATCTCAGCCACTTCCGAGAGAGCTGCGCACTCCCGGCTTTGCAGGTAAGCGTGCAGCTTTAGTTTTTCTTCATTTACCAAATAGCGCCCAGGATCCAAATTAAAGATATTTTCCGCTATCTCTCCTGGCTCGACATACCTCATGAACTCATTATCTTTCCCTTGAAGGATAAGGTTTGCAAAATCGGTGAGTGAGGACTCATCTTCGTTAGTCATGTCCAGATGACTCTGGAAACTATCTCCCAGAGAGAACTAGACACTGCCTACCAGTTAGCATGCAAGGAAGACCTAGAGGCAGAGGAAAAGCTGACTGTGGCCACTGTTGCCAAGGAGAGCTATCAGGGTCTGGAT
>JAULVA010000320.1:3231-5714 GCA_032111275.1 Bdellovibrionota bacterium
TCTGGGTCTTTGCCGTCACGAAGCAGGCGCAAGACCTTGCCGCCTGTCTCGGTCAGTAGATCGTCGCAGTCGGCCCAGATGAGAAAGTCGGTTCCCTCTGGCGCCAAACCGAAAGATTGATTGCGAGCCGCGCAAAACGAATGCCACAGGAGCGATTTTCGTGAACTCAAAGCTACCACTCGGCAACTTGATCACAGCCTCCAAAAGTCCGTTGTCGACCAGATATCGCTTGAGCTCGCGCTCATCTGCCGTAGTGCGAAAAGCGACGCCCAGCCCAACCAACACTACCGACCGGCGTTTTGCTAGGGCTATCGCTTGCTGAATCGCCAACCCTTCAAGATTTCTGGTCCTGAAGCGATACCCCTGCATCTGTGCGTTAAAGATATCCGGATCGAATTTGAGGGAGAGGGGGGGCGACGACAGAACCACATCAAATTGCTCCCCAGTTGAAATTCCAGAGTTAGCGCGATTAATCGGGTCAGCTACTTCAACGGTAATAGAGCGGTCGAAAATTTCGCGGAACAACATCGCTATGAGCCAGCCATCGCGAGATTCAAATGTGAGCTTTACTCCCCTTCGGTGCAAGGACCGCGCGAAATCGAAGCTTGCGGCGAAAGGGCAGAAAACACTCTCTCCCTTTCGAACCCCAGCGATGAGAGCGCAAAACTCAGCTAATGCGGGGGCAAAGAATCGACTCATTCCACCGGGTCGAGCTGACTTTACGGCTTCGTTCCAGAGAGCTTCCAATCCCGCTGGCTGAGCACTGATTTCATCCAGGGAAGATAGTATCTGAACAAGCAGCTGAGGTGGAACAGCTTTCAAAAGCTCCAAATATCTGTTGAATTCCTCCGGACATCCACCGGCGAGCTTTGCGATAAATTGGTGTACCTTCTCCGGGCCACCGTTAAAAGATTGAGCTTTCCCCTCTTTGCAGTATACGGCGCACAGGGTCAGAACGAGCAGCGCACTCTCATCACGAGTCACTATGCCACGTAGACCATCCAACACCTTGAAGATGAGGGCTTCATGCTGATTGCTTTTCATATCTATTCGCTTTACCGGTGCCATCTTGTCCCCTCTCTTACTTGCCCAATCGGTAGGTAGTAACGAGCGCCTCGCCCTGGGCAACGACTACTAGCCCTCCGACCTCAAACACCTTCTGGGCAGCCCGCTTTATTTTCTCCAACTCAGCGATTAGTTCCTGAGCCCCCTTACGGTTGAGGATGACCTTCCCGTCGTGGTGCTCGAACCCGAACTTCATGGTCAGGTGGACCAACTCCTCTCGTATACCTCTCTGCGTCATGCGTGCCTGAATGTGTCTTGTTTTGCCCATAGCTCTCTCCTTCGCGACTATGAGAATACACTATCAGGCCAGACTGCGATTAGTCAAGACTCGACTTTTTTGGTTTTGTAAAAATATAACGCGACCCGGCAATAGGTAAGGTGACTGTATTTACAGGCTCTTAGCTATGAAATTCAACCAAACTTGACGCCTCCGCCGCTAAATTACGTACTTTTTCTGCACACCGCATATGGACTGCCCGCCTCTTCCCAACTCAGAAAACGGGGTCCCAACTCGAGCAATCTCTAAAAGGGCCTTCCCATCACCCCACCAACCATCCCAAATACTTCAGCCCCGACGTTAAGATTAAGGGAGATTTGCCCCTCGATACAGTTCCATATCCGCGCAAAATCAAACGAACACCCATGATCCGCGAAGCCGCTATCATGCTTGAACCGAGCACCCCTTCCGGAGGTGCCGTGGATGTCAGGATACAAGAGTAGACTGTGCACCGCTCGAACTTGGTGATTGTAGGCGAACATCTGATTGAGGTCGTTACTACTTGGCTCCTGTCTTTCGGGATCTTTCCACTTCGTGTCGATAACAACTCGGGTGTCTTGGTCCAGATGTACCACGATGTCGGGACGTATGGTCCTGCGCTCCCAGAATGAGGCGCGCACCTGTCGATCAACACGAATCCCCTTTTGCGCGGCGTGACGTTTCAGCTCACAGAAGATGTACCGCTCCCACACCTGATTCATATCAAAAAACATGCTGAAGGTGTCATCAACACCGGCGCGAACACCGGGATAGGCGGAGAGGAGGATCGGTTTGGCGAGATCGATAGCGGTTCGGTATCGTTCGGTCCGTCGGTCGAATTGCAGGGCAGCGAGGATCTGAGAGGTATTTTCAAGGGGTGATACCCCTTGAAAGTATCCGAGGACCTCGGGCAGGAGATCCTGGGTGACGTGGGAGAGCCTCGATTCTTTGACGATCTGAAGTGCAGTGAGGAGAAGCCTGTTAAGAGGGTGTTCCCTTTCATACTCAGCGGCACGTGTATCGAAGCCTACGATCCCTCGGACCTCTCTGAGCATTTGCCGGTTGAATTGAAGTTGTCCCTTGAGCGCGTCCCTCGTCTTGGTTCGCGGTATATAAGTCTTCACAAGCCCCTGCCGGCAGAGGTCGCCGGTGGCCTTGAGGA
>JAULVA010000321.1:0-3169 GCA_032111275.1 Bdellovibrionota bacterium
TGGTATCGCGATGCCGTTACGCGTCGAGAGCGCGCGCAAAAGTTCATCGATAGTGGCGGTGATCACATAATTCGGATTTCCACGGGCATCTCGGGGAACGTTGAGCTCTCGAAGAAACTCGGAGATCCCCGCCGATGTGATTGACTCGGGAAAGAGGCACGAGATGATAACATCGGCGCACGTCTTGACGCGACATCGAACCCTCACACCGGGAATTACCGTCCAGGGTGAACTCTTCGCGGCCGCAACCATCCTATCGATAAAGTCACCGCTGTAGAAATCGGTAATGGCGATGACATCGAGCCCCTTTACCTTCGCCAATCTGACTATCGCTGGCGCGGAATCCAGCCCATCAACACCGAGGTATCCCATGGAGGCGGGACTCTGCACACGAAGATCCATAACATAACTTTTTTGTCGGATCTTTGTTTTTTCGATCCGCTGAGAAAGGGTTACCTGTCCGGCTTTCTGATGTGCGCTCATGTGTGGTTCCTCTGAAAGTGATGCTATGACTCTGTGTTCGTTTTAATCCCGTCGCGAAGCTTCCTGCTTTGCTCCTGCGCCGCGAGACGATCGGTCTGCTCCTTGCCCGCGCTAACGGGGGCGCCAACTGAATCGAGAAGCTCCTTCATCATCGACTTGACAGCCGCGACCTGCACCTCAAGCCGTCCGATATCACTCGCCGTCGGAATAGAGCTGAACATCGAGAGACAACGGTCCATCTTCGTGAGAATAGCTGAGACCTTTGAGGTGAGGAGATCCACGCGCCCCTCAAGCACTCGCAGATCACTCGTCGAGGCGATCCCCATCATGCGAGCAACCGTAGCGGCGCTCACATCCACGCGGGGACTATCAGACATGTGCGAGAGGCTCGTCGGGGCTACCGCGTTCACCTTTTCCTCAACGCCCCGAGCGATATCTCCCTTCATACTCGATCCTGCTGAAGCCACGGTTTGGGGCGCTGGCTCAACTGAGGCCGCGTCAACCGGCGGCGCTGGAGGCGCGACGGACGCCACGTCAGCGGCGTTCAACTCCGCTGTAAGGTTTCCCGCTAGTTCTTCAGTGGAAGGGAGTCCCTCGATAGTGTCAGCGTCCATAGTGTATCGCTCCTCAAAGTCTGGGCGGAAAGCCGCTCAGTGCATATTCGTGTAAGACGAATATAAAACGGCGGCTCATGAGGTTTTTTCGAGCTGCCTTGACGAAAAGGGCAACGCAACCGCTCTGGTCGGTTTACGGCGCCATACCTTAAAGATGAACGTGCCCCATGAAAGGATTCAAACGCGATTTAATTGGCCGAGGGGGCGGTAAATTATCCCCTATCCTGCTGTTTTGCGGGAACTTAATAAACGAGAGCCTCCAAGACTTGAAGCGAACGCCTAAGACCCCCAGCCTGAGTCTGGGACCTATGGAACCCATGCCAAAGTGATACGTCGATGAGCTATTCCTCTAGTCGTATGGTGCCAGGTCAAATCCGACGAAACTACTACCCAAAGCCGTCAGGAAATATCGAGCAACTACCAATCTATCTCGCAGTAGTCAGCTCGAAAAAGCTATTCCATACAGAACATACAGACAGAGGCTCCAGAAAAGCACCAGCATCCCTAGCACCATGCGCCGGAGCACCGCTGGTAGCAGCCCTACTCCGCTGAGCACATAGTAACTGACAGGTATCGCAATGATCGGAACATGACGGAACTCGTGCAGAATTCCAAACGGTTGGCGAATAACCATAACGATTGTGGCACCGAGGACGCACACAAGGGTCAACAAGAGGGAGGGATGTCTTCCGCGAAAAATATCTCTAGCCATAGAGATTACCGCGAGAGGAAAGAGAAGGAAGTAGTTCAAACCATGCACCACTCGCATGGTACGATTAACGCCCTCTCCAAAGTTCCACTCGCCGGTGAAAGCTGATTTGGGCAGGAAGCTCCACATTCGATCCCTTCCAAAGTCATCGACCCATGGATGGTTGTATGGGTGTCGAATCACTGAAAACGGATCAATCGAAAGGAATGTAAGGGGGGACACAGTTATGGAGAGCTTTCGGTTCAACGAGTTGATGGTAGGAACGATACCTGTAGATCCTTCACCGGCTATTCTGTAAGCCCAATACCAACCCACCATGACAAAGAGGATGAGACCAGCCTTCGCCGCTTGCCTGGCGCGTCCCCTCAATCCCGATTCATCACTACCTGCTAGCGCTAAACTCAGGAACGCTATCGGAACATACGCCATAGCGCTGCTTTTTGTTAGCAGCGCCAGCCCAAGCACCACCACGCTCGCATACCACAGTCGTTCCAGTCCCGTCTCATACCAACGCAGGAGTAGCCCAACAAAGAGAAACCCGAGTAGCGGCATCATCGCGTCATTCGTAATTCGGGAGGAAAACATGACAAGCCCCGGCAACACCGCTATTGAGAGGGCAAATCCCGTCCTGAGAAAAGAATCTTTTGGATTCCGCCATAGGACCTTGCCTACCCAAATCCCAGCGGCGAGCGCCACCGATGAGAGAACAAACGAGATGACCTGCGCGACGTTGAGAAGAAAGACATCCCCCCAACCCATATATGTAAACGGCATGAGAAGGGCCGCTGTGAAAAAGTAGTAGAGGGGTGGCTGATAAAACTCCCAACCACCTTGAGTTGGAGGAATGGCAAAACGCTCCACCACGTATATGATATAGTCATGGTGACCTTGAGCGTCATAGGCCCTCGCGCTGATCGGCGTCGCGAGGAAGTAGATAAATCGTACGATTGTTCCGAAAAACCACACCACGGTTAAAGGATCGCTCGCGATTCCGAGTTTGCAGGCCCCCCTCACCAAACAAGCCAGAATGCCGAGCGTTGCAAGGGAGATCAAAGAGAGCGGGACGGCATCCCACATCACATAGCTCACAACAAGTCCCCCTGGCCCTCCCCGATTTCTGACCACAGCCTGAAGTTTATTTTGGCCAGGATGCAGGTAATCCCGCAGCTGAAACACCCGGCCCTTTGTGAAGTCGCACATCGGCAGCCCGGTACTCACCGGTCGATCATTGATGCTCAATTCCACCAAGCAATCATCTGGGACGAATCGGAAGGAGGTCGGATAGATAGAGGATACCGAAACCGTCCCACTGACGTTGACGAGGACCTCTCCGCTGCTGAATGCAAACGACTCCCGAAATGCC
>JAULVA010000322.1:0-6769 GCA_032111275.1 Bdellovibrionota bacterium
GTTGAGAAACGCCATCTCCATGAACTTCTCGCCGCCTGCGTTCATGATCTTGTCCGGCGCATACGCGCGCAGCACTACCCACAAGATAAAACATAGGGTGAAGAGCGCTTCCACTACCAACACCTACCGCCAGCAGAGGTATCTTGGGGAATCTTAGCAACTCACGATAAACGCGCTCCACCGGAGCCCCGGTCCACTCGGGTGTACCCGCTAGCACTACAAGGTCAACCAGATCAAGGCAAGGATCCTTCATCGAGTTGGTCAGGAAGTCGGTACGAATATGTGGGTCCTCCCACCGTTTGACAAATAGGTCAGGGTTCCGATTCCACAACAGCCAATTGACGGGGTCGTGGATCAACCCTGAAAGGAGTCGACGGACACCGTGATATATAAACTCATCTCCGGGATTCCACTGGCGAGAGGAGCTTACAAGGACATTTATTGGAACACCTTTATTTGACATACGGACGACAGATATCGAGACATGAAGCGGAGTAAGGGTCCGCAACTAAACTATACAACTACCGGATCCCATCTTCTCTCCGCGATCTGCTTACGCCATGGCGTTGCGACATCGGGGATAGGCGCCTTTCCATCCCCCCCTTTTTCGAAGAATGAACTAACCCAAGTGATGTCTTGCATCCGACAACCGGTCGCTCGTAGCCTACACGACAACATGTGCTCATTAAGGATCGCCATCGCTTTGCTCTTGAAAAAGCTAAAATTGCCCTTATTGAGCACCATCTTGGAGTGCCACTCTACCCCTTGGCCGGTCCCGGCCCCAGTCAACCACCCAAGAATGTACTCCTTGTAGTTCTCTGACAAGGGAGCTTCCAGAGCAAACGGCACCTCCGGATTATCGGAAAAATATCCTTCAGAAGAGAAAGGAACGGTAACTAATGAACCAAGTAAGCGCAGATCGTGCGGCGAGACAAATACGCAGCTCGAGCGGGTCCAATGCTGAAAATCGTAGTACCCGAGGTACACCGGCGCGTTGTAGCAGTCTATATGCCCCAGCGTTATCGGCTTTCCCATATACGCCCTTAGAATTGAGGACGAGAATCTCTCCAAATAGCTGTTGTAGAGCTCCCGAAAGGCGCTCGTCACAAGATTTACATAATCGTACTCGAAGATCCTGTCGCCAAAATGCGCTACGCCCCTATCCCAAGCCGAGAACTCCCACGCTGAATTATCGCCGCCTATGACCAAGGCGTTATCAGCCAACTCGCGACGGAAGCTAGG
This sequence comes from Bdellovibrionota bacterium, assembly GCA_032111275.1. Classification (GTDB taxonomy): domain Bacteria; phylum Bdellovibrionota_C; class UBA2361; order UBA2361; family OMII01; genus OMII01. The sequence continues at coordinate 1,243 of JAULVA010000322.1, forward strand.
CTCCTGGGCGTTATCCACGATGACCAGATCCCGCTCAACATCAGCTAATCCCTCTGCGTAGAGTTTATCGAGCTCACGTAAAGCATCAGGGTACTTTTGCTCGCCGTACCTTACAAAAATAGTCGCGATTCTCATACCTCGTTCCCCTACTTTACCTCGCACGTCGTAACTCTGCTCAACCAATCGCGGTGACGCCAATGCTCCAGGTTAGGCTCACGGCAGAGGGACCACATGAAGCTGAGCGTAGCGCGCGCCACGGTTGCCCAGTTCGGTGGCTCCTCACCATCCCGCAAAGAGCCTCCCGTCGGGAGTGATGCAACGGGCTGCTCATGAAGTATGCGGCCCACTATCTCAAAAAGCTCCACCGGGTCACTAAACACGCATATCCTTCCGGGCCCCCGATAGCGCGACGAGATCTCCTGATACAGAGAGAGATCTCGAACTATGACGCTCTTGCCCCACGCTAACCCCCTAAGCACGGGAAAACCAAAACCCTCGTAAAAGGAGGGGAAAACCACAAGCTTGGCGCCCCTATAGAGTTCATCGATCGCTGCGTCGGATAGCCCCCCGCTGACAATCGGCTCAACTTGTTCATTATCGGAGGATGACAGGCCCAGCGCTTTGATTCGCTCATACGGGAAAGCCTCCGCCAAGGTGCTTACCGTTGGACCAACAAACTTATGTTCTAGTGAATTACCAACGACCAGAATGTAAGGCTCGATCCCCTCCTCCACCTGCTCGGAATGAGAGTGCGGGAGATAATCCGCAGGAGAAAGTGAGTAAAGCTGCGCCAGCTCCCGCACCCGCGGTGAGACCGGGAATCTGCGCCGGAACCGATCTCGTGAGAACTCAGAGATATACACAATTCCGTCAACGACCTGAGCGCAGGTCTCCCAAGCCTCAGTCAACCCCGGGGGCGCTGGGTACTGAACATCCCAGCAAATAGTGTCGAGCATTGTAACCACATTGAAAAACGCGCGCCTGTGAAAACTGACGATCTCAGAGACACTCCAGGGCTGATTGAGCCTCAACATAATCGCGTAGTGATCGGAGTCCTCCGGTCCCACCATCTTCCACGCCGGATACCGGTATCCCAATCGATGAAACTCTCGCGCTTCATCTATGCTCATCACCGATACCTCAAAATCAAAGGCGCCGTTATCGAGATACATAGCGTCCATGAGCGAGAGCGCCGCTTCTGAGGTGCCGTTGTGAAAACCACGCATTCCTGTGGCATCTAGCAAAAGGCGCTTGGGACCAAGAGCAACTACACAGCTCAGAAGCTTTTCTTCCAAAACAAAACTCTGCTTGGAGAACTCGTACCTGGCGGCGTGCATGTCGGGGCGTTCCCGAAAAAACCGTCCGATATCCGCGTCGGCGATGGGCCGACCAACATCAAGAGTATCCGCGCCCACATACGCGCCAGCTCTATTATCTATCACGCCGCGAAACCCCACGGTGCGTGCTCGGTTAAGGAGGTCTACTACGGCTCCTTCCACGGAGGAGAGGGTGGAGTCTAGTGGGCTCAAACACTCTACGAGAGTGTTTCGAAGCAGCGCACAAGGAATCAGCATCTCCAGCGAGATACAGTAGGGGCGCAGCCTCGGTAAAATTCGTCGACTGCAACATCGCCCTAATGGCGAGGCCCCTCCACCGTCGAACATGTAGGGGTCGCCCTCGGGGCGAAGGATTCGGGGATATATAACACCAAAGTACGGATCCTCCGAGAACCCAGCCGCCAAATGAGCCACCGTCTCCGGAGCAATCTCTATATCCTGGTAGCGCACCAGGATATGCGCGCGCTCCTCAGTCGCTTTATGAAACATCGCATTAACCGCTTCGATGTTTCCGTAAGAGGTTTCATGAGGCCCCCTTCCCTCGTCGATCTCTGAGGGCGGCACCGGAAGCACTATCTCATATACCGGACACCTCGGATTGCTCGTTATTCTATTGAAAGTTGGCCGCACTCGTTCTCTCCGTACCATCGTCGTTTGTTTCCTGCCGCTCTACCGATGTTACTATGCAGTCCCTCAAGGCATCACCCAAGTCACAGTAGGTGCGGTCCGTAGAAAAATACTCGGTGATATCCCGCTTCATCTCATCGGACACTTGGCTCGCGCGCTCGCAGCGAAGAAAATCTTGGATAACCGCGGCGAACTCGAACCAATCCCGGGCCACGGGCGTTAACTCGCGAAACCTTGCTGGTATCCCTTCAACGCCGCTTGGCCACGTTACCAAAGGACGGAAATGACACAACGCCTCAACTGTCTTAATTTTAATACCCGTACCCGCGACCACAGGATTGACCACGAGCCTACACTCGGCGTAGAGGTCATGAATTAAGTCCACTTCGCCACCAACCCGGACGCTGTGAGGCAGGGAAAGCTTCTCCGCAACTTTACTGATACGTCCGGCTATAACCAACTGAGCGTCGGGGATCTCCCTCATGACAGCCGGCCATGCGTATCGTAAGAAGCCGTGTAGTCCGTTTACGTTACGCGGATTGTCAGAGGCCAAAAACAAAACCTTTCGATTGTCTGGAATCGGAGTGTCACACACGGGGAAATCTATTCCTGTCGTGATCACCCTCTTTCCTGGAGCCAGCTTTCGCAGCTCTGCCTCTTCCTCTTCCTGTATGGCGACAATCAGATCCGCCCGATGTAACCTGATCGCCTCATCGTGACTAGTTAGAGAGGCGGTGTTTCGCACTCCAAATTTGATCACCTTCTGAGCGACCAAGGAAAAGACATCGATAGTGTCCAAGACCTTAAGGAGCTTCTTCGGCAGCAAAGGAAAGAACCTCGTCATGAAAACATAATTAACGATTAACAATCTGGGATTGATTTGAGCGCATGCCGCTAAAACAATGGAAATCAAAGCGTCGTAACAATATGACCGGTCTGTAGCGATACTCGCCGCGCTACCGTTCATCGGCGCTTCATCCTCACCCAATATTCTTCCGTAATCGTACGTCGGAATAGGCTTGTCATCCAAGCCAAGTATCGATCCGCCTGATTCCGATGCGATAACTCGACCATCCCTGTACACAATAACGAAATCAGGGCTCAACTCCTCAAGTTGTTGAAGTTGAGTATCGGAAAACTCTTCATCGTGTAAGGGAGCCACGATCACTAACGGTCGATAATTCTGCCCCCTCAACCACCGCACCAGGTTGTACATGCGCAACTCATTCCCGGCTCGGGGAGCAGCGGGAAAAAAGTGTGCGACATACGGAACGATCTCGCCAGATGGAGCGCTAGCACCGTCGCGTCCCAATCCCGACCTATATATTCGTGGAGAATCAACCTCTACCTTCGCTCCTTGACTCGGGGATCCTTGGGCGAGGTCCCGAGCCTCAACGAAGGCCTCAAGTGGGTTGGTATTTGACGTCAAGAGCTGGGGATGTTGTCTGCAGAAATCGCGGATATCAAACGAGGGGTTTGGACTCCTGCCTTCTCTGAAGCCAACCTCCAAAAAATGCGTAAGGGGATTGAGTTCGGATGTCGAGACATCACGATAGGTATCAAGGTAAAATGACACGCTGAAGAATGGACTAGGGTCGCGCCTCTCTTTGACGCCGTACCGCAGAAAGTGCGCGAGGGGATTCTCACCTGAGTGACGCACATCTGGATTACGCTCGAAATAAAATCTCGTGTCGAAAAGAGGGTGAGGATTGTTTTGGTAGAGGGCTCCCAGACGCAAGAAATGCACCAATGGATTCTCGCCGTCTTCAGAATTAGCCAGGTACAATCTCTTATAGTAATCTACCTTGAACAGCGGATGCGGATTTCGATTCTCTCGGTATCCACATCGCATAAAGTGCTCCAAGGGGTCGATTCCCAAGGCGGCCACATCCCTGTTTTTACGAAGGTAATACGCGGGGTCAAAGATACCGCTCTGCTGGACTAGCTTCATATCGGCCCGAATCTTCACTTGCTGACGCAGGCGACCCCGTAGGGCCCAGTAGAGGTAGCGAGGGAGCCAATACGCTGACCGGCGAATACACTTCGAAAGAACGCTTGAGACCCTGGATCGTAACATGCGGAGGCGTCGATACCTCTGAGACCATCTCCACAGACGCGAACTTCGCACCGCATGGAGCTCCTGGTCGTACTGAGCCCATCGCTGGGTCATGTCGCGTAGGTCTCGTCGCACGCTCTCTAGCTCATCGGTCTTTCGTGAGAGGAGGAATGTTCTCTCGTGAATGGAGACGTTAACCGATGCCACGTGCTGGGTCGCCACCTGAAGTCGCGTTCTCAGCTCAGAGATCGTTGTCTCTTGGTCAGAGATACGCTCGTTAAGCGCTGCCACCATGCCCTCCGGTGTAGGTGGCGCCGCGGAATCATGAAAGGTTTCAGCCGATTGTTTGTTGGCCTCCAAGGGAGCTCCGCGCTCCCGTGAACCCACTATGCCTCCGGGAATCGAACGCGTAACTGGATTCTGATTCTTTATTCCGAGGGCCTCCCAAAGACGAAGACGCAAACTTCCGACCTCGAAAGCGTGAAGGGGGAATCCACCATCACCGACCGGATAGACATTGGCTCCGTTCACAACCTCAACCAAACGCGGAACCTTCAAACCTTCAGCCACCGCATACGGAAAGGAGGCGTTACCAATAAAAAATTTCGCCCGACTGATTAGAGACGCCAATTTGAGAAAGTCATTTGTGGCGTAAGATGAACCCTGAATACCGTACCGTTGTGCCTGCTCCGCCTCGACGCCAATAAAGACTATGTTCTCTGGAGGTATCCCCTTAAAAAGTTCCTCATAGTACTCCCTACCATACTTTCGATACCGCGGGGTCAGATTCACAGCCAGGTAGGGCTCTCTCGGGAGATCGATGTCACAATCACCAACCGTCAACCATTTATTCGTGATATCAACGTGCAAACCGAACGGGGTGGCGTGCTGATAGGCTAAGTGCAGATCCGGTATCGATGCGGCCCCCCGGAACGAGTCGAGTACAAAGTTAACTCCGAGTATTTCTGGACTAGCGTACTCCCATGGAACGTTCGACTGAATCACGGTTACCCTACCGATCCCGTGCTGCTCCAGTAGCAGCGGCGCCAAAGCTACCGCCCCGGCGGTGGTCAACACCCGCCCTCCAAACGCCGGGTCCACGCAAACATTCAGAACGATATGATTGACGCCAAGGAGGTAACACGTTGGGAGCCCGTAGATGATATCGCCTAAATTACCGGAGTGAAGTGCTGATACCCACGTCGCGTTTTTGTCGAATCCCGAACGTATAAGATCAAGGGCCACCGGAAAATGTTGGAGGAGTAGTGAATCGCGCTTCGTTCTTGCCTGGACCTCTGACATGCTAACCTCAAACAATCGGACTGACACCAGCAACCTAGCTAGATGAGCCGACAAGATCAATGCGGGAAGTAGTACCAACCCCCTCTCTCATAACCGAGAGGATCCTCCCCTGTCATACTCGTGCGACGGACGCTACCTCGTGCCCCTCGCCACCATCTATCGGGGGCCAACACCCGCCTCTTTCCTCCTGGCCGCCCCCCACTCA
>JAULVA010000323.1:0-5329 GCA_032111275.1 Bdellovibrionota bacterium
TTGCGGGAACGAGAACTGTTCATCCTAATCTTCTAGGGAAGCGAGGCGAAACAACGCATTCGCGTTGTTTCGCATAGGCGTGAACCCCATTTTGGTCGCAAAGACACGAGAAGAAAGCGGTGCGACGGCACCGCTACCTAGCAAAAGCCCGCGATAGCGGGATTTTGCCTTTTATAGATAAGAATTTCTCTATCCGTTGAGCCGATATCGGATATTGAGTCCCCAACTCCTGCGCGAAGAGGGATATCTTGAATTCCTCGATCATCCAGCGAAGTTGCTCAGGCCCATCCCCCTTGCGCGCAAGCTCGACGTAACGAACTAATTCACGCGCCCGCTCGTGATACCGACTCGGATCCTTCTCCGCTCGGTCACACCGAAGCTTCATACCCTTCAGATACCTCGGGAGGTGCCGCAGGTGCTCAAACGGAGTACTCGTCAAAAATGAGGGTGGCACTAACTCATCGAGGTCCTCTCGCATGCCGGGATAGGGTCGAGCGATGCTCACTAACGCGCGACGGAGCTCGAGACACTCCTTGAGCCATCGGAGAAGCGAGAGTACGAGGTCCGGCATGCGAGAACGCGCTGTGGCGAGGAGCGCGTCGAAGTGCGCTTGCGTGAGGGGATATGTTGTCTCCCCCTCGAACATGCGCGCGAGCGCTGCTTCAACAACGGTTCCCTTCATCTGATCAACGCCGCAAAAGAGCGTAAGAAGGGACTTACACCCATCAACGTCCTTCGCCTGCTTCCTTATCTCCTGCACCTCTCTCGCGAGCACCCGCTGCGCGAGCGCTCTAACCCCGACATGAGAGGTTACGCGCGCTTCATCGAGGGTATCGAGCAACCGTAACGCGACCCGAGAATCCTCGACCCTAAGCGCGGGATAGACATACATCGGCACGTTTGAAATCTTCGTGACCTCGATCCGCCCCGGAAGATCTCCGAGGTCCCACGATGCGACATCCTCCCGTTCCCACTGAGCGCGCAAATCAGACCACGCGGTGAGATGATGGGTAGTCCCCTTCTCCGACGAGTCGGTGAGCTTGCCAAGCACCTCACCCAGGTCTCGACCACTCACCACCTGACCACGTTCGCCGCGAATCTCAATCCGCGGCTTCAGATGAAGGGGCAAGCTCTCAAGGAAGAGCGCACCCTGGGGAACCGTGATGCCGAACTCCTTTGAAAGCACTGAGATAATTCCCTCAAGGAGGGGCGCATCCTTCAGGACTGGATGGTGCGCTATCGTAGTGGCGATCGAGGGAACGCTCTCAACTCTCTTTCGGAGCTCCTTTGGGAGCGAGCGGATCAGGTACCCTACCTGTTGCTCACGAAGTCCCTCGATAACGCCATCGATCATGCGCGATGGGATCTTCCGGGCTAGCGCGAGCGGCAGCGAGAGGGTCACACCGTCCCGCTCACCTCCAGGCTCATACCGGTAATGCAAGTCTACAGCGCTCCCTGCGATCTCGATTGAATTGGGGAAGAGCGCCGCATCGTACGACAACTCCTCACCCCGAGTGAGGTAGTCCTGCGTCACATCAAAGGATGCTCCCCCGCTCTTGACGGCTTGGTGAAACTCCTGCGCAGACGAGACGGCGGGGAACCGCTCTCTATAAAACTGCACGAGCCGATCCTCAAGCTCTACCCGATGCAGCCTTCCCATCGAGGCGAGTAGGGTCGCCACCTTATCGGCGGTCTTACGATTGAGACGGATAAAGGGATACTCAAACGGAGAGGATTCATCGAGGAGAGCGCTTCGAATAAAGAGCTCGCTCGCGGCGACCGGATCGTAGCGGCCGTAGTTAATCCTTCGATAGGCGAGCACCAAACCATTCAGCGTTACCCGTTCCCGCGCGACTATCTCTCCACGCCCCGGATCCCATCGAGGTTCCTCACACGTTCGCTTACAGAGATGTCGTCCCAGCTCCTCTATCCACGAGACCTGAACCTTCGCGGCGAGGCGAGCGAACACGCGCGACGTCTCAACTATCTCTCCCGCTACAATCCATTGTTGTGAATCCCCACGAGCATCCCGCTTGTGCTTTTGACCCTCAGGCGCGCCACGTTTTGCGCTCTTTTCAGCCAGAGATGACCCGGGGAAAATGGACACCTCCCTTCCCCCGCCGGCGCGGTAGGTGTTGGGAGCGAGGCGATACGCCACCTGTCCAAGAAAGCCGCTCAATACCGCGCGATGGAGCGCCCGATAGCGTCCGTCGAACTTCTTAATGTCGTCTACGGGCGCTAGCTCACTGATGGTCACCCCCATCGCCTCTTGGAGCTCCTTGATAAGGTCCCCCCACTCTCGCATCCTGTTGTACGAGAGAAAGTTCGCTTTACAGAACTTTCGAACCTGAGACTGGCTCTTCGTTGACCGCCACTCAGCGGAGTATCGTGAGAATATCGTAAGAAGCGTCAGGAAATCCGATTCTGGATGAGTGAAACCTCGGTGCGCGATCTCAGCTTTCTCCCTCTTGTCGGATGGGCGCTCCCGGGGATCTTGGATACTAAGACCAGCCGCTATCACGATAGCCTCGGGCACAACGTGCTCCCGCCGCGCCTGCAATAGGATCCGCCCGATCGTGGGATCGACGGGAAGACGAGCCAACTCCGAACCGAGAGGAGTTAACTGCTGATCGTTCGTGAGCGCCCCGAGCTCATGGAGCAACGCGTACCCACTGCGAATACTCCGCCCATCGGGAGCGTTCAAAAAGGGAAAGCTCTCGATATCACCAAGCTTGAACGCCTTCATGCGAAGGATAACCTCAGCGAGGTTGGCGCGAAGGATCTCAGGATCGGTAAAATCAGGGCGCTCAAGAAGGTCGCCCTCATCGTAGAGTCGGATGCACACCCCCTCTTGCACACGTCCCGCCCGGCCCGCACGTTGGCTCGCGCTACTCTTCGCGACCTTCTCTATCGGCAGCCGCTTGGTGCGCTGGCGCCCATTATATCGACTGATTCGGGCGTATCCAGAATCGATCACGTAGCGGATCCGTGGAAGGGTCAAGGATGTCTCAGCGATGTTGGTTGAGACGATAACCTTTCGTTTGTCAGAGACACGAAAGACCCGCTCCTGCTCCCCTGCTGAGAGACTTCCCATCAGGGGAAGGACCTCGATACCGTTCGCGTACCGGCCCGAGAGACGTTCACAACACTCACGGATATCCCTCTCCGTTGGCATAAAGACGAGGATATCTCCATCGCGAGATTCGGCAACCACCTCCTCAACCGCATTCACCGCTCCATCAACGTAAGAGATCTCCTCCTCATCCTCGTTCACCTCCAGTGGCTGATAGCGAACCTCCACCGGAAAGAGCCTTCCTGAAACCTCGAAGATCGGAGCTCCATGAAACGCCTTCGAAAAGAGCTCCGTATCTATCGTGGCGCTCGTGATGATGACTTTTAAGTCTGGCCGCTTCGGCAGGAGCGTTTTGAGGTATCCGAGTAGGAAATCAATATTGAGGGAACGTTCATGGGCCTCGTCGATGATCAGGGCCTCATACGCGGAGAGGAGCGGATCGCTCCGAGTCTCGGCCAGCAGGATTCCATCCGTCATCACCTTCAATCGGGTGTGGCGCTTGCTCTTATCAGAGAAGCGGATCTTGCAGCCGACCTCCTCTCCCCATGTCACACCGAGCTCCTCCGCGATGCGACGGGATACCGAGAGCGCGGCGATTCGCCGAGGTTGCGTGCAGCCCACCTGCCCCTTCAGGCCAAGACCAGCCTCAAGACACATCTTCGGAATCTGAGTAGTCTTACCTGAGCCGGTCTCTCCCGCGACGATGATGACCTGATGCGCGCGAATCGCGTCGACTATCTCGCGCCGCTTCTCGGTAATGGGAAGAGACTCAGGATATGAGACCTCAAGGGGCACGCGCGTGGGGGGCTCTCGTCGGGGCTGGTTCATAGGAGTGCGGACGTTTAGGCCCGTCGATGATAGCACACCGAAAATACCGGTACAAAAGACGGATTATGTCAGTTGGCGATAGCCCGTTGTTGTCGCTTTAAGGCGAGAACCTTGTCACGTGATGCCTGCGTATCGGCGGCGAACGGAGCTAATACTCGTGGAAGATCGGAGCGACCACCGCGCATGTAATCACGCGCCACGATCGATCCTAGGAGATCGGCATCACCATCACCGTGGAGGCAGAGATACTCATAGACGAGCTCACTCAGGGTCTTGAGGTTGATGGAAGCCCGACGGCCCACCTTCGAATACAACCACTCACTGAACGAAAAGAAGGCGTCGAATGGCGTTTCGCCTACCTTCAAGAGGAGCGCTCTCGACTCAAGAAAGTTCCCACTGTTCGCAACGAGATCCCAGTACCGGGCGAACCGCCCCATCTGCTGAAGCTCTTTGAAGGATACATTCTTCGTCTGCAGGATCTCGTAGGGTGGCTCATCCGCGAATTTCATCTCGTACGGGTCATCGTGTCGTTTAATTGGAGTCCCTCGAAGTCGCTTGAGGATACCTACCTGTATCTCGTGCGGATTGAGAGCGACGATCTGGTTAAAGCCCTCGCCGAAACTCGCCACCGATTCGCCAGGCAATCCTACGATGAGATCAATGTGGAGATACGCGGAGGTCTCCGCTCTCAGAAAGGCGATGTTCTCCTTGAGCTTCGCGACATCTTGGCGGCGACTGATGTTCGCGCTCACCTCTGGGTTGAGGGTCTGCACCCCTATCTCAAGCTGCAAGCTACCCGGCGGGAACTTCGCGACGACCTCTCGTAGCTGCTGCGGAAAGCGATCGGGCACCATCTCAAAGTGAACAAAGAGACCGGGCTCCATCCGTTCAAGGAAGAAGTTGAGGATGGTCAAGGAGGTTCGGATATTGAGGTTAAAGGTGCGGTCGACGAACTTAAAGGTGCGAGCTCCACGCTTATAGAGCGCGTCCAATTCATCGAGAACCCGAAGGTGATCAAATTGCCTGACCGGAATATCTATCGAAGAGAGGCAGAACTCACACGTGAAGGGACACCCGCGAGAGACCTCAACGTAGATGACGCGGTTCGCGATATCCTGATCGGTGTAGTACTGGTACGGCAACGCTAACTCAGGGAGCGCTGGGAGCCCCGCGTTAATCACCTTCTCAGCAGGTCTGCGACCATCCATCAGCTCACGACAGAGATCTCGAAATGCGACATCCGCCTCTCCGGTAATCAGATAGTCGGCGAGCGCTACGATGGGCTGCTGCTCATACTCAAAGCTCACCTCAGGCCCACCGATCACAACGATAAGCTCGGGTCTTATCTTTTTGAGGAAGGATATCACCTCCCGCGTTTTGGTCACATTCCAGATGTAGACGCCGAAGCCGACGATCCTTGGGTTGTGT
>JAULVA010000324.1:0-2082 GCA_032111275.1 Bdellovibrionota bacterium
CTGTTCCACGTGGAACACCGCCCAGTCCAACCAGCGCCGGCGGCGTGACGATCCTTCCTCGATGAGTTTATGGGCGTCCGGGTCCATGGCTTGAACCGGAAAAGCCAGCGCTAGCTCTGCGAAGCTGCGCAAATCGACCCCGTCTAGGCGGCCAATGGTCCCTGATTTGGCGTCGGCGCCGCGCTGGATTTCGATACCGAGCCGTCTAGGGACAGGATCGGCGGCAACTTGCCCAATCGCGCGGGCGAAGGGTTTTCCGTGTTGGACGATCCGCTCGTTGAGACGGGTTCGGAAGGAGCGGCCTCTTCCGAGCAGGAAAACCGCCTCCAAGACGGTGGTCTTCCCTGCACCATTAGCGCCGAAAACCAAATTGGTTCCCGGCCCGAAGGCCATCTCGGCTTTATCGATGCAGCGGAGGTTCTCGAGCGTGAGCTCCGCTAGAGGCATTCCTTGTCTCAGAGCCTCATCGGCATGACAACGTACTTGGTACCGTCTGGCGATGCCGCGGTGATCAGGCAACTGCTGTTGGAGTCGGTGAGCGCGATATTGACCCGATCGGTCTCGATCGCCGACAAAGCGTCGAGCAGATACGTGACGTTGAAGCCGATCTCTATCTCTTCGCCAGAATAGGTGACCTCAATTTGATCCTCTGCCTCTTCTTGCTCCGGATTGTGTGCCTGGAGCGTCAGAAGGTTTGGTTTTACGTTGAGGCGAATACCGCGATACTTCTCGTTCGACAAAATCGCCGTTCTTGTGAGACTTTGCTTCAAAAATCCGCGATCTGCGTCGATTATGCGGTGAGCGTTCGCGGGGATCACGCGGCTGTATTCGGGGAATCTGCCGTCAATGAGCTTTGAAGTGAAGCGAACATCGCCGATCTCGCAGCGAACGTGGTTGGTTCCGATCTCCAGCGCCACCTCTCCCTCGCCGTTCAGCATGCGCTGAAGCTCCATCACGCCTTTTCGCGGCAAGATGACTTGTTGCTTGCCGGTGACCCGCTCTTTTAGCGCGGCTTCGCATAACGCGAGGCGGTGGCCATCGGTCGCCACGGCCCGAACCTTTCCGCCCTCTGACTCAAGCAACATACCGTTTAGGTAGTAGCGGACATCCTGCTGGGCCATGGAAAAATGAACTTTGTCGATAAGCTTCCGAAACTCCGCCTGCGGAAGTTTGAGAACCTGCTGTGCGTTGATGTCCTCGACGATCGGGAACTCCGCAGATGGGAGCGTCGATAGTGTGAATCGGCTACGACCCGCGCGGATGACCAGCCGCTCGCTCTCGAGAGCGAGCGTGACGCTGGAGCCTTCAGCGAGAGACCTCAAGATGTCCAGAAACTTTCTACCTGGAACCGTCACGTCGCCTGCGGTTTGCACCTTGAGTGCTACTGAGCTGACGAGCTCAACCTCGAGATCGGTGCCCGTGACGCTAAGTCGGTTGTTTCGAGCGCTGAGCAGCACGTTCGATAACACCGGCATCGTCTGACGGCGCTCGACGACACCGATCACATGCTGAACCGGACCGAGGATCTCTTCGCGGGTGGCTGTGAGTTTCATAAATTCTTTATTTAGATTTAAGAAAGACTGTAGAGGTTATTAGCACGGTGGATAACTGGAAAACCCTGGAATTCCCGGTGTTTTCAGTATGTTGTGCCATTCACCCCGGTGTGCTGATTGCGGGAAAACCCGCCCATTACCTGTGTGCCGATTGTGAATGATTTTCGCCTACGAAAACATCCACAGGATACAAACATCAATTCGTCAGAGTTCTCAACAGATTTGAATAATCTTCAGCAATCCGCTGCTCAACCTCCCGTAGTTCCTTGATGCGACGGCAAGCGTGCAACACCGTCGTATGATCTCGCCCGCCGAACGCGTCGCCGATCTCCGGAAGACTGTGGCTGGTGAGTTCTTTCGCAAGCGCCATCGCAATTTGACGAGGACGCGCAACGGAGCGGCTTCTGCGTTCAGACAACAAGTCCGCGACCCGGACCTTGAAGTAATCAGCAACAGTTTTTTGAATATTCTCGATCGTGATCAACCTGGCTTGGAGGGTCAGAAGGTCGCGCAGCGCCTCTTTGGTGAA
>JAULVA010000325.1:0-6498 GCA_032111275.1 Bdellovibrionota bacterium
GTGTCCCAAAATCATGAATTATCTAAATGATTTAGTTATGCGACGAGCGAACGCGTCGGGCATACTGAAAGGATCTCCCCATTTACGTGTAGCCGCTTTTCGGTAGCGCATCGATGAATACCCCGACCTCAGCGCAAACATTTGTTGATTTTCCCTCGACCCCTTTAGAAGCTTGCTCCCTTATCGGGGGTGAGTGGCGACGAGGGGAGGGTGACCCGCGGATCATCGTAAGCCCCTATGACGGGCGGGAGCTTGGTGTTGTACGGGGCGTGTCCCTATCCCAGATCGATGAGGCTATTCACCGAGCTGCTGGTGCCTTTGCCGAGTGGCGTCGAACCCCTCAGAAAGAGCGAAGCGCAAAGCTTTTCACCTTTCGCGGGCTCCTCGTACGGGATCTAGAGAAGCTTGCCCACAGCGCTGCTCGTGAGTGCGGCAAGACGGTCGCCGAGGGAAGGGCGGAGATTTTGAAGGGAATAGAGGTTCTCGAGTTCGCGGCTGGCCTCCAAGATAGCGACACAGGGGGAGCCATGGATGTAAGTCGCGGTGTCCGATGTGAGTATGTTCGCGAGCCCCTCGGAGTTACGGTTGGGATTACCCCATTCAACTTTCCGGCGATGGTGCCGATGTGGATGATCCCGATCGCGCTTTCTGTAGGGAACGCCTTCGTGCTGAAGCCCTCTGATAAGGTGCCCTTCACCCCCTGTCTTTTGGGTGAGCTCATGCTCGAAGCGGGATTACCCAAGGGGATATTTTCGATACTCCATGGTGGAAAAGATGTCGTTGAGGCACTCGTCGATCATCGGGGAGTAGCGGCGGCAGGTTTCGTCGGCTCGTCACCGATCGCGAGAAGTGTGTACGTGCGCGCCTCGTCGACAGGAAAGCGCGCGCTCTGTCTCGGAGGAGCGAAGAATCATCTGATACTCGCACCCGACGCGGACCCAAAGGTCGCGGTTGAGGGGATAGTCGCCTCGTTTACGGGATGCGCTGGACAACGGTGCATGGCGGGCAGCGTGCTGGTCGCTGTTGGTGAGAGCGACCACCTTGTGGATCAAGTCGTAGAGGTAGCTGCCAGGCTATCGCTCGGCCGTGATATGGGCGCGTTGATCGATCGGGCGGCGCTTGCGCGATTAACCCACGCTATCGCCAAAGCGGAGGCCGAAGGTGCGAAGGTGAGACTGGATGGCCGAGCCGCACTATCACCGAAAGGCCACGAGGGAGGGGCATGGCTTGGGCCTACCGTTCTTGATCACGTTACGTCGACGATGGAGTGCTCATGCGCGGAGCTTTTTGGACCGGTTCTCTCGGTCGTTCGCGTTAAGACCCTTGAGGAAGCGATGGCGCTTGAGAGAGCGAGCGCATACGGAAACGCGTGTGCGGTCTTTACCTCAAATGGCGCGGTCGCTCGGTACGTGGCTGAGAACGCGACCGCCGGGATGATCGGTATTAACATCGGTGTGCCGGTTCCACGTGAGCCGTTCTCCTTTGGAGGAACGAAGGAATCAAAATTTGGTGTCGGAGATATTACCGGAGTGGGAGGTGTCGAGTTCTGGTCCCAACGGAAGAAGGTTACCAGTAAGTGGGCTCTGCAGAGCGATAAGAATTGGATGTCCTAGAAAGGTAGAGTCTTATGACAACGCATAACAAGTTGCAAAAACCTATCGTTCTCACATCGCACACCCCCACTCAGGGGAGTAAAGGACCGGGAATTATCTGGGGGGCAGATGCTTTAAAGGATCGCGGACCCATCGTGGGAACGCTCACGAATCCAGCACATCGCAACGTAATGGGCACGCACTCTGGCTCGTACTCAGTGTACCGGGCTTTGGCCGTAGCATCGGGAGCGCTCGATCCGGATCACCGCCCGGACTTAACCAACACCGCGCCTACCTCTCTGATAGGGCCCTTCGATAGTTGGTATAGTCCGGAGAAGATCGTCTCCATGGATCCATGGGGTGCCGAGATATCTCGCTACTTCAAACCGTATCTCGATCAGGGGTATAATATCCAACCCACCATAGCCATTACGCGCGCGCACATCGCCATGCCGGAGGTTTCCGAGGCCATTAAGCTAGGTCAGATCGCCGCGGATGGAACGTTCGTTCGCGCAAGTGGGGACTGTCTCGTCACGAAAGCGGCGATCGAACCGGTGTGGTATCTTCCCGCCGTCGCCAAGCGATTCGGCATCTCCGAGAGTGAGCTTCGACGGGGTCTCTTTGAGCACACCGGTGGCATGTTTCCTGAGCTCATCACTCGACCAGATCTGCACGTGCTCTTACCGCCGATCGGTGGGCAGACCGTATATTTGTTTGGCGATCCAGCGACTATTCCCGACCTCTCGAAGGAATTAACCGTTCGCGTTCATGATGAGTGTAATGGCTCCGATGTCTTTGGGTCCGATATCTGCACATGTCGCCCGTATCTCGTTCACGGCATTGAGGAGTGCATTAAGACCGCTCAGAGAGGTGGTTGTGGTGTGATCGTCTATAACCGCAAGGAGGGAAGAGCCCTCGGAGAGGTAACGAAGTTTCTCGTGTACAACGCCCGTAAGCGACAAGAGGGGGGCGATAGAGCCGATCAATATTTCGCTCGAACGGAGTGTATCGCGGGAGTGCAAGACATGCGCTTTCAAGAGCTCATGCCCGATGTGTTGCATTGGATGGGCATGAAACGGATTGATCGCCTCGTATCGATGAGTGATATGAAATATAACGCGATTACCCGCTCCGGTATCGAGGTGACTGAGCGTGTCTCCATCCCCGCGGATCGCATTCCGGCGGATGCGCACGTTGAGATGGACGCCAAGAAAGCGGCCGGATACTATTCAGCCTCTGGCGCGCCGACCAAGGATGACCTACACAAGACGAAGGGGCGCGGACTAGAGGAATAGGAGCGCGAGAGAGGACATGCCAACGATACCTGATCCTGTCGCCTATCTGCGCACGCCTCACGCGATTCGAGAGCGGTGTCAGCAACTCTATGACGCCGCTACTCACGGGCGACTAGCGCACTTTAATCTCCATCTCGAACGACTCGATTATGTTGTCAGCTTCGTCGGCGATGAGACCCTTCGCAATTATCCTGACCTCAACGTTCCCTATCATAGTCGATGGCGTCATTTTAACGTTGGTGGGCTCGATCGAATCGCGTTGCTCAATGATAAACTTGCGTCGTTAACGCCGAGAGAACGATGCAGACGTAAGCTCGAGTTGGCGATCCTCAGCGTGCTGCTCGATGCCGGCGCCGGGGATCGGTGGGGATTCACGGATCAGGTAAGTGGTCTTCGTCTTAATCGGTCAGAGGGGTTAGCGGTAGCGTCTCTCTATGCCTTCGGTGATGGAGTTTTTGGACCGGAAGCCCTCGTTGCCACGAGTGAGCGACTTACGACGCTATCTCCCGCCGAGATCGCGGCCGCCTTTCAGGTGTCCAACGATAATCCCCTCCTCGGTGTCGAAGGACGGTGCTCGCTCTTACATAATCTTGGCCGAGTTATAGAGACCCGACCTCTCGATTTTAGGGGCAGTCCCGGTCGTCTCGGAGGAATCCTCGAAACATTCCTTGAGTTCGCCGACGACGGTAAGGTCAAGGCTTCAGACATTCTGGACCGTGTCTTAAGGACCTTCGCTGACATCTGGCCGGGTAGGATCGAGCTCGCGGGACAGAACCTTGGAGATGTATGGCGCCATAGCTTGGTCGTCGGTCCAGGAGAGACGAACGGATTTGTGCCCTTCCATAAGCTCTCTCAGTGGCTCACCTATTCCTTACTGGAACCCCTTGAGGAGTACGGCATCGAGGTGGTCGGACTCGATCAGCTCACCGGTCTCGCGGAATACCGTAACGGGGGACTCTTTATGGATGGTGAGGTCATCTCTTTGAAAGATCCATCGGCTATCACCGTCGCGCACGAGCCATCATCTGAGCTTATCGTTGAATGGCGGGCGCTCACCGTTATTCTCCTTGACCAGGTAGCGGCGCGTTTGCGACACAAGCTCAAGAAGAGTGAGGCGGAGCTGCCTCTCGCTAAGGTATTGCAAGGTGGAACGTGGGCCGTGGGGAGAACGCTCGCGGCGAGCCGCCGGGTGGGGGGAGGGCCTCCTCTCAAGGTTGTCAGTGATGGGACGGTTTTTTAATACGACAGAGTAGAGGAAGATAGTGAGATGAAGACCAATAACTGCACCGTGATCACCCATCCACTTGTTCAACACAAACTGACCATTATGCGGATGCAGGAGACTCCAAGCTCCGAGTTTCGGCGATTGCTCCGTGAGACGAGTATGCTCCTGGCGTACGAGGTAACGAGGGACCTCCCGCTCGCGATGGTCGACATAAACACGCCGATCACACCGATGAAGGCTCCTGTGATCGATGGCAAGAAGATAACCATCGTCTCGATCCTTCGAGCGGGTAACGGAATTCTGGACGGTATGCTTGAGTTGATTCCGTCCGCTCGCGTCGGTCACATCGGGCTCTACCGAGATCCCGAAACCCTCACACCGGTCGAGTACTACTTCAAGATGCCACCGGATATCTCGCAGCGAGATATCATTGTGGTAGACCCGATGTTGGCGACCGGCAACTCAGCCGCCGCCGCTATCTCGCGCATCAAGAGCGTATCGCCCCTCTCGATCAAGTTCGTCTGTCTGATAGCGTCCCCCGAAGGGTTGAGTATCTTTCATCAAGAGCATCCCGATGTGCATGTCTTTACGGCCGCAATCGACGAGAAGTTGAACGACCATGGGTATATCGTTCCAGGGCTTGGGGATGCGGGGGATCGTATCTACGGGACGAAGTAGGAGAGCGTAGATCCGCAAGCTTTTTCACGCCCCCTGGGCGGTAGCCCGGCTACAGGGAAAACAGAGTCACGTTACCCCTGTGCTTTTATAGCTTTTAAACTCTGATATTACGACGTCTCTGGAAGAGCTAGGCTGTCACCAGGCTGTTGCCAGCGTAGTTGGAGTCATACGTGGTGAGGTTGCTCGTGAATAGAGTCCCTCCACATGACAGAGTCACCTCAACACATACCAGAGACCGCCTCTCTAAACGCGCTTCGAGACACCGACCCCGCACACGCGACGTCGAATTCCGCACGCTCTTACAATGCAACCATTGCTGAACTTTCATTGTCTGATATCGATGAACTCGAGGATGAATGGCGAGAACTTGTAGCGCGTGGGGATTACTCGGAACCGTTTTTTCAACCGTATTGGTTTCGGGCATTCGCCCAATCTTTTCATCGTGGCAAGCCAGCCCCGTTTGTTCTCGTTCGTCACGGAGGTGTCTTAAAAGGAATTCTTCCTTTAATGCGGTCGAGGCGCTTCTGGGGCAAAATTCCCGCTCGGTCATTACGAAGCCTGTCAGGCGTTCATACGTGTCGATACGACTTCATCTGTGAATCTCCCAACAAGGACCACATAGCGGAGAGTGCGTGGCGGGCCCTTGAGGAAGATCCCTCGTGGAACGTTATAGAGGCTCACCATGTGCCGGAAGGCAGCGGCTTTGAGGCCATCATGCGGCATGCTGATAGAAATGGTTATTTAGTCGCTCGGTGGCCAACGCTTCTCAGTCCTTACCTCAACGTTCCGGTCGGCCAAAAAGATGGACTCAAAAACTGTCCGGACCGGTATAGGAAGGATCGCAAAAAGGTGGCGAATCAATTACGTAAGTTGGAAGCGGAGGGCGATGTTTCTTTTGAGGTTCTTACCAATTTCGACGAATGCTTCTTTCAGGAGTTTCTACAACTTGAGGGAGCGGGATGGAAGGGAAAAGCCGGAGGGGCTATCGCGTGTAACCCAACGGTAATTGAATTCTATCAGGAGTCATTACGTCGAGCGGCGTCCAACGGACACTTGCGGATGTGCGCATTGAAACTGAATGGTAAACGGATCGCCATGAAGCTAAATTTGCAGAGTGAAAATGGGTGCTACTCTCCCAAGGTCGCGTACGATGAGGCGTTCTCGAAGTTTGGGCCCGGGCAGCTTATCAATCTGTTCGTGATTCAGGATCTCGCCGACCGCGGGATTGATACGTACGATTTTCTTGGTCCACGCGCGCGAAACAAGGCGGTGTGGGCTGGCGAGGTACGCCCTCACGCGAATTGCTTTATTTTTCGGCCAACCGTGGCCGGAACCTTAAACTACCTGCTTGCGGCCCGCGTTGGACCGATACTTAAACGAGCGAAGTACAAGCGTTATGGAGATCCCCAAAGTCTTGGCGATTAGTCCCAAAACGTGGAGGGATAGTCGCGAATACATGGCCAACGAATCCGCGTCGTCGCTGAGGATTTGCTGTATTGTTTCTCCCTCCAGCTGGGCTACTTGTATCTCTGTAGTGGAGATACTCGAAGATCCTCGCACTATCGGCTGGTTGAATTTCTTTCCGGATGGAGTCGAGCTTGGAGCAGCTGACATTATTAAGAAGTTACAGTAGCCCGGCCACAGAAAAAAGGAGGGAAGATGAGGAGCCCAGCAAAGATGGCCAGGCGCAGTCTCGGACGCGGGCCCA
>JAULVA010000325.1:6508-10625 GCA_032111275.1 Bdellovibrionota bacterium
GTATACATTCCGATAAATGGCAGTGAATATGCGAGCGCGAGTTTCGGTGTTACTTTTTGTGATCAAGAGTATCATGGTGGTGACCGCCACCTGCGTCCTCGCGCCTGATGCGATGGGTCAGCAGTGTGAGCGCCCACGTGAGGAAAACAGCATGGATAAAGAAGAAGGAACTGAGAGCAAGAACGTGCTCGGTCAACCCCTACAACAGTGCGGGTGTACGCCGATGACCGGCTTCTATCGTGATGGATTTTGTGAAACCGGGGCGCGCGATATCGGGAGCCACACCGTGTGCGCCGTGATGACCGAGGAGTTTCTTACCTTTACTAGGGGGCGCGGCAACGACCTCTCTACCCCAGCCCCGCACTTTAACTTCCCCGGGCTGAAGAGTGGTGATAGGTGGTGCCTCTGCGTATCCCGCTGGAAGGAAGCTTATGATGCTGGAGTCGCACCTCCGGTGATCCTTGAAGCGACCCATGAGGGGGCGCTAAGGGTCGCGGATATTAATGAGCTACAGGGGAGTCGGGTGCAGTAGGGCACCGCCAGCCAGCTACTTCGGCTGCAGCGCCTTAGCTCCCAGTGAGAGCGCCCACCAACTCGCCATTTGATTGACGATATAGGTGCCCAAGAGCCCAGATCCGATGATGATCAGTTCGGCGCTCTGAGTGCTATGGGACTCTGGGAAGAGTAGGTAGATTCCGAACATGCAGGCAAGGGGCACCATCGTGAGCGAGAGTACGATCATGCTCGTGATCATGAAGATGAAGCTGCCCAAGCTCGTGGATATCTGAGTGGAATGCTCCCATTCGAATTGAGAGAAGAAGGCGCCTAGTCCTATTCCGAGCCCCACCAAGCCGTGGCAGATGATAATGCCAGCGGCGCATGAGGCCAAGACGAGGGGGCCCTCAGCGTTGAGCGCCATCGCGCCGGAGATGAAGACTACTCCTCCGATGCACGACACGGGGATCCGCCAGCTTCTAAACTTAGCCTTCAGCATATCGTGTATCGAAACGGGAGCCGCTTGTAACAGCCAAAAGGATTGTCCCTCAAGCGATACTGAGGGGAACACGAATCGCGAGCATATCGAGGTGATAACGAGAGAGCCGAGAGCGATATTGCTTAGCAACAAGAATATGCGCCAAACCGCCATAACATCCTCGCTCACGTTCGATGGACCCTCCAGCATCTGATAGTTGTAGAGGTAGACAAAAGTGATGCCCAGTAGAAGGATGAGCTGGACGGTGTGCGTGAGATCCCGGGAAAATATCTTATATTCTTTAGTGATAATCGCCCTGGTCGCGGCGCTTGAAAACGGAAGAAGGGCTCGTGAGAGCCTTTGAGCCGCGCGACTGTGGATTCGAAAGAGGCCGTGAGTTTGGCGGGCACGAGCGATTCCCCGGTCGTACAACAACGAGAAGGTAAGACGGAGGCAGAGAGTGAGCGCTGAAAGGATTGCAAGCCCCTCCATCGTTGTCCAAAGAGGGAGAATAACGGCGCCTTGCAAGAGAGCCGCAATCGCGCAAGCGCAGTGAGTGGTAGGGAGCCACGACGGAGCCGTGAGTGAGGTGAGGTGTTGAAGGTTACGTGCTGGATCCGCCGAAATGAGGGGTGTTTGAACCGAGAAACCCTGCGTAAGAAAAATAGATGCCCCGAGCGTGAGGAGAAAGAGAGAGAAAAAGATCGGTCGCGCGCGTTCCGAAGGGATGAGAGCCGCAAAGATGAGAGCGGTGATCATCCCAAGGGTGACCGCTATCGCCAAGAGGAACGCGCAGAGAAGTGGAGCGCCGATCGCAAAGAGAGCTCCCGCCTCATAGAATGCCCCGAAGGCGAGAAGCGCCGGTAGCGTGAATACACACACCATCCACGAAACCGACATCCCAACGTCGAGGGTCTTTGAGAGCAGGAACTGTGTTGGAGAGATAGGCGCGGACGCGATCAGGTCAAGGTCCTTCGACATGAAGAGTGAACCTAGAGCGCTTACCGCGGAGGAGAGATAGATCATGACCGAGAGTGCCGTCAGCATGACACCGAAAAGAAGTGCGGGGTCGATCGTAACACCCGGAGCGATCTGTGTAGCGTCTCGTAGCGCTGAAAGAGTGGAGGCGTAGATGCAGTACATCAGTGCGAGAGAGATACAACTCGCGGCCAATTCCTTTACGCTTCGGCGTCCGCTTTTAAACCATCGATTCTTGATGGTGAGCAATCGAGGCTGTAGGAGAACCGGTGTAATATGCATACGCTCGTCTATCGCTCATTTGTGTCTCCACTCCTCACTCGCTCTCAGTAGCGCCGACTAGTGCTCTACCGAGGGTGAGGTGAGTTCGAGAAACATATCCTCAAGTCCTTCATCGTGTTTGCCGGTCAACGCGCGGATATCCTCAAGGGTTCCTGTGGTAAGGATGCTTCCTTTGTGAATTATCGCGAGGTTGTCGGCGAGCTCCTCCGCCACGTTGAGTGAGTGAGTGGACAAGAAGATAGTAACTCCCGCTCTCGCGTATCGTTTGAACGCGTCTTTAAGATTACGAGCCCCGTGTGGATCAAGGCCCACCATCGGTTCATCGACGATCAGCACTCGAGGATCGTGTACGAGGGCCCCGCACGTCGCGAGACGTTGCTTCATGCCGTGCGAATAGCTCTCAATGAGCTCATCCTGCCACTGGGTGAGGGTGTACTCTTCCAGCACCTCATCGATCCGTCTCTCCGCCTGTTTCGCGGGTACAAGGTAGAGGTCGCACATGAAGTTGAGAAACTCCCGACCGGTGAGCTTAGGATAGAGATTTGGCCTGTCGGGGATATAGCCGGTTATCGCCTTGGCTCGCAGTGGTTCGGCTCCGAGATCGTAACCTCCGAGGTAGATTGATCCGAGGGATGGCTTCAGGATCCCTGTGATCATTCGAATGGTGGTTGTCTTACCGGCTCCGTTTATTCCAAGGAAGGCGAAGATGCCCCCTGAGGGCACGTGTAGGGAGATATCGTTGACGGCCTTGAAGGACCCGTAACTTTTCGAAAGATTCTTAAGCGTAATCATCTTCGCAATCCCCTCAAGTCTCGATGAATCGAGACCTGTCCCCTCGAAAGGTAAGATGCTCAAGGTGTCCGGTGTTGTTCGCTCGTAGGTTCAGAGAGGGGAGAGGTTTATTGTGCTGTAAAGCCAGGGGTTTAGGGGTTCGCGTGGTGGTAAATGAGCAGAGCGCCCGCCCGAAGTAGATCCTAGGGAAGCGAGGCAAAACAACGCATTCGCGTTGTTTTGCCTCCCTGACCTAGCCCCGCTTCACCGCCTCGACGAGGCAGAGCGGTTTACCCTGGGATTTAAAGAGCATCTCGAACTCAGTCGGGATGTTGTTCTCCATGTACGGGCTCTGCAGGAGGTCCGTGGTGTGGCGCTGAATATCCCATTGCGTTGGGTTGAGAAGGGGACCGGTCGACGCGAAGTACTCTTGGTGATCGGTCTTATAGCGGAAGAACCCACCCGGTTTGAGGAGATCCCACATCGTTTGAATGAGCTCGGCGTTGATCAGTCGATTCTTTCTCCACCGTCGTTTATCCCACGGGTCAGGATAGTTGATGAAGAACGCGGATACCTGACCTGGAGTGAAGAGATGACGGATCTGACGGGCGTCCGTTCGTAACACTCTAACGTTTTCAAGGGACTTGCCTTCGGCCTTCTCTCCGGTTTTAAAGGCGCGCTTAAAGCGTATCTCGAGGCCGATGCAGAGCGCTTGGGGCGAGCGATCGGCCAATCGGATGAGGTGCATGCCTGAGCCGGACCCTAACTCGACGTAACACTCAGGGAAGTTTCCGAGGATCGACTGGATCTCCTGTCGAGAGGTCTCCGCGATCTCACGGTCATTTTCGGCCACGATGATGCCCGGTTTCGTGGTCACGAGCTGCATGTACTGATTTTCCCAAGACATGCACACCACGATACGACAGGACGGGCCGCTTTTTCAAATAGGGGCGCTAACTTACTGAGTCCTTAAGGAAGTGAGGCAAACCCCCTCCCTGCTGCGAAGGCGGATCTTGGGTTGCTCTTCGATTTTCAGCACGTGGAAAAATCCTCCATGTATCTCAGTGGATACACGTCCGGTTTTTCCCCGCACTGAAAATCGAATATCAACCC
>JAULVA010000326.1:0-23079 GCA_032111275.1 Bdellovibrionota bacterium
AAAGTACGGGCTTGAGAGCCGCTTCGGGTTTTCCGGGAGCCGTACGCTAACAGGGGGTTCGTATGACTAAGGCAACGACAATAGGTGGGGAGACGCAGTGCAAGCCCTCACATCCCATTCTTGTAGTTGACTCGTACGCGAGAGGCATATCGATTGGACGGATAGACCCAGCCGGGTCAGGCCTCGAACTAGAGATGGACGGGGAGCGGTCCACACCGATGTCGCTCCGTAGTCGGTACGTGATGAAGCAGGGTGAGCCTTTGGTGGACCTTGAGCGGCATCTGCAACGCCTCTCCGTTCGGGGAGAGCTGCGCAGAACCACTGTAGTATTCGGGGTTACAACGGATCCTTTTCATCCATTTGATGAAAAATTCGCCACAAGTATGAAGTTCTTAGAACTCTTTGAGCGCTACGTGCCGGGGAGGTTGGTTATTCAGACCCGCTCTCCGCTGGTAGTCATCGGTCTTCCGATGCTCAAAAAGGTCAAAGAGACAACCTATGTGTCGATCGGGATCGAAACTCCCCTCGAAGAGGTGGCTCGTCGATATACCCCGGACCTTCCGACCGTTGAGGAACGGTGGAAGACGATGCGGGCGCTGCGACGATTCGGACTCAAGGTAGGAGCGCAGGTTGCTCCTATCCTGCCCTACGGGGATTGGCGGAAGGATGCTGGTGCGTTCGCCGAGAAACTCTGTACGGAGGGTGATTACGTCACGGTGCGGTCGATGCTCCAAACCTGCGGGGTTCCACGACCAACGACGCCGTTGGCGCGAAAGCTGGCGAGTGATCGCCAATTCTTCTGGTTGAGGCAGGATTCTCATACGCCGCTGCTCGACGCGGTGATTGAGGCGAACGCGAAGAAGCTCTTCCATCCGGCTGGGTTGCAGCCGATGGACCCGCAGTTGAAGCTGTTCGCCAAAGCGTGAGCAGGGGATGTGTAAATCTCCCTTGCGGAGATGGAGTGTCTAAGGGAACGTAATTCGCGATGAACCGGGGGCGCTAATCGGGGCGCCCCCTGAGGAGAGGTTTCGAGCGTATGCGAGTTGCGATTGTTGGTGGAGTGCGGACCCCTTTTGTGAAGGCGGCCGGAGTTTTTTCAAAGTTCTCGGCCCTCGACCTGGGCAAGCACGTCGTTGTTGGATGTATCGAGAGACTTGGGATCGACCCGAGTATCGTTGAGGAGCTCTACTTCGGCACCGTGTTGCTCGATCCTCGAATTCCAAACCTGGCGCGGGAGATCATTTTACGCTCGGGATTGCCCAAGACGATCGACGGCCATTTTAGCGCGAATAATTGTATTACCGGCCTCGTCGCGGCGAGCGCCGCCGTTGACGCTATCGCCTCCGGTCGGATCTCGTGCGCCATCGTCGGTGGAAGTGAGTCGATGTCGCAGCCGACCCTTACGTTCCCCCGAAAGGGCGAGAGGTTTTTCATAAACCTCGCCAAGGCTCGGAGTTTTGGAGCGAAAGCCGCGTTGCTCTCTACCTTTCGTCCTGGATTCCTCGCGCCCCAGGCGCCAAGTCCTAAAGAGCCTTCAACCGGCCTTACCATGGGGCAACACTGCGAGCTCATGGCGCAGGAGTTTGCGATACCGCGTCAACAGCAGGACCAGATCGCCTTAGCCAGCCATCAACGCGCCGCTGAAGCCCGCTCGTGCGGGTTCCTCGCCGAGCAGATACTCCCCCTTGGCGGAGTAGCGGAGGACAATCTCATCCGTCCGGATACGACCATGGAGGCACTCGCTTCTTTGAAGCCCGTGTTTGATAAGGGTGGTCGGGGAACGATCACCGCCGGAAACGCGAGCGCTCTGACCGATGGCGCCTCGGCGGTTGTCTTGATGTCTGAGGAGCTCGCGCGAAAACAGAATAAAGAGATCCTCGGATTCATCGATGGTATTCAGTTTGCGTCCGTTCCTCCCGGGGATGGTCTCCTGATGGCACCGGCGTTAGCTCTGCCGCGGCTGTTGAGACGGTTTAATCTTGGGTTTCGTGATGTCGACCTGTTCGAGGTCCACGAGGCCTTCGCGGCTCAGGTGCTCTGTAACATGAAGGTGTGGCGGGATGGGTGGACTCGCTATCCGAACACGGAGGTGCGGGGAGAGATACCGAGCGATAAGATGAATGTCGCCGGAGGTTCTATCGCTCTCGGTCATCCGTTCGCCGCTACGGGTGGACGTATTCTGCTCGCTACTTGTCAGGCGTTACGTCAGCGCAAACTCTCACGAGGCGCAATCAGTATCTGCGCGGCGGGAGGTGGTGCGGGGGCCGCACTCGTTTCGATGCCGTAGGTAGGGAAATGAGGCAAAACCTCGCGACGCAAGGTTTTGCCTCCCATCTTAGAGGTCCTGGCGGAAATCGTCATCGGTGTCGTCGTACAGACGATCATCTCGATTGTCGCTATACGCTGGATCGTCCGGGTAACGTTGGTATGAATCCGAAGGAGCTGATGGCTGTGATTCTGATGGCTGTGATTCTGATGGCTGTGATTCTGATGGCTGTGAGTATGACGGCTGTGAGTTCGAAGGCTTAATCGATCCAGTCGAGTCGTACTGCCGACCGCGCTTGAGCTCCTCTATCTCCCGTCGTTGGCGTTCAAGCTCCCGTTCCTGACGACGAAGTCGCTCCTCCTGGTCCTCTGTCCGTTGTCGTTGCGCATCCCCTTGTGCCCCGATCAACGCGCCCCCGAGGGCTCCAGCCCCAGCTCCGATCGCCACGCCAGCTCCTGTGTTACCGGATTGATTTCCCACAATCGCCCCAACTCCAGCACCGAGCGCGGAGCCCGCGGCGGTTCCGGTCGCGGTATTATTCAGCGCAAACTCTCGGTCGCTGCAGCCGGAGAGTTGAATCAGGGAGAGGCAAAGAAGAGAGAGCGCTTTTTTGGTATCCATGAGGTGAGAGAATGTCAGAAGGTGAGATCCTTGGCTAGGGAGAAGAGGCAAAGCCTCGCTGTCGCGAGTTTTTGCGCGCGAAAGAAAATGACCTGTCTTTGCGTGGCTTGTGGTCAAAAAATATATGCTTGGAGGGGACGGCGCCCTGGCCGATCCCGGCTGTGGAGGTGGCCTTTCGCCCAGCTAGTACAGGTATTTGCGACCCGTTTTCGTGTGCTCCTGTGCCTCTAAAAGCCCAAACACTGAGGGGTGTCAAAAAGAGCTTAAGGTTTAGCTCTAAGCGGCCGTAAGTATCTTCATCGGGGGGAAACTCCCGGTGGTCTCAGCAGCTGTTGCAGTTCACGCAAGACCAAGCGGTTGCAGTATTCATTACATAGGCTGGTAGTTACATATCTACGGTTGGTTTCTCAGCCATGCGCGCAGTGCCTGGCGCGCGCGGAGCGAGGAGTTGCTGTAGTCGGTGTCGGATTTCCGTCGGAACTTCCGGCAGTCTTCGTCAAAGGATTGATGGAGCGACACCGATAATTTCAAGGAGGAAATATAATGACAATTAACATAAGAACCAACGTCGCGTCTCTTCGAGCTCAACGAATGTTGAGCTCGACATCACAATCCCTCTCTAATACCTACAACAGGCTCAGCTCCGGTAGGCGAATTAACAGCGCATCTGACGACGCGGCTGGTCTCGCTATCGCTGACTCGCTCAGAACCAGTCAGCGCATCGCTACGGTGGCTGTTCGAAATGCCCAAGACGGTATTTCGGCTGTATCGATCGCGGATGGTGCGCTAGAACAGGTAAGCGCATTCCTTCAGCGTCTCTCTGAGCTCGCTCAGCAGTCCGCGACCGGAACGTACACCGCAGATCAACGCTCGGCGATGCAGCTTGAGTTTGTAGCTATCGGGTCTGAGATCGAGCGGATCGCTACCACCACCGCGTTTAACGGCGTGCAACTCCTCGCTGGTGGCAACGCGATGGTGTTACAAGTAGGGTTCGATGCGACAGCTAACTCCCGCTTCACCGTTGATCAGGCGAACTCGACGCTGGCTGGACTTGGGCTCGGAAGTTCATCTCTCTCGTACTCGTTGACAGGAAACTCGATTGAGTTGGGACAGAGCGCGGCTCGATTCGCGCTCGATGGAGTCAATGGGGCTCTTCACTCGATGAACTCTATTCGCGGTGGCTTAGGAGCGGTGGAGTCGAGACTTCTTTCATCGGTTTCGAACCTCCAGGTCGCTCGGGAGAACTACGCGGCAGCGGAATCGCGAATCCGTGACGTTGATGTGGCAAGTGAGGCTGCGGAGCTTACTCGATTGAACATCCTTCAACAGACAGGTGCGGCGATCCTTGCTCAGGCTAATCTACAGCCTCAGCTTGCGCTTGCGCTGCTGCAGTAAGACCAGCGCCGGGGAGCGCGCGCTATCCCGGCGACCAGCTACCATCAACACGAGCGGGGAACTCTGATTGAGTTCTCCGCTCGTTTCTTTTGTACGTCGCGGATCTCTCAACGTGGGCTGATTTCGTATGCGCCGCGCCGTTCAAATACCTAGCGGGATGGAGGGAGCTGGAATGCCGAGCGCTTAATTCTTTCAATGACTTGCGCCCTCAAATGTTGTTTGGATAATTCTTATACGCCCCTTGCCAGAGAGTTCGCATCAAAATCAACGTCGGAAAGTTTTGTTCTGAAGAGAGACAAGGCTGACAAAGGCGAGGATATGTCTAAGGCGCGTATCGTATTAAAATTTATGTCGCTGCCACTTCTGTGTGGGGTGCTGCTCGCTATGGCTACGGTGGCATTACCAGCCCATGCCGCGGACGGAAAGATCTACGTTATCCGTGAGCCAGGTGGGGTCATTCGCTTTACGACAAAGAAGCCAGGCGAGGGGGAGCATGCGGAGGTTTTTACCGCGCGAGCAAACGGATTTACCTATCACCGACAGGGCCGATTTAAAGGTGGTCGAAGATTGCACTCGTCGGCTGCGTACGAAAGAGCGATTCACGAGGCGGCTCGGAAGCATCGTGTGGATCCGAACCTCATCAAGGCCGTCATTCACGTAGAGTCCGGATTTAACCCACGAGCTCTCTCGCCGAAGGGGGCGCAGGGGTTGATGCAGCTGATGCCCGGAACTGCTCGCATGATGGGGGTCGGAAACGCCTTTGTTCCGGAATCGAACATTCACGGTGGAACTCAATACCTGGCGAGACTCCTCAAGCGGTACGGAAACGAGGCCCACGCTTTGGCCGCGTATAACGCGGGGGACGTGCCAGTCCAACGATATAGAGGTATTCCCCCATATTCTGAGACCCAAAACTATGTAAGGCGTGTACTGCACCTCAAAAAGCAGTATACTGCCGTAGCGCATGGCTAACTGGTTCAAACGAATTCCTAATTGGCTCACCTTTCTGCGGCTGATCCTAATCCCGGTGTTCGTCGCCGTATTAATAGAGCCTACTCGTAGTTCACTCAATTTAGCCGCGGTTATCTTTGTCTGCGCGGCGCTCACCGATTACGCCGACGGCTATATCGCGCGCCGCTACAAAGCGATCAGCGATTTTGGGAAACTATTCGACCCGCTGGCGGACAAGATCCTGGTGATGGCGGCGCTTGTAATGTTGGTGTCCCTGCGAGACGACAACTGCGTCTCTCTCGTTCCCGGATGGATGGTTACCCTCATCCTCGCTCGAGAGCTCTGGATTACCGGATTACGGGCGTTCGCCGCTAAGGATGGCACGGTTGTCGCCGCGAAGACGGGTGGAAAGGTTAAGAGCGCCCTGCAGATGGTGGCGATCTTGGCGCTCCTTCTCTACGACTACTCGTTCCCGTTTCTTGGGTACCGAGTAACCGCGCAGTTTATAGGATTGAATATTCTGATCGTCTCTCTCGCGTTCTCGTATATCTCCGCAATCGACTATTCGCTCGCTATCCTTACGCCGCACCACGGAACACTCGCTGAGATTACCAAGCGTATTGGGTCCACGGTGCTGGGAGGTGGGGATGGGAGGGAGTCCGTGGAGGCTGAAATAGCTGATACGGCTTCGGAGACAAATCCTAGCGAGCCTACTAAGCCTGAGTAGGGGTGGACCTCTAAATCGCACGGCACACATCGTTACCCGGAGGGCCCCTGTCCTCAGGGGCCGTAACTCGCCATGAAACATACGTGCATCCCCGGCCCGTCGGGAGACGGGCCCTCCGGGTATGAACGCATCCCCCCCACCCCAAATCCTGAAACTGGGTAGTGCTTTCTTGTTTTAAGAGTGTTAAACCTAACATCGCCCCCGTCTCTGTCGTTCAAAAGGCGTTTTGAGTCGGTTTGGGATCAGGTCGGTTCGATGAAACCGACAGCCCTTTCAATATGTGTAGTTTTGAGCGATAGCAGTTGCGATGCGAGTAGAGCGTTTAGACATCTTCGGGTTCAAATCATTCATGGAGCGTCTTGTTCTTCCCCTCGAGTCGGGAATAACGGGCGTTGTTGGACCTAACGGCTGCGGAAAATCAAACATCATCGATGCCCTTCGATGGGTACTTGGAGAGACCCGCGCTTCCTCTCTCCGCGGTGACACCCTTGAGGATGTTATCTTCAATGGAACGGAGTCGTTCCGCCCCCTCGGTCTTGCGGAGGTTTCGCTCGTCATCCGCGCTGACAAGGGCACTCTCTTTCAAGATCTCTTAAGCTACTACGAACAGACAGAGGCCGCTAACGTGGTTGAGCCCGGCGCCCAGGCAGGAGCGGACACTGTAGAATCGGCTGCGGCTCCCCTTTTGGGAGGTACGCCCGAGAATACTGACCAGGTTGTCGCAGGTTCATCGGAAGAGCAAACGGACGAGAGCCAAAATGATGAGGTGGAGGGTGAGCAGTCCCTGGAAGGCGAGGCTGAAACCGATGAACAGGCCAGTACCACTGAGCAATCCCCGAACGTTGAGCAACCTACAACCACCGCGCCGGCTAAGATAGAGATCGCTGGCGAGGTAGTGTCTGGAGACTTCATCTCCGATATTCGAGCCTCGCTCTCTAAGTACTCCTGGCTTCAATCGGTGACTGAGGTTCAGGTTACCCGACGGCTCTATCGAAGTGGAGAGTCCGAATTCTTCCTGAACAAGGTTCCATGTCGCCTTAAAGACATTAAGGAGTTCTTCCGCGTGGTCGGGCTTGCGGCTCGTGGATACACGATTATCGCTCAGGGAGAGATCGGCCGTATCATCACCGCTAAGCCTGACGATCGCCGTATCGTTATCGAGGAGGCAGCGCACATCGCTGGATTCCGTGAACACATGAACGCGGTGTCTAAGCGCGTTGACGACACCAATGCCCAGGTCGTCCGTCTTGATGACGTTATCAAAGAGGTAACGCGACAGGTCGGCAACTTGAAGCGTCAAGCCGCTCGCGCTATCGCTCGCGCCGAGATCAAAGAGGAGTTGAAGGTCGCGGAGCGAGAGCTTTTCGCTGACACTTTGCTCCGACTCCTCAAACGGGTAGGGGAGAGCGCGCACAAGGCTGCCCAGCTCGAGCATGAAGAGCAGGTCGCGCAGGGAGCTCTCAACGAGGCTCGACGCGTTGAGCAGGAATCTCGTGAGGAGGGGAATCGGTTCGACGCTGAGGTTGAGCTCTATCGAACCCAAGCTGAACAGTTGCGAGATGAGTTGAATCGCCGTCAGCGGGAAGTGAACACACGTGAGTCTCGTTTGCGGGAAATAAAGTCGGTTGTGCAAGCTCGTTCTACCGAGATCGCGCGACTCGAAGAGCGTAAGAGTACACTGCTCGCCCGACGCCAGGATTCGCAAAACGCCCTTTCAAACCTTGAGGCACAAGCGATGGAGATTGAGGAGGGATTGGCCTCACTCGATCTCTCCGGTGAAGAGGAGCTTGCGCAGCTCACCCAGGAGATTAATCATCTCCGCGAGGCGCAGCGGAACCAAGAGCGAACGATCCGAGAGCTTCGTGACAAGCTCGTGTCAGCGCAGAGCCGACGCGAGGCTATGCAGGCTCAACTTACCGCGGCCTCTCCACTTACGCAGCTTAAGCGAGCGCTTGGCGGTGAGTTCAAGATGCCCGCTGAGGTGACGGGGGATTTCAAGCTACTCGTCGATGGTATTACCGTTCCTGATCGATACGCTAAGTGCTTGCAGGCCGTTCTCGCGGAGCGAGCCTCCTTCCTGGTAGTTGATAACGTTTCCAAGGTGGCGCGAAGCTTCCAGGAGATGGTGCTCAAAGCTGACCCGCAGAATAAGAAGGGGATAGGTCTTGGACTCTTCGCTCAGGTGTCGCCGCCATCACCATCGGAGCGCTCGATCGCGCGCGTTGAGGGTGTGACTCCTATCCTCGATTTCATCAAGACCTCCGATTGGAGCAAGGGATTGGTTGAGCGACTTCTTTCCAACGTGTGGGTCGCCCAAGACCTCGACACCGCTATCAAGTTCTCTGAAGCTCAAACTAGTGGAGGTGAGCCGCCGCTCGATCTCGTAGTGGTGACAGAGACCGGAGACCTGCTCTCTCCGTGGAGCTTCTACAGCCTTCGCCATGAGGGTGGAATCATCCAGGTCAAGAACAAGGTCGACGAGGCCACCCGTGTTATCGACGAGAATCAGGGAGCGTATGACTCCATCGTGGCTGAGCGGGACGCGACCGTCGCTCGATTGAACGAGTGCGAGAGGCGGCACGCTGAATTAGTGCGCGCCATTCAGCAGGCTCAACAGAGGCTGCGCGAACTTTCGAACCGTCAGGGAGAGATCCGAGGACGATTGGCGAGCGAAGCGAAGATGCTCAATCAGCTCGACGCGGATGTTCAGCGTATTGAACCGCAAGCCCAAGAGGTTCTCAGCCAGATGACCGCGCTTGAGGGCGCGATTGAGGAGCTGACCCTTGAAATTGAAACGTTGAAAGAGCAAGACAACTCTGAGGTGGAGAACGCCTACAAAGAGGTAACCGAGAACCTTCGAGCTGTTGAGGAGAAACGCCGTGGTGTTCGCGATAGTGTCACCAAGCTTCTTCGAGACCTTGAGTTTAAGCGCCAGGGATACGAGGCTGCTCGCGATCGGCTCGTTCGCGAGCGTATGGCGGGTGAGCGAATCAAAGGAGAGCTCGGCAGCGCGGAGGCCGCGCTTTGTGAGTCCTTCGGCGAGGAGGCGCTTGAGGAGGTTCGTAAGAACCAAGAGACAACGGAGCTGCTTCACGACCACGCTCGTCGTGAGCTTGACGCTCGGGTAACAGGAATGCGTCAGCGGTTGGAGCGAGAGGGTGAGGTCGATCCATCCGTGATTGAGCAACATGAGGTTGAGGCCAAACGACTTGAGGACCTCACTACCCAGCGTGAGGATCTTGTTCGGGCGATTGAGACCCTCTCGGTGACGCTCGTCGAGCTCAAAGAGGCGTGCGC
Organism: Bdellovibrionota bacterium; assembly: GCA_032111275.1. Taxonomy (GTDB): domain Bacteria; phylum Bdellovibrionota_C; class UBA2361; order UBA2361; family OMII01; genus OMII01. The sequence continues at coordinate 9,258 of JAULVA010000326.1, forward strand.
TCGTCGCTTCATCCAAACCTTTGAGACGATCAGCAAGAACTTCTCTATCTTCGGTCCGAAGCTCTTCGGCGGAGGTAAAGCGGAACTGCACCTGGAAAATCCAGAGAAGCCCCTCGAAAGCGGTGTGGAGATCCTTGTGTGCCCTCCAGGTAAGAAGCCAAAGAGCATCGACCTCCTCTCCGGTGGAGAGAAGGCTCTCTGCGCTATCGCGCTTGTATTCAGTATGTTCATGGTTCGTCCAAGCCCTATCTGCGTGCTGGACGAGGTTGACGCGCCACTTGACGAAGCTAACGTACATCGTTTCGTTGCCTTCATTAAGGAGATGAGCGCTCGCACTCAGTTCCTCATGATTACGCACAATAAGGCGTCGATGGCGGCGGCTGATACGTTGGTCGGTGTAACGATGCCGCAACCTGGCGCTTCAAAGGTGTTGACGGTCTCGTTGCAGGACGCTGAAAAGCACGCTGGATAAGGGGGCGCAGGTCGGCCTGGCTGGAGCGCGGGTACGTTCGGAGGCCGCGCGAGCCAGGTCTCATACCACACCGACCTCAGGTCGGTGTGGCTGTTTGTGGTGATACGAATATGGTCGATGACATTCAAAATCTTTATGCCCTTCTCTACGTGATTGTAGGCGCGGTTGATACTGAGATATCCCTGCTTGTCCTCGGCCTTGTGCTTCTCTACTGCATCGTCGGGATCCTTTCCCTCAAGACAAAGGGGGCTCAGAACTCCTCTCAACAAGAGCTCGCGCACCTTCGAGGTGAAGTGAAGAGGCTCGCAGAGCAGGTGGAGGCGTGGCGGCGTGACCTGAGTGAGAGCTCTCGCGTTGAAGCGGCTGAGGCGGTAAAGGTGCTTGAGGCTCCAACTGAGCGACCCCTTCAGCCAGTCGTTCCTGAAGTGATGGCTCCTCCCGAGGTCGTGGTGGCCCCTGTTGAGGCAGTGCCCGCACCTCCGGCGATGCCTGAGGTCAAACCCGCGCCCGTCGTTGATAAGGTAGCCCCGGAGAAAAGGGAGGTCTCGACGATAGCTAAGGGGATGGCGAAGAGCCGTACAAGTTTCTTAGGAAAAATTAAGAGTCTCTTTACCGGAAGGAAGAGCGTTGATTCCGCGAGTTTGGATGACCTTGAGGAGATGTTGATCACGAGTGATGTTGGCGCTCGGGTGGCTGATTCCCTTGTGAACACGGTGCGGGAACGAGCTTCGCAGCAGAATGAGGTCACCGAGAGCGTTCTGCGAGATCTCCTGAAGGAGGGAATTCGGAGGGAGCTTATACCGGTTCCTACCGATCATCGCGTCTATCAACCCGTTGGTCATCCCCTCGTGATCCTCGTCGTAGGTGTGAATGGGGTTGGTAAGACTACCACCGTGGCGAAACTCGCCACACGCTACCAGGACTTGGGAAAGAAGGTTGTCGCTATCGCGGCCGATACCTTCCGCGCCGCGGCGGTGCAGCAGCTGCAGGAGTGGGGCAATCGAACCGGGTTCTCGGTCTATAGTGGTGCGGAGAACGCCAAGCCCGCGGCCGTCGTGTTTGATGGCATGGTAGCGGCGAAGGAACAGGGCGCTGATGTCGTTCTGATAGACACCGCCGGGAGGCTGCACACCAAGTCGAATCTGATGCAGGAGCTCGAGGGGGTTCGGAACTCCATTCGTCGGCACGTGGCTGACGCGCCCCATGAGACGCTCCTGGTCGTCGATGGGGTCAGTGGGCAGAACGCGCTCTCTCAGGCGCGTGAGTTTAACGCAAGCACGCCGCTCTCAGGGCTTGTGGTTACGAAGCTCGATGGAACGCCTAAAGGGGGCATCATCGTTGCTATCTCTCAGGAGCTCAAGATTCCTGTATTCTACGTTGGCGTAGGAGAGAAAGCTCACGATCTCTTACCGTTCTCCGTTGAAGAGTTCGTTCAAGGACTTTTGAGCGATGAAGGAGAGACAAACGTCGCCGTTCCGCCAAGGCCGTCGCCGAGCGGGGGTGGTGAGGCGACAACCGCGATGTAGGAAGAAGCGAGGATAGTTGAACTATGGAGCAATCAAAGAACGTTCCCATTCATATCCTGACTCAGTTCGACATCCCCGGCACTCTTCACAGCGTGGAGGAGCTCAAGCGGGGACACATCAACCGGACCTATATCGGTCACTGGAACGTAAGCGGTCAGCGCAAACGCTATATTCACCAGTCTGTAAATCATCGGGTGTTCACCGACATCGAAGCGTTAATGGGAAACCTTGAGATAGTGACCGAGGCGCTTCAAAAAGATCTGTTGGAGAGACCAGTTATCCCAGGTGAAACGACCCTTACGTTAATTCGGGCCAAAAACGGCGCGTCTTATTTGCGAGACGAAGGGGGGGAGTACTGGCGAAGTTTCGACTACATCGAGAATACGGTGTCGTACGATGTGTGTCCAAGTACCCATGTAGCCCGAGAGGCTGCCGCTATTCTCGGCCGGTTCCAGCGTGCCTTGGCAAAAACATCGGCGACGATACTTAAGGATACGATTCCATACTTTCACCACGGTTTGCGGCGGTATGATGCCTTCGCCACATCGTTGCGGGAGGACCGCGCGGGGCGGGCCCGCGAGGCGATGGAGGAGATCGATTTCGCGCAGTCCCGGCGGGAGCTCGGAGGAGCTTTGATATCCGCGCTGGAAAAACAGGAGATTCCACTCCGGGTGTCGCATAACGACATGAAGCTCAATAACGTTCTCTACAACTCCGCTGGCGATACCGCGGTGTGTCTCCTCGACCTTGACACCGCGATGGCGGGAACCCCGCTCTTCGATTTCGGCGATCTCGTCCGGAATACGGCGGTGCCGTGCGCGGAGGATGAGCAGGACTTCTCCAAGGTGGTTGTCGATATGAACCTCTATCGGGCGATCTGTGATGGCTATCTCTCAGAGGTGGGAGATATGCTCACGGCTAAAGAACGTTCCCTTCTCTCGGTTTCTCCTTGTGTTCTCGCCCTTATTTTAGGTGTTCGGTTCCTTACTGATTATCTGCAAGGGGACACCTACTTCCGTATCCATCGACCCCGGCACAACTTGGAGCGGGCACGCACACAGTTCGAGATCGTTCGAGCGATGGAGAAGCTTGATTCCCAGATGGCCGCGTACGTCGGTGCGTAGGCAATCGAGGCAAAACCCTTCCTACCGCGAAAGTGGATCTAGGGCTGCTCTTCGATCTTCAGAGGAATACTCGCTGACGCTGACGGCTACGTGTGACGCGATCTGATAACCGTCCACGGCTATCGCTTTACGTTGTGCCGTAAACATATTCGTCATCGTCAGCGAGGTCATGAATAATTTCGGAGCCAAAAAACCAACTTCTCGCATCTGCGCAACCAAAATAGAATTCACAACCATGCGAAACGACGCGAATGCGTTGTTTTGCTTTGTTTCCCTAGTGAATCGTCGGGGTCTCCTCGACCTCTGAGGATTCCTCCTCTTCGTCAAACTCCTCATCCTCTACCCCCTCAGCGTGGCTCTCTACCTTCTTTCGGAACCGGAAGTAGAGGTAAATCGCGACGCCGATACCTCCCAGGACGAGGATGAGTTTAACCTGCTTCATGTACTCAACGATCTGGTCGTAGTGCTGCCCGAAGAGATACCCGACCCCGAGCATAAGGGGTGTCGTGATGAGAGCGGCTATGGCGTCAGCGATGAGGAAGCGAGTGAACGAAACGCGCACAGCTCCACAGACGAGGAAGGTAATAGTTCGAAGATAGAAGAGATGTCGGGCCACAAAGATAGTGAGGAAGGTCTTTCGCTCAAGATTGGCGCGGAGCCCTTGGAGCTTCGATGAGGTCATGTAACGTTTGACCCACCGCTTTCGCAAGAGACGGGGACCCGTAATCCATCCAAGCCGATAGATGATCAGGTCGCCTAGGATAATACCGAAGTAACAGGTGAGGAGCATAATCCAGAGCTCGGCGTTTTCGGAAGCGACGAGTATTCCGGCGATGATGAGCGAGAGATCCTCTGGAACTGGTAAGCCGAAGGCGCTCCCAAGGAGGATAGCGATCACAAGGAGATAGGCGACCAACCCATGGGAGGCGAGGAGTGCGTCAAGCATCCCACAAGTATAGTGGGTTCTAGTGGTAAGAGCAAAAGGGGGGAGCGCCGTCTGGTATCCCAGACGACCCTTTCGTGATGGGCGATGGTCCCGTCGAAGCTTACGTTCCTCACTTAACCAGAAAGCTAGCCTGCCGATATATCTTTGTTGAGGAGGATAACGCTCCGTCCGCTACCGTGCCGCGGGAGCGACGGATGGTTCGGCCTGGGGAAGTGCGCTGGTAGGGGGGCCGCTTTGGGGGGAGGTCGGTTGCTCCATCGCGAGCGCTCGTTGCGCGGGTCCCGCAAGAGCGGGATTAGCGCTGGTAGCGAACTCTTGGAGAGCTGGTAGGGCAGCTTCACGCGCCGAGCGCATCTTCGTCTTCATGAGCGCGAGCGCCGCCTGCAGGCGAATCTCTGGTACTGGATCGTGGGCGAGGGTTCCAGCTAGTGGGGGAGCGGCGGGGCTCGCGGCAGGTCCGTATCGTCCGATCGCGATAATCACGGCCGCCCGCACGAGGGGAGAGGGATTCATCATCTCTCCGACTAAGATAGGGAGTGCCTTCCGTGTCGCCTCCTGGAGCTCTCGCTCAGGTCGAGAAAGCGCCATGGTCGTAGCCGCGGCGAGCACTAATGGGGATTCGCTCTTCATGAGGCGCAGAAGTTCCTCCGAGGAGAGGGTGTCCGGTGGGCTGAATCCACTCAGCGTGGTAATAGCGGCCGCTTGAACCTCCGGTAGCCCATCGAACGCGAGCGTGTGAAGGGTTGGAAACAGGTCGTGGTGGAACTCTGTAGCGTGAGCGGATCGAAAAGCCACGAACTGCCTGACCTGAGGCTCGGGATCGCGTCCCGCCTCGACAAAGACATCCCTGACAACTTGGCTCGGTTTGCCGATAGTCGCCACGATCTCAACCATCGTGTGTCGCTCCACGGGAGACCCCTCATCGAAACGCTCTCGAATCTCCGGCATCGCCCCCTCACCAAGCGCAAGAAGCTCAACGCGCGCCTCATCCCGTAGGAGCTGGTCGTCACTTAGGAGTCTATCAACCGCGCTCTTCGCTTCGGGATGTCTTGGTAGCAATGAAAGCTTGGCGCACGCGGAGATGGCGAATACAGCGACGACCACACACGCCCCCGTAATAGTAATTCGGTGCCGAAGCATGAGAGTTGACACTGCCGCTCGTTCCTATCCGATGTCTGGGGTAAATCCGCGGCGCATGGTGTTTTCAGTAACGACCCGTGGCTCCATGAACTGCAGGAGGTAATCGGGGCCTCCGGCTTTCGAACCAACACCTGACATACCAAAACCACCGAACGGTTGTCGCTCAACCATGGCGCCCGTTATGCCGCGATTGATATAGAGATTTCCAACGCGGAATCGCTCTCGTGCTTGGGCGAGATTGTGAGGATGACGAGAGAAAACGCCCCCCGTCAGCGCGTATTCCGACGCCGTGGCGAGATCCAAGGCGTGGTCGAAGTCGCGCGCCTGCGCGCAGGCGAGTACGGGACCGAATATTTCATCGGTCCATACTGTATGCGACGAGGGTACGTCTCGAAATAGTGTCGGTGGAACGAAGTTCCCTCGCTGGAAGAGCTCTGCTGGAACCTTCGCGTGCGCGAGAAGCGTGAGCCCCTCAGACGCGGAGCTAATCGTGGCAGTGATTCGTCCGTGGGCTTCTTGGTCGACCACTGGGCCAAGAAAGCTCGAAGGGTCGCTGGCGTTGCCGATAATAAGATCCTGTGTGGCGGCCGCGAGCCTCTCGATGAAAGGCTCGTAGGCGCTGCCGACAACGATAAGGCGGGAGCACGCCGAGCATTTTTGGCCAGCGTATCCGAACGCTGAGCTGAGCACCCCGCGGATAGCGTCATCGAAATCAGCGTCCTCATCGACGATGATAGCGTTCTTTCCGCCAAGCTCGGCGACCACCTTCTTAATCATCCGCTGACCAGCCGGAACCTTGGACGCCGACTCAACGATGTTGAGGCCGACGGCGCGTGAGCCCGTAAATACGATCATCGCTACATGGGAATGTTGCACGAGGTATGGCCCAACCTCCTCACCCTTTCCAGGGAGGAAGGCGAAGGCGTCGCGAGGAACACCCGCTTCGAGGATGATACGAGCGAGTTGGTGCGCAATCAGGCTCGACTGCTCCGCAGGCTTGAGCACGACCGTGTTGCCGGTCACCAAAGCCGCCACGGTCATTCCGCAGGCGATTGCGAGTGGGAAGTTCCATGGTGATATAACAACCGTGACGCCACGAGGTTGGTACAGATAGTGATTCTCCTCTCCCATGACCTGTTGGGTTAGGCGAAAAGGCTCGATTCGGCGAATTTCAGCCGCGTAGTAGTCACAGAAATCGATAGCTTCGGCGACGTCCGCGTCCGCTTCTCTCCACGTTTTTCCGACCTCGCGAATAATAAGAGCGGTAAGGGAGCTCTTTCGGTTACGCATAATCGACGCCATGCGATTGAGCGTTTGGGCGCGATGCTCAATCGAGGTAGCGCTCCATGACCGAAGTCCCGCCGCGCATGTCGTGACCGCTCGCTCCGCCATCGATACGTCACCAAACTCAACGACTCCGACCGTTTGTGTGTGATCGCTTGGATCGGTCCGGGCAAAAGTATCGCCGCTTCGAATCTCCTCGCCATTGATGATGGGTCGCGCGTAAAAGGCTCCCTGCGCGATGAGGCGCTCGACCTCCGCGAGACCGCTGAGAACCGAACGCCGATTGCGCTCCTCGCTGAAGTCGAGGAGGGGCTCATTTTTAAAGGGTGATGGGTGCGTCATGGAGGATCCTCATACTCGAAAATAGTTATGGTAGTTCGTTTACCCGCTCAGGTGATAGTGAATCTTGGGTGATTGAAGAGGGTGGTGAGGTCGGCGCGATAAGCGCGCTATCTTCCAGCTGAAGGTGAGGTTCCCTCAAAAGCGTAGAGACCTCATCCTCATCAAAGAAGGTGTGACGTAAAAACGACTCATTGGAGGTATTTTCGAGAAGGCGCCGCACAAGGTAGCCCATTCCCGGAAGGAGCTCTCCGAGCGGAACATACATGCGCACAAGATGTCCTCGTTTCATAAACGCCCTCGCGATAGGCTCCGCCATTCCGTAGAGTACTTGAACCTCAAAGTCGCTCTTTGAGAGGCCGATCGATTCCGCGTAGCAGCAGGCGTGCGAGAGCGAGCGGATGTTATGCGATCCGAACGCTGGCAAGCAGAGCGTGTGGTTGTCGAGGAGTTTTCTCGACAGGTACTCGTAGTGTGCGTCAGAGGATTGTTTCTTCGACCACAACGGAAACTCCCAATCGTTCTGGCTGCTCACGACCCGTTCAAAGTCCCAGTACGCGCCCTTAACCAATCGGATGGCGAGCGGTGCGCCTCGTTGGCGGGCGAACGCCAACATCTCGTCGACCCGGGCTTCGGAATTTTTCGCGTACGCCTGAATGACGATACCGGGGTAGGGAAGATCGATGAATTCCGAGGAGCCGAATACCCGTTTGAACGCCTCGTAGATGATCGAATTATTCCCCGAGTCCTCGGCGTCCACGTACATGAGCGCTCCGTATCTCTTAACACGTCGAGCGATCGCGGCAAGCCGCTCGCTTAAGACGCAAACGCTTCGCTCAAAGTTGAGCGCGTTCGTTTGGGAGTAGAGCGCGGAGAGTTTTACCGAGATACATACCGGGCTGATCTCTCCTGGGTGCCCCTCTAGGATCGGGCGTCCCTCTTTCCACGTCGGGATGGTGGCCCCGAAGGTCTCAATCGCGTCGAGGTATCGATTGAGGTATTCGTTCGCCTCTTTCTCGCATACGCAGAATTCACCCAGGAGATCCACGGTGAAGGAATACCGCTCGCCGCGAAGCCGTCGCAGCACGGGCAGCGCGGCGGTGGGAGAGTTTCCGGCTATGAACATGCTCGCCATCTGCTTCACTCCCTGTTTGACCATGAAGGCCGCGACGTTCGCGAGGAGGGGCTGTTGGCACAGGCTGATAAACCAGCCGAGAGAGGGGTGCATCTTGTTCGCAGGAGGGATGAGATATTCGCGAACGTGCTCAGCTATCGCTTGGTTTGATGTGAGGGTCGGAAGAACATCAACGAGCCGGAAGAGGTTCACTTTGAATTCCGGCTGGCCCATAGACCACCGCATGAGCAGGGAGTTGAGGTAACGGGGATCGAGCAACGAGGGATCGGTGTCGCCAAGGTCGCCAAAGACCTGCCGGCCTACATCGATAATTTTTTCGTTGAGTGAGGGGTCAAGAGCCATCGCCGCATCCCGATGAATTTTGGGTGTGAGGAGAGATAGTTGGAGGTTCTCTCTACCTCTCCTAGCCTACTGATAACTCGGCTCCAGGAAAAGACTCATTTCGTGATCGGTGGAGGGAAGTGAGGCTAAACAACGCATTCGCGTTGTTTAGCATAAGTGTGAACCCCATTTTGATCGCAAAGACGCGAGAAGAAAGCGGTGCGGTAGCACCGCTACCTAGCAAAAGCACGCGTCAGCGTGGTTTTGCCTCCCTTACTTAGGGACTTTTTACACAACTTTTTTTCCTCATCGCCGATACCAGAGTGTTTGTGGAGGACTACCTATGAGCTCGGCGCTTTCACCTCTTCCTTCGGCGACCACAAGTGCGCAGGTAGGAGAAATTCTCACCGCACCCCCGATGCCAACAAGTGGAGGTTGGCAGGATATCGTCAACAAGGTCTCCTCGTATCTCTCAGCCTCGGAAACTAAAACGGCCGCGCCCTCTGGGACCCTCAGCCATCTGACCGGACTGCTCCGTCTCCAGATGGATGTGACCCGGTATCAGCTCCGCGTTGAGGTAGTATCAAAGGTTGCTGAGAGCGCCGTGGCGTCCCTTCGTAGACTACAGCAATCTCAGTGAGGGTGGCGTGATTCAAGGAGAACTCTTGCGAATGAAGAGCGCTCACGCCGCGGCTGAGCATCGGCGAGAGAGGGTCGCGCTCGCACACGCGCACGCTCGCGACGCTCGGGCTCGCGAGCGCGTGCGCGGACATGAAGATCGATTTTGGCGAGAGGTCGCTCGAGCCGCGACCTCGCCGATTGCTGATGGAGGCTCCGCTCACTCAACACGAGCGCCTGCCTTGCTTCGGGTTGGCGAGGCGTGCGACGTCGTGTGCAAGGCGCGGTGTGAGCAACGTACCACCTCGCGGGAGCTTCAGGGTCAGATCTCAAAAGTTATCAAGGCCTCATGTGTCGCGTCCGCGTTTGAAAAGATGGTGAGCAAGGAGCGTGTTTCCCAAGCTCGGGCTCTCGCGGAGCGACGCGGTGAAGAGGTAGAGGAACTCACTGTTTCGCGACGCGCGGCGAACGCCGTCCAGCGGGTAGACAGGGATCCGTGGGACGATGCGCGGAAGCGCCATGAACCGGCTGAACGATCGGCCACGGCAGGGTGGGGCATGCAAAGCCAGCACCTCGCCACGGCCGCGCACATCGTTCCTCATGAACCTCAGGTGTTTCCTCATCGGAGTGAGGAGTGCTCGCAAAGAGATCGTGAGAGCTCTCCTCCGACGGTGTCGATCCTGCGGGGCGTAGACGTTGAAGCCGCCGATGGGTCTCCGCCCGCGGTGCGTATGAGTACGGAGCATGAGGGGGGCTCAGCTTTGTGTCGGGTCGCCGCGAAACCGAATGGTGCGGTTAGTATTGTGGTGGAGTCCTCTCATCAGACCCTTGTGACATCAATGAACCGGGACCAAAGGAGAATCATGCAGCGGTTCTCCGACCTCGGAATCAAGGTGGCTGGCTTTGAGGTTCGTCGAGATTTCACCATGGTGGGGGCGCTCTCCGGATTCCTCCGCAGGTCTCGTCGAGCGCGGGAGGAGCGAGATGAAAACATTATCGCCTGAAACGCTCCTGATTGTGTCGTTGGGGATCGGCCTGGTGCCGATCCTGATAGCGATCGGTAGCTGTTACCTTAAGTTCTCGATCGTGTTGAGCCTTATCCGTAGCGGGTTCGGCACGCAGCAGGCGCCGAGCGCCTCCCTGGTGATGGCGCTCTCGATGGTGATGTCACTTGTGGTTATGCAACCTGTGATAGAAAGGACCCATGCGGTACTGGCGGCGTCTCACCTTTTCGATGGGCGGCCTCCAAAGCTAAGCGAACTGCTCAAGCGAGGTGACGAGGTACTCCTTCCGTGGCGCGACTTTCTCCTGGCGCATTGTGGAGAGCGAGAGCTTCAGACCTTTCAGCGTTTAGCGGTCTCGGGAGATGGGGAAGAGCGTAAGGCGGAGCTTTCGTTGACGACGATAGTAGCGGCGTTCGTACTCTCGGAGATTAAAAAGGGCTTTCTTATCGCCTTTATTTTGCTCATACCGTTCTTCGTCATCGATCTGGTCGTCAGTAATATCCTGGTCGCTCTCGGCCTCACCATGATGAGTCCGATAACGGTGAGCCTTCCTCTCAAGCTTCTTCTCTTTGTGTCATCCGATGGATGGCTCTTGTTGGCGAAGGGGCTCATCGCCGCGTATCGGTGAGGTAAAGATGCAGTCGCTTATTCTGGATAGTGTTATGCTCGTGGTCCTTGTGGCGGGAATTCCGATGGTCGGTATCGCGTTCACATCGGGTGTCGTTGCCCTTCTGCAAGCGGTAACACAGATTCAAGAACAGAGCGTGTCACATCTTGTGAAGTTTCTGACCTTGCTCACGCTCGTGCTTGTAGGGGGCGATTGGGTCGGGAACGAGGTAGCGGCGCTTTTTGAACGTTCATTGCGAGCGATCGAGATGATCGGGCGGAGGGGGCCGTGAATCCCTCTACGGATCCTCTTGTGGCCGCCGCGCTCGCGCTGAGGTGTTTTGGGTGCGTCGTATCCCTTCCGATTGGCGAGGCGCTCTCGCTCTTTCCCCGCTTTCTTTTGGCGATAGGGGTTAGTCTCTTTATGTTGCCACTCGTTTCGGTGTCAGAGGAGCTATCGCCGCTATCGCTGGTGATTGAATTTGTGATCGGGTTTGTTCTGGGAGCTCCCCTTCGTTGCGTGGCTGATATCGCGGAGATGGTTGGTGAATTGATTGATACCGCGCGCGGCCAGACGATCTCCGCTATCCTTGATCCCTTGCACGGTCAGGGGGCGTCGGACCTCGCTACCGTAGCCAAGGCCGCGAGTATTGTCGTCGCGCTCGAGTGTGGAGGGTTAGAGGCGGTGGTGCTCGCCCTTGCGAGGAGCATTCAAGTTATTCCCGTCGGTTCTCTCGTGAAGGAGCCCACCCTTGTTCACGGTGTTCTTCGAAGTGGCACCTTTGTGCTCCTTGAGGGGATGCGTCTCTGTGCGGTTTGGGTCGGCGCCTTTCTTCTGATCGATATCGGGTGCTCGATAGCCTCTCGCGTCATGAGCGGGATGACGTTCACGCAAACGGCCACTATCCTCAAAATGCTCGCTACTTTTCTTTTGCTTCTACTCGTCCTTCAAGAGGGTAGGGCGCGCCTCTCGCTGAGTTGGGTGAGGTCGGTCGTGGTGCCGTGGGAGTGGGCCAGCGCCGGAGTCAGGGGCACCGCCGGGGTAGGGGGTCCGCCCGAGGCAGATGGCGGCGAGAGGGGGGAGCGGTGACCGAAAAAAGGTTCCCCCCCTCCGTTGAGCGGCTCCGCAAGGCGCGGCAGGATGGAAATGTCGTTAAAAGCCGTATGCTTACCACGTCCGTTGGGTGGGGTGTGCTCTTTCTTCTTTTCCTCGTAACTCGTCCTTGGGTGAGGATCGGAACCTTGATACAATGGTTTACATTCAAGGTTTTACATCCAGCGGCCACCCTTAAGTACTCTCTGCTGCTGACCGCGGCATTACTTCTGATGAGTATCGGGTTAGTGGCTGTGGCGAGCGTTCTTACGAGCCTCTTGCAGACCAAGGGACTCGTTACCCTAAAACCGATCGTTCCTGACCTCATGCGGTTGCAGCCGATGGGGTACGCGCGTCGTCTTCGCGAAAGCGTGGGTGACGCGGCGCTTGGGGTGTTTCGAGTTTCGGTGATCATCACGCTCATGGTGCCGCTGCTCGTATGCTACCTCTGCCGCGCGCCGATACTGTTGAGCGCTTCCCGCGAATGGCTCATTCCGGGAATCTCTCAGTATCTGGTCTCGGCAACCGCGCGAGGGATAGGGGCGATGTTTGTCCTCGGACTATGCGCGTACGGGCTCGTGTGGTTGCGGCACATGAGACAGCAGCGGATGAGCTTCGAGGAGGTTAGAGAGGAATACAAGGAGAATGAGGGAGACCCTCATCTTAGAGCGGCTCGACGACATGAGCACCAGGCGCTCGCGATGGCGGAGATTGAGAAGCGCGTGAGGAGCTCTAAGGTCCTCGTGATACGAAAAAGACCACCGAGTTCCGCCGGCTCGTTGGTCTAAGGACTGGTTACAAAAGGAAACGATGGCGTCTGAAGTAGGAGATGTACGAGGCAAGAAGCTGCGATTTGAGAGCAGCTCGTACTCCTCTATGTCCGATCTGGCGACGCAGCTCGCTGACTCAATTGGACGACAACTCGGGTGCGATGAGGTTCTCGTCACTATCGGCCGAGATGACAGGGTACACACTGGACACTTCTCGCAAGGAGGAGAGGCTCTCGCCGATCAGCCTATCTTCGAAGTGCAGAAAGGGGTTGCGACCTTTCGAGGGCAACCGTGGTCACTTCCGTTCATTGTGAAAGACCTCCAGCGGGCGAGGGTTCCTAATGACCTCTCCCTTGAGCTGGCGGTGCGCAAGGTGCGGTCCTATGGCGCGTTCCCATTGATGGATCACGGTCGGTTGCTCGGAGTCGTTGAGTGCTACTTTACTCGCTCATACCATCGCTGGCATCCGGAGGAGATCGTGGCGTTTGAGGACCTCTCTCACGCGCTTTCCGCCGTTGATGGAGCAGGGGTTCCAGCCACCGGGCGTCGAAGTCACGTCACGAGTGAGGAGGCTCGGAGCCAGTACTCCCGTATGGCGCAGTACGGGAACGTTCTGATTATCATCACCGACGCGCAGTTCGGAATTACCGAGGTCTTCGGTGACGCCGATTCGATGCTCGGCATCCCAGCGTCGGAGATGAAGAATAATAGCCGCATCTGGGAACAGATTATCGATCCGCGCGATCAAGCCGCGCTTCATCGACGGATCCTTCGGCTTCGCCTTGAGCGAGGGGAGCTGCGCGAGGAGGTGCGAGCGATTCACCAAAAAACCGGCGCCGTTCGATGGGTCATGTTGCGTGCGGTTCCTCAATTTTCGCCAAATGGTGGCTTCCTTGGATGGGAAGGATTCGGTATCGACATTACGGATCGTCGGGGTGTTCAGGAGGCGTTGTCCAGTCAGAACGCCCGCGTGGAGGCTCTGTTCGAGGTAGCTCGCGCGCTTCAAGGTCAAACCGATCCCGCTCTCGTTCTTCTACGCGGCCTACGGGCGTTGCTTACCGCGACTCGGTCGGTGTGTGGGTATGGGTGTTTCTATCACAGTGAGATCGATGAGGTAGAGCTCGTCGCCGCGCATGGGCTCTCTGAGCACTATCTCGACAACATGGACGCGGTGATCACGGGACCGAGCCTCCTTCGGCAGACCATCGACTCCAAGAAAGGTGTGATGCTCTCTGATATCCAGGGGGATCCGCGCGCCCATACGAATGTCGCGAAGATCGAGAACCTTCGGTCGGCAATCCTGATGCCACTCGTCGCCGACGATGAGGTGTATGGTATCCTTGTAGTCTTTACTCGCGAGCGGGACTCCTATCGAGCGAACGATTTTGAGCTTGTGTCCGCGGCGGGTACCCAGATCGCTCTGGCTGTTCGGCAGACCTACCTC
>JAULVA010000326.1:23089-26954 GCA_032111275.1 Bdellovibrionota bacterium
TATCCTCCAGCAGGAGTTCACCTTGCGACGGGGATGGTTCGGTGTGACCAACGAACAGGGGACTCACATCGTCGGCAAAGCTGGGTTTGGGACGGGAGTGCGTCGCAAACTCCAAGAGGTGCAGATAGAGTTGAGCCTCCAACACGATTTTCTGGATGAAGCTATCAAAACACAGCGTCCCGTTGTTGTTCCCGCGGGAGCCACGATGGAGTGCTCTGGGCTGCAACGTGTCGTGACCCTCTTGAAGCTTGAAACATTCGTGATCGTTCCACTCGTCTCGCTCGGTCAGGTCATAGGCGTGGTAGTCGTTGAGCCGGCGATCCCGCATCTGGTTACGAAGGACGCTCGTTTGCGGCTTCTCGCGAGCATGGCGAATGAGATGGCCCAGGTGTTGATGGCTCGTCGCTTCGAGTCTCGAATGGCGGAGGGGCTCAAGATGCGAATGGCAGGTCTCCTCGCCTCGGGTGTCGCGCACAACTTCAACAATATGCTGCAAGCTATCTTAGGGCAGGTCGCGTTACTTGAGATGCAACTTCCGAAGGGAGCCCCCGCCCTCGATTCAGCTCGGATGATTACCGACGCTGCTAAACGCGGCGCGGCGCTCGTCTCTCAACTCATTAATTTCTCCAGTCAGGGGCAAGGTACCCGTGAACGGGTAAGTGTTAACAAGGTTATTAGCGACTCTCAGGAGCTGTATCAAAGCCTACTTGGAAAGCGGATTGAGTTTCATCTGAAGCCGTGCGCTGACTGCCCGGACGCCGTGCTTGACCCACACCAGATTCAACAGGTGATTACCAACCTTCTCATGAACGCCAAAGAAGCGATCGAAGGAAAAGACGATGGCATGGTATCGATATCGGTTGGTCGTGTTCGGTTGCGATCCGCTGAGATAGATCCTGAGTTGGCGCCAGGGGTGTATGTTCGCGTCGATGTGAGGGATAACGGTCGTGGCATGAACGCGGAGCAACAAGTGCGTTGTTTTGAGCCGTTCTACACAACGAAGAACGTCGATCCGGGGACCGGAGTAGGGTTAAGTGGTTCAGGTTTGGGACTCTCCGCGGCCTACTCAATAGTCAAGCAACATCATGGGCTCATCACCGTGACATCCGCAGTGGATGAAGGGTCGACCTTTAGCGTCTACCTTCCCCTTAAGATTCCGGAGGATTCGAGGGAGCCGGTCGCCCCTCACGCGGGACCCAAGAGCTCCATGAAGGGAGGAGTTCTCCTTCTCGGTCTTGAGACAGGCGCGCAACCGTTCGTTTCGTCTCTTCTCGAGTCGGTTGGCTACCGTTCACGAACCGTCTTCGATGTTGCGCAAGCCCAAGAGCTGCTTTCGCGCGAACCATCTTCGTGGGACTTCGTATTTGTTGACCTCGACGTCGTCGGCGAGGGAGTTGTGGAGAATTGTAGGAAACTTTGGCGACAATTCCCCGATATAGGGGTCATCACCTTGAGCGGCGCTCCACGAGATGTGGTAGCTCATCCGCTCTCCAGTCGTGAGGGATTCCTCGAAAAGCCGCTCGGTGTATGGAGCGTAGAGTCCGTCCTCCAACGCCTGAAAGTGACACCGCCACAGCGGTAAACTCACGTCCCTCCATGATGGAGTAGGAGAGGAGGTTGTCATGAATCGAGACTACACCTACCAAGCGTTCGCCCTTGGCTTCCCTCACGGCGAGGATGCCGCTCCCTCTCTGATGGCCCGTGGCGAATTCGATATCGCTGCCCAGATGGTCGCTGTGGCGCAGCGGTGCGGTATTCCGGTTGTGGAGCGCTCTGAGTTGTGTTCGATGCTGGATGGGGTTGAGGTTGGATCTTCAATTCCAGAAACGCTCTTTGAGGCGGCCGCAGCCCTTCTGGTTGAGATCGGGGCGCTGGGGAGAGGGAGCAGGCCATACTAGTGGCCCTCTCATCCTAGAGATTGCGTTTGACCTTCAGATGGCGGTGTCATACGATCGAAGGCCGATGAAAGTTCTTCTTATAGCCGACAGCCCTGATTTTGATAGCGCCTATATCGCCCGTAACGCTGAGAGCGCGGACTCGATTATCGTGACGGATGGAGCTTTGAATAAGCTTCCCCCCTCGGTCACGCCTCATATCGTATGTGGGGATTTCGACGCGCTCGTGGTGCCCGAGGCCCGAGCCAAGTACGTATCGACCGAGTTTATCTCGCTGCTTGACCAGAACCAGAATGATCTCGAAAAGGCGCTCCAGCTGGCTATCTCCAGAGGAGCAACCGAGATAACGGTCGCCTCCGCGTTTGGTGGGCGCATGGATATCTCCGTCGCCAATCTCGCGACCCTCATCCGTCATCACACCTCGTGCGCGCTGTCGATGGTTCACGGCACCATGATCAGTCGCGTGCTCTCTGATAGGGGAGAGGGAGTTCACACCGTTACCTTCAACGCGCGGCCGGGAGCGCCCCTCTCCTGCATCGCCTTGGAGAGCGACGCACTCGTGAGCATCTCTAACGTTCAGTGGCCCCTTACCGATCAGGTTCTGCGAGCCGGATCTCACGGGGGCGGTAATCACGCGTTGGGTGGACCCGTATGCGTGACCGTACATCGGGGGCTCGTTGTGCTTGGGTATGAGATCCCGGTGTCATAGCGATGAGTGGTGCTACTCGTAAGAGATAAAGCAATAGTATCGTTGACGAAGACGAATTCCGTCGACGGTATAACGTAAACCGATAGCCGTCGACGGTTTTCGTCTCACGTCACACGTAGTCGTCAGCGTCGGCACGGCTATCTAGCAAAAGCACGCGATAGCGGGGTTTTGCCTCTTCTCCCTAACTATTACCGCTCTTTCGTGGTCACACCGAGTGTGCTCGTTGTCGCTGAGCGAGTCCCTTCACCTGCTCAAGGGGCTTACAGTAGGTTTGACGGGAGTTTTTGATGCACTGCTCCGCATAGTTCTCTTTGTCTGAGGGATGCTTCAGATCGATCGTGCGTCCGGTGAAGGAGTCCTGAACCCGACCGTCGATGCTCATCTTGAGGTAGAACTCGCGGAGGGGAAGGTTCTGAAGATCCTCATCACCGGAGAGCGGCTTGAACTCTTGAGCCAGTATCGCGGCGTCATCCGCGCCCACTCGGAAAGAGAGAAGGTTCGCCACGTTGCCAAAAACGGTCTTGCGGACGGGGGCAGGTAGCTGTCCTAGATATTGGTTCGCGAATGTAAGGGAGAGATTGTACTTGCGGGACTCGCTTAAGATCTCGGTAAACGACTCTGTCGCGAAGTTCTGGAACTCGTCTACGTAGAGGGAGAAATCTTTACGGCTCTCCGCGGGCATATCGGCGCGGGACATCGCGGCTTCGTATATCTTCCAAATAAGAAGGGTTCCGAGCAGGGTCGCGTTCTCTGAGCCGAGTACCCCCTTGGAGATCTTGATCAGAACGATCTTGCCGGAATCCATGAAGGACCGGAAGTTGAAGGCGTTATCCGATTGACCCAAGATGTTGCGGATGTTCTCAGACGAGAGCAATTCATCGAGGCGGTTGAGGAGCCGCGAAATCGGACCCTCTTCGAACGCCTGTCGTCGCTCCACGAAGTCCCGGAGCCAGAACCGCTTCACCGATTCATCGCTGGCTCTCCGAACGATATCTCCCCGGAACTGTTCGTCGGACAACATCCGTCGAAGGCTCAAGATATTTGAACCGGGAACGGAGAGGAGGCCGAGCATCGCGTATCGAAGAACGTGGTCCATCTTCTCCGACCAGTCTCCGCCGAACACACGTTTAAACGCGTCCAGGAAGCTCAAGGCGACGCGCACTCGGAGCTCCGGGCGCACAGGATCCATCGGGTTGAAGCTTGGTGGAAAGTTGACGTCTGATGGATCGAAGATAACCACGTCCTTTACCCTGTGGTGAGG
>JAULVA010000327.1:0-2799 GCA_032111275.1 Bdellovibrionota bacterium
AAGCTTGAAGAGTTCCCTGCTCGCAAGGATCTCGACCAGCTCAAGGAGCAAACAGACCACTAAAAGTCACGGCGAGGCGGGCACGCGTCGCCGTTAAAAGGGTGTAGGAAGTATGAGACACGGAAAAGGTCTAAGAAAGTTAAGCAGAAATATCAGCCACAGAAAGGCTCTCTTGCGCAATCTCGCTACCTCGTTCTTCAAGTACGAGCGTTTTGAGACGACGGTGCCAAAGGCTAAGGAGCTTCGTCCCGTTGTTGAGCGTCTTGTGACGCTTGGCAAGAACGACACCCTGGCCGCTCGTCGTCAGGCGTACAGCTACCTTATGGATAAGGCGGTTGTTCACAAGCTCTTCACGGATATTGGTCCTCGCAACGCCACACGAAACGGTGGATACACACGTATCGTTCGTACGCGAGTGCGTCCTGGTGATGCCGCTGAGCTTGCGGTTATCGAACTCGTTGACAAGGCTGAGACTAAGTCAGCTTCGAAGGAGGCTCCTGCTAAGAAGGCGGCTCCTAAGAAGGCAGCTTCTAAGAAGGCAGCTGAGGCTAAGAAGCCTGCCGCTAAGAAGGCTCCAGCTAAGAAGAAGGCCGCTGCTGAGTAATCGGCAAAAAGGTCTCAAAAGAGCTCACATGAAAAAGCGAACCCCTAACCGGGTTCGCTTTTTTGTATCTGCGTAGGGGGAGACAAAGCAGATGGGAATGTTCGACGGAAAGAAGATCCTCGTTCTTGGTGTGGCGAATGACCGCAGCATCGCGTGGGGAATGGCGGAGGCGCTTCACCGAGAGGGGGCGCAGCTTGCCTTTACCTACCTTAACGAGGCACTAGAGCGCCGTGTACGGCCCCTTGCTGAGGGGATCGGCTGCCACAACGTCTACCCCTGTGATGTGCAGTCAGATGAGCAATTAGACGCCCTCTTCGCCCGTATACAGGACGACTGGGGGACCCTCGACGGCGTCGTCCACTCCCTTGCCTACGCGGATAAGGAGGACCTCTCAAACCGGTTTGTGAATACCTCCCGGAGCGGTTTCCAGCTCGCCTTGGATGTCTCGGCCTATTCGCTGGTCGCCGTCGCTCGACGGGCGCTCCCACTGATGTCAGAGAACGGTGGCTCCCTCGTTACGTTGACCTACCTCGGCGCGGAGCGGGTGGTTCCGAACTACAACATCATGGGTGTAGCGAAGGCCGCTCTTGAGGCCTCCGTGCGGTATCTGGCCGCCGACCTCGGAGAATTTAATATCCGGGTGAACGCCATCTCCGCTGGGCCTATAAAGACCCTCGCCGCGTCAGGAATTCCGCAGTTTCGGGACATGCTCTCCGCGTTCGCCGAGAAAGCCCCGCTGCGCCGGAACGTCACCCAAGACGATGTCGCCAATACCGGACTCTACTTCCTGGGGCCCCTCAGCCGGGGAGTGACCGGGGAGGTCCTCTACGTCGATTGCGGCTTCAACATAATGGGATCATAATACCGGCCATATGGCGTCAACCGGCAGCTCCAAAGAGGGACGGGCCCTCCTCGAACTAGGGAAAAAAGCGGTAACCGCGATCCGAGATGGATCGGCGGAGGCGCTTGATGTGATTGACGCGTACGTCCAGGGCTTTGCCACGTGGGAGGCTACGTGGAAGAACACCAAAGCTGGGGCGCGCGTTGTTTCTCCCGCGGATCAGCAGTTGGCGAAACGTCTAGCCAATCAACACGCGCAGATCGTACGGCTGACCGGTGAGATGCAGGCGCAGTTTTTGGAATCGCTCAAGGGTCTTCGAACCAAGGAGAAGGGACTCAAAAAGTACATCGATCAGTTGCCTCAACGGATCAGCTCAATTAACAAAAAAGGATAGCCATGAAGAGCTTTATAACCGGTATCTCTCTCCTCGTTATCGTGATCTGCTCATCCGGATGTGGATACACGTTTCGCGGATCGGGAAGCGTGCTTCCCGCCGATGTAAAGACCGTCTACATCCCACGAGTTGAGAACGGCTCGACTGAGCTTGGATTAGCTGACGTGGTCACCGATGCGTTGCGGGATGAGTTCGATAGCTACGGCACGGTATCGGTGGTTGAGAAACAGAGTAACGCGGATGCGATCCTTAACGTGCGCATCATCGACGTGAAGAGCACCACCGGCACGGTGAACGCCTCCACCAACACCTCGCTTCAGATGGACGCGACGATGCTCCTTGGCGGTGAGCTTCGCCGTACTACCGGACAGCTCCTGTGGCGTGAAAACAATTTGAAAGTGACGAAGGAATACGCCGCGAACCAGAGCGTTGTGGTAACGACCTCCCCCGATTTCGCGAGTGGGTCGATCTCCGCGGCTGACCTCTCAAGCCTGAGTTCACGAGATATCTCTCGCGGGCAGGAGGCGCAGGCCCTTAATGACCTCGCGGTAAGCGCCGCCCGTATGATTTACGACAAGTCCGTCGCCCCAGATTTTTAGTAGTAACCTCACAAAGGGTAGACCATGTTAGAAACAACTGTAGACGAAGTAACGACCGCGCTTACGAGCGCGAAGAACCTCAATTCAGCGCTCAAGAGCTTCCTGAAGCGAGAGGGAACTCAGACCCCGCAGGTTGCCATGTTCGCCAAAGAGTTTCGTGGAGTCGTGTCGAGCGGACGTCCGGAGCCGGTCCGTTTGTTCATTGAGGCGAACTATGAGAAGCGACCGATGTACTTCTTAGGATTGGCTCGCTACGCCTATCCGGAACTCATTGAGTCGGTTGTAGGTCAGATCATCGAGCAGCACGCCGACACCTTTAACTCCACCTACGAGCGCGCGGAGCAGGGTATCAAGGTAACCG
>JAULVA010000328.1:0-6341 GCA_032111275.1 Bdellovibrionota bacterium
CGACCGATGTCTCGATCCGAAACGGCGGTCGCCGTTCCGGCCTGATCCGGAGGGCCCGTCTCCCGACGGGCCGGGTATGTACCCATGCGTCAAATTGTCCCGCGACCGATGTCTCGATCCGAAACGGCGGTCGCCATTCCGGCCTGTCAGGAGACAGGCCCTCCGGATGGGAATGGCGGCGATTGATTTTGATTTTTGGAATGCGAACCCGGAGGGCCCGTCTCCCGACGGGCCGGGTATGTACCCATGCGTCAAATTGTCCCGCGACCGATGTCTCGATCCGAAACGGCGGTCGCCGTTCCGGCCTGATCCGGAGGGCCCGTCTCCCGACGGGCCGGGTATCTATCCGTGCTTCAAATTGTCCCGCGACCGATGTCTCGATCCGAAACGGCGGTCGCCGTTCCGGCCCGTCGGGAGACGAACCCTCCGGGTCAACGATGACTAATTCGATATCTTCGCAATCAGCCGCTGCTTCAACTGGTCCACCTTGTCGAGGAGCCCCGAAAAGAGGTTCATGACGTGCGATGAGTGTTGAAATCGCTGCTCGGCAACCAACTGAAGAGACCGTAGGTTGAGGTTAGACGAGCTCGTAACCCCTAAATCTTTGGCCAGAGCCTTGAGCTGAGCGGAGGTCGCCCCCTCCTTGAGGCTGTAGGCCTCGAACAGGTTGTTTTCGGCTTTCGTAAAGTTAGAACCAACGAGAGTCGCTGCCTTGTCTACGTTCGTTATAGGTGTTGCTGCCATAAGTCTCCTTTTTTCCTAGGTTTTGCCTTGGCTCCTCCAGCGGTGAAGCGAGAAGGAGCGGGTAAAGTTTTCCTATAAATCGGAGCTTCGAGCCGTTAGTTGCTATTGTTCTGGCTGCCCGTCTGCCTTACCTTATGGGGTCTACGTAACCCCGTCGGTGGAGGGTATAGATGTCTGAGTTCATTGAGATCGTTGGAGGAACCCCGCTACGTGGTACCGTTGTCGCGGGCGGAGCGAAGAACGCCGGACTTCCGATCTTAATGTCGACCCTCCTGACCGCGGAGGAATGCGTTCTCACAAACGTTCCGAACCTTACCGACACGAGTCTCTGCCTTCACCTTCTCGAACATTTCGGCGCTGAGGTTTCCTTTGATGGAAACATAGCCCGTGTACAAACAAAAAAACTTCTCGCCACCGAAGCGAGCTACAGCCTCGTCAAAGCGCTTCGCGCTTCGTTCTGGGTGCTAGGCCCACTTCTCGCTCGAGGACGAGCGGCTCGTGTGGCGCTTCCCGGTGGAGATCTGATCGGCGCTCGTCCCGTGGATCTGCATCTTGAGGGACTCGCGAAGATGGGCGCAGATATCTCGCTCAAGCATGGTGTGGTCTACGCCACGGCTGTTCATGGATTGAAGCCCGCTTTCATTGATCTCCGTTTCCCATCGGTTGGCGCGACGCATCAGCTCATTATGGCGGCAAGCCTCACACCGGGTCGGACCGTCTTAAAGGGAGTGGCGCGTGAGCCTGAGATCGTCGCGCTCGCTAATTTCTTAAATGGTATGGGCGCTGACATTCAAGGCGCTGGCGGAAACGTAATTGAGATCAACGGACGAAGCGAGCTGGGTGGCGTTACCGCGAACTTGATCGGTGATCGTATCGAGGCTGGAACCTATCTTCTCGCCGGAGCTATCACTGGTGGCAAGGTCACCGTGGAAGGTATCGATCCGCTCTACTTCGGATCTTTCCTCTCAACCCTCTCTGAGATGGGTCTTGAGGTAACGTGTGGTGATCAATCCGTTACGGTTGAATGTAAGGGACGTCTCAAAGCCGTAAGCGTCAAGACAGGCCCATTTCCAGAGCTCGCGACCGATCTTCAAGCGCCATTGATGGCGGCGCTCACACTCGCTGATGGCACGAGTACGATTGAGGAGACGATTTACGAGGGCCGTTTCGGACATGTCTCCGAGCTCGCGCGCATGGGCGCTTCGATTCACATCCAAGATCGCGTTGTAACGATTGACGGCGTGAAGAAGCTCACGGGTGCGCCCGTTGACGGGCTCGACATCCGCGCCGCGGCGGCGGTCGCGTTGGCGGGGCTCGCCGCAGAAGGGCGTAGTGAGGTACATGAACCGCACCACCTTCGTCGTGGCTACGAACACTTTGAGCGGAAGATGGGCGCGCTCGGTGGACAGGTGTGGTCGCGAATAAGTGATCCGGATGATTTCATCTTCGCGGGATGTTAGCCCCCTTGTTAGGTGTTTTCATGGCAGCGCAAATACCACTCCAGTTGGTGCAGCCCCTGCGTTATTCGTCGAGCGCATACCTCATTCATCGTGGGGTAGCTAACGTCATTTCGTCGCTTGTAACCCTCGCGTACCAACGTGTTTTCTCTCTCTCCTATGTGCAGGGTCCAACCAAGTCGGGCAAGACGCATGCCGGCGTCTTTCTGGTCGGGCATCTTAAAGAGAAACACAAGCCGGCGCGTCTTATCGCTCGTGATGAAATGGCATCGTGGTATGAGTCTGAGTTTCATTCCGAGCCTCCGCGCTACGGAGAGACGATAGTCCTTGATGACGGCGATCTTCTTCTTGAGGAGCTTTCTCGAAACAACCAGTCCGGTATCTTCATGGATCTCACCGAGAAGCTCAGTCAGATGGATGGCACCCTGGTTATCCTGGGCTCGGCTAATCCAGAGAAGATTGAGTGTACGAAGCAAATTCGCAGCCGCTTGAACTCAGGGCTCCACCTTATCGTTGAGGGGCCGGCCGATGCCGAGCTCGACTCGCTCCTTAACTTTATCACGAAGCAACGAGGGCTGCAGCTTTCCGACTCCAAGCGGGCGTACATCTTGCGGCGAGTTTCCCGAACCCTCACGGCCCTTGTTGAGTGCGTTGAAAAAGTTGAGGATACCGGCGATTTTTCATCCTTGAGTACCTCCTTCACGGTACTTGCGGATGCGGTTTCTCAGGGATCCGAGAATCTACCCCTTTTTGACCGTAAATAAGCATAAAGTTCGATAGGTTAAGCTCGCTTTCTTCACGCCTGACAGTGTGGTAAGTCTAGTCGCCCGTTCGTGAGACAGAGTAGGTAGTTAGGTCCCCCTTGAGCGTTCTCTATGATGCTCGTCAGGCGGGGTGTTCTGACTCTCAAGCCGGGGAGTGCGTGCAAAGCGCTGCCCCAAAAGACGTAAAGGAAAACAAAGATGCAGAAGCGAAGAGTTGCCATCACTGGTCTGGGAATCATTAGCCCGCTTGGACTTACCCGTGAATCGACCTGGACAGCGGCTAAGGAAGGTAAGTCAGGAGTAGGGCCGATCACCCGGTTCGATGCTTCCGCATTTGCGACGCATATCGCCGCGGAGGTTAAGGGATTCAGCGCTGACGCCTTCATCGAGCCAAAGGATCAAAAGAAACAGGACCTCTTCTCGCAGTACGCCATCGCCGCGACTCATGAAGCTCTTGAGGACGCGAAACTCCTTGAGCAAACGACCTACGAAAAGCCAAAGATGGGATGCATTCTCGGTGTAGGTATCGGAGGTCTCAACATCCTTGAGAAGTACCACCAGGCCTACCTTGAAGGTGGTCCGCGAAAGATCTCTCCATTCCTCATCCCAGGCATGATCAGCAACCTCGGCCCGGGCAACGTCGCGATTAAGTACGGTCTTCAAGGAGTGAATTACACCGTGACCAGCGCGTGTACCTCGTCCACTCACGCAATTGGAGAAGCGTTCCGTATGATCGCCGATGGACTTCAGGATGTGGTTGTCACAGGCGGCTCTGAGAGCACAGTATGTCCTATCGGCATCGGTGGATTTAACGCCCTCAAAGCGCTCTCTACGCGCAACGAGGAGCCAGAAAAGGCTTCTCGCCCATTCGATAAGGATCGCGATGGATTCGTTCTCGGTGAGGGATGCGCGATCCTCGTGCTTGAGGATCTTGAGAGTGCCGTGAAGCGTGGAGCTAAGATCTACGCGGAGGTTCTTGGTTACGGATTCTCATGCGACGCGTACCACATGACCGCTCCGAGCGAGGGTGGTGAGGTCTCGGTAGCATGAATTCGCCACTCGCTTGAGTCAGCCGGAGTAAAGCCGGAGCAGGTTGATTACTTGAACGCTCACGGTACCTCGACTCCAGCGAACGATATCTCTGAGACGCAAGGCATCAAGACGGTGTTCGGTGATTGGGCCAAGAAGGGGCTCCTTGTAAGCTCCACCAAGTCGATGACCGGACATCTTCTCGGCGCCGCCGGAGCTATCGAAGCCGCGTTCTGTACGCTTGCTATTCGTGACGGCGTGGTGCCACCGACGATTAATCTCGACAACCCACAAGAGGGATGTGACCTCGACTACGTTCCTCATAAGGCGCGTACTCACAAGGTTAACGTCGCTATGTCGAATAGCTTCGGCTTCGGTGGAACAAACGCATCGATCGTTATCGGCGCCTATAAGTAATGAAAAAAGACGGCGATGACCTCTCACCACAGGTGCGAGCTGAGGATATCATCCTCGGCTCGCTCGGTTTCGGTGAGGAGGCTCGCGTCGTTTCTATTGAGCGCATCCCCGAAGGATACAAGGGGATCGGCCGGTGGGCGGATGGCGAGGAGTTCACTTTTGAAAGCGAAGATGAGATGGACGAGCTCACTGAGTGGGCGTTGCGTATCTTTTTGGAGTCGAAAGGTAACTCTTCGAAAGCTGCGAATTCCTAATCTCTCGAATGGCGCTCTCTTTTATGTGATCGGGAGCTACGTGCACCCCTCACCTACCAACCGCGGGTGAGATGTTGGAAGCACCCTTGAACCGCGGGGGCTTCACGTGCAGTATGAGGCGCAAGAGTACCTGCTGGAATAGGACGGTGCGAGAAGTCCTTTCACTCGTTCAAGATTCAAGCCGACCTTCTCGGCGTATTTCGTTGTTTCTATGGACAAGGAGATCCCACAAAAGCGAACGGACGCGACTATAGCACACCTGTCTTTCTGGTCCGCTCCGGTCCTTCTCTTCCTGGTCGCTGTGATAATTCGAGTCGCATTCGTCGCGAAGTCCTCGGGGGACTTTAATGATTATGTCTCTCATTGGTTTGATCATTTTAGCGTTTATGGATGGGACGGGTTTATCAAACCTCCAGGGAACTACTCGATGCCTTATCTGTTTCTCTTGGCGCCTGTTGCGCAATTGGTTGGTGTAGCACCAACCATAGTCCTGGTAAAAAGTATATCTGTTTTCTTTGATGGTATTCTGGCGTGTAGCGTAAAGAGCCTGGTTCTGAGCGTAACAGGTGATAGTCGTCGAGCATGGATCGCTTTTTTTGGTATTCTACTTCTTCCCACCGTTGTCCTAAATTCTTCCGCCTGGGGTCAGTGCGATTCCATCTACACAAGTTTTATTGTGCTTGGTATCGGCGCTCTCATCTCGTCTAAGTGGTCTAAAGCCGGGATGTGGCTCTCTCTCGCGTTTTCATTCAAGATGCAAGCGCTCTTCATAGTGCCCTTTCTATTCTGGATGTGGTGCGCCTCCGGGCGCCCGCCACTAAGATGCGCCTTCATTGTGCCCGTAGTCTTCCTCCTAACTGTGGCCCCCCGCGATTATACTCGGAGCCGATGTCGGCGATGTAGTCATGCGGTATCCAAACCAGATTGACGCCTTTTCCTCGGTGTCAATGAATGCCCCGAACTTCTATCGCGCGCTGACGACCTTTGACGCTCGCGTTGTATCGATAGCGGGTGTGGCTTTGACAGGGGTTGTTTGTGTCTGTATCGGCTTCTGGAGTCGTTCTCTTATAAAGGAAGCTTCTCCAGGTGAGTTGCTCAAATGGGCGCTGCTCTCTTTGATCCTGTGCCCGTTTTTGCTCCCTCGGATGCATGATCGCTACATGTATGCCGCTGATGTAGTGAGCTTAGTGGTGGCAGTCATATTTCCTCGTCTATTTTTGGTCGCTCTAGGTTGTCAGATCTCCAGTCTTTTGGTGTACGTTAAGTATCTTTTTGGATACGGGACGAGGTTCGACACGTGGGTTGGCTTGCCTGTCGGTATCGCGTGCCTCTTGTTAGCGCGTTCGCTGTATATGGCTCAGCCCGCGGTCTCCACCGAGAAGGTGCCCCACTCAGCACATTCTAGCGTCGCTCTACATCAATTAGTTCTCCCCTCGGTTCTTGTGATTTTATTCGTGGCGCTCTCAGCTTTTCAGGGGGTGCCGACGGCACAGCCTCTAGGTATTACCATCGTTTCAGCACATGGGGAGGTTCAGCGAGACGTTTTGAGGCCGGACCGTGTCTATCAATCTTATGGGGACCCACGACCGGGCAGGCATATCGACAATTCTTTGCTGGAATTACATGGTACCAAAAAAACTGAGGGCTTTGGTGTTCACGCGAATTCGATGTTGACC
>JAULVA010000329.1:0-2870 GCA_032111275.1 Bdellovibrionota bacterium
ACCAGCTGCTCGCTTGTTTGACGTCGCTCTCTTTAGGCTGAGCGCTCCCACTTTGGTCATGGGACCGCTGTCCTCCTCGAACCTCAACAAAGGTGAGGTGTATTCCGAAACTCTCTCTCTCTCTCTCCCAACGAGGCCTATGATCACCTACGATTTCAGGGAAGATCGATCGCTTTTTTGTAATTAGTTGATTGGCGGTAGTCGGCAGGATCTGCGCCACGTCATCGTTAGAGATAAGCTCCCGTTTATGGAGTTGAGCGAATACCCGTTCCGCGAAGGTGGGAATGATAGTTTAGTGCTTTACCAGCAGGCTGACCTCGTCAGGTAAGCACCCACACTGACGTTGGAACCGTAACCCCAGGACCTAATTAGCCATCACTAGGCTGACATAGGCGATGCTCCCAGAGAGCATTAAAAGCACCAATGAGGGCAGCCGTCGGAATAGAGCGGTGCCTGCTCGGATGTGAACGACCTGCGCACATGCCATCAGTCCGACGATCCCAAGGGACCCGAATAGAGGAATGTATCTATCCTGTTGCCCAAACATCAACATTACCGCGAAGGTTAGCTTCAAGATGCCCGTGAGATCCCGCAACCACGCCGGGATACCGTACTCTTCGAACTCTTTCACGATGTTTTCGTAGCGTACAACCCACACAAAGAAGACTGAGGTCACTACGAGAATCTTTGTCGCTAAAAGCATGGTAATCATGGGCTGCCTGCATTGTTGTGGTGACTACTATTTGACAATAGTGCCGTAGGCGAGAGCCTAAACCTCTATCTTGCGGGTGACAATTAGGTATCTTAGCCTTGTATGGTCGACTCGCTCATGACGTCGGTCTTAAGTCTGTAGCACGGCAGTTCTGCATCCATAAGCCAAACACCTTCAATCATGCCCACCATAGAACTGTCTACTCTCGTCCTTATTATCTCGTTTCTCATATACGGGAGTCGTTGTCTCTTCGCGCAGGCGATGGTTCTTGAGTTTCATAGGTGGGGTGTCTCGAGATTGCGGCATCTCACTGGGTTGCTGGAAGTCCTCGGCGCCTTGGGGCTTATCGTAGGGCAGTGGCTCCCTTTGGTGGGACTACTGTCCGCTGCTGGATTGTCGTTACTGATGGCGTGCGGTTTAGTGGTTCGCCTTCGCATCCGAGATAGCTTCTTACAAACACTTCCTGCAGTGGTTTATCTGATCGTCTCAGGTATAGTTACGTGGCAGTTTGCCCAGTCTCTCTGACAGTGACGGGCTGTCGGCTCTGGCACATCCCGGAATAATGTCACTACCTGGGCCGAAGCATGCCAAAATCCCCCATGCACCAACGGCATCTGCTTTATCTTCCCTCGTTTGATCCCCTTACCAGCCGCTCGCTTGTTTAACCTCACTCTCGTCAGTCTGAGCAGTCATGCTTTGGTCGTGAGTTCTTTGCCCTCCTCGAACCTCAACAAAGGCGAGGTGTATTCCAAAGCTCTCTCGGATAGTTCGGACGCCGAGCAGCGCGATGAGGGTCAGAGCGCCGGTCATGATGTGAACCGCGCTCGTAATTCCAACAGATGATTTAAGGGCAAGAAAGCTCCAGGTCAAAAGAACGGTGGTTCCACGGATGAAGTTGGGGATCATACACGTCACGGTTGTGCGGAGGTTCGTCCCATACTGCTCAGAGGCCGTTGTCACCAACACCGCCCAGAGGCCACCGAAAAAACCGATAGGGATGAACCATGCGTTAAATATCCAGGGCTGACCGAAGTTGAGGTGCAGAAGTCCCATGATACACGCGCATTGCGCGACGAGAAACCACGTCAACACAGCCTTTCTACTCTTAAAATATTGGCTCGTGAGGCTTGAGGCGATATCGCCAATCGTAACTCCGATGGCGAAGAAAGAGATCGGAGCCGCGCTACTCAAACCCACGAAGCCGGATGAGCCTTGAGCTATCTCTGGTGAAAATGTGGCGATAATCGTCCATGAGAACATGTAGGGAGCACCGATCAGCACGAGGGCCAGAAATCGCGCCACCCGGTCCCGGTTGGTGAAGAGAAGGGCCAGGCTGCCCCGTTTAATTGTTTCATCGCTCTTGATCGAGGCAAAGATTGAGGACTCCGATACCGCCATTCGAAGCGCAAGAAGCACCAAGCCGAGACCTCCGCCGATGTAATACATGGTGCGCCAATGAAAGAGGTGCGTTGAGTAACTTGCGACTACGGCTCCGAGAGCTCCGGCGGTTAACACGCAAGCCATGCCGATGCCGCGGCGCTCCTTAGACAAGACCTCCCCTACAAGCGTTATTGCCCCTCCGATCTCACCGGCGAGGCCTACCCCTGATATGAAGCGGAGCGCCTCATATTGCTCCACACTTGTGACAAAGCCGTTCGCGATGTTCGCTAAGGCATAGGTCAGGATTGAGCCGAAGAGGGCCTGCACGCGACCAACTTTGTCACCAAGGACCCCCCAAAGGATACCACCGACGATCATACCGAACATCTGCGCGTTAAGGAGCTTAACGCCCTCGGTGAGGAGGCCATCTCCCGAGACCCCGAGGTCCTTGAGGCTCTGTGTGCGCACCACGCTAAAGAGTACGAGGTCAAAGACGTCAACGAAGTATCCAAGAGCGGCAACAAGAACGATCAATGCTGTGCGTGTGGTCATAAGGGAGCTCCGAATTAGACGACGTGGTTCGAGACGAATCGCACGTGACGCCGTAAGTATAGCGCGGACTTAACTGCTATCCAACCTGTGTATAGGATACGATATGGCTCAAAATAAATGTTACCGAAATGGGGTGATCGCACCTGTTCGGTAGGGTCGTTGGCTCATAATTCCATGTTACCGAAATCGCGGAGGTAGGCATGGAAGAAGTCGTAAAACGCCATAT
>JAULVA010000330.1:0-4873 GCA_032111275.1 Bdellovibrionota bacterium
ACCATCGCCGGAAGCCGTCGGATTGAGTAGGCCGCCAACAATAACGGAAAGGGATTGATTCGGTTATCGAGGATCGTGCCCGAGAACGCTCCGATGTAGCCGAACGCGAAGACGATGCCCGGCACCGCGAGGGGGAAGAGGGAGAGGACCTCACAGACAAGGCTCATCTTTCCGCGGACTCGGGCGATGATGTAGGCCGCTTGAAAACCAACGACCATAGTTATGAGACTGGCGAGGAGACTGAGCCACACGCTGGTGAAGAGGCTATGAGCGGTCATGGGATGAGTGAGTACCCCCCGAAAGTGCTCGAAGGTCCACTCTGAAGGGAGGACGGTGAGGAACCAGGTCTTTGCGGAGGCGATAATGACGACGGAGATCTGAGGAACGCAGGCTAGTACGGCATAGGTCACTACCGTGGTCGTCAAAAGGAACGCTCGAGGGCCGCCCCCGTTAGAGATGAGTCGCCCCTGTCGGGTACGCGCCGAACCGGCGTAGCTTCCCTCCGCGAGGGCGGAGCGGGAGAGGAAGAAGAGGACTATTGAAAGAAGGCAGGTAACGACCACGAACGAGTAGCCCACCGGATTCTCGTTAAGGTCGGAGAGCATGTTGTAGATCTGAACGGGGATTACGCCGCGATAATCGAAGATAAGCGGCGTGCCGAGGTCGGTAAAGCTCGCGATAAAAACGAGGCTCGCTCCAGCGAACCAACCAGGGGTGGAGAGGGGGATGACCACTCGGCGAAGGACCTGCCACCGAGTAGCCCCGAACACTCGAGCCGCCTCCTCCAGCGAGACGTGCGCGCTTCGCAAAGAGGCGCTGATACTCAGGTAGAGGATTGGCACGAGGTGGATCGTCTGTAGCAGGATAATCCCGAACGCGCCTTCACCTCCAAGCCACTGGACCGGCTCTGAGATCGCCCCGAGGTCCATGAGCGTTGTGTTTATGGAACCGAATCGACTGCATATCTGGCGCATGCCGAGCGCTCCAACGAACGGGGGGGAGATGAGGGGGAGGAGGAGAAGGGAATGGATGAGTCCCTGCGCTGGAAGCGCGTTCCTGGACATAATCAGCGCAAGCGGGTACGCGAGTAGCGTAGAGAGAACCGTTACGGCGATCGCGATGTTGAGGGAGTTGCACAGCACGTCTCGGTAGTAGTCGGAGGCGATCATAATCGAGAAAAATTGCAGAGAGGGGGTGCCGCTCACGACGAACGCCTTGATGAGTACGTGCCCCAACGGATAGATCATGGAGATCGTGAAGAAGGCGAGGAGGAGGGTGAATTGGAGCCTTCGTCCGCTCATAGCTTATGCGAGTGGTGTGGACTCATGTACAAGAACCGCGGTGTCGCTTGGCCACGAGAGAAATACGGATTCACCCACAACACGGGACTTACGTTGCGGTGCGCTCAGCGAACGAGAGAGGAGTCGCTCACCCGTGCTCGTCTCGCACTCGATATCGATGTGGGAGCCTTTGTAGGCGACGTGGCGTACCGTAGCGGGGACGCTTGGAGCGTTCTCCGCTCGGATCGATCCCACCACAAGGAGCTCAGGGCGCAGACAGAGAAATGAGTCCCCATGGCCGGTCCCCCTCGGAGCCTGAGCGGTGAAGCGCTCGCTCGGCGCGCATGGGAGGGTGACCTCGGCGATGGTGCCAGAGTGCGACCGTATGCTACATGGGATGATGTTGGCGCTCCCGAGGAACTCGGCAACGTATCGGGTGTTCGGCGTTTGATAGAGCTCGCTCGGGGTTCCGACCTGCTCGACCCGGCCCGACCTGAGGAGGGCGATCTTGGTAGCGAGGGTTAGGGCGTCCTCCTGATCGTGCGTCACGTAGATCATCGTAACCTTGAGGGAGCGGTGAAGCTCTTGGAGCTCCTGCCGGATCTCTTCTCGGAGGCGAGCGTCAAGGTTTGAAAGGGGCTCATCGAGAAGGATCACACGGGGGCGAACGGCGAGGGCGCGAGCGAGCGCTACCCGTTGTTGCTGACCGCCGGATATCTCGTGGGGGTAGCGTCTTCCAAGGTCGCTCATCCGAACGAGGGCCAATGCCTCTTCGACACGCTTCTCCCGCTCGAGCTTGGGAGAACCCTGAACCTCAAGCCCAAACCGAATATTCTCAGCGACGGTCATGTGGGGCCAGAGCGCGTACTGTTGAAACACCATCCCGATCCCTCTCTGATGCGCTGGAACGGTGAGGATGTTCTCGCCGTCAGCGAGGATCGTTCCTGAGTCGGGTTGTTCGAGCCCAGCAAGGATTCGGAGTAGGGTGGATTTGCCACACCCTGAAGCCCCGAGGATAAAGAAGAGGTCGCCGGAGTCGATGCGCAGTGAGATGTCGCGCAGCACGGCTGTCCGACCGAAGCTCTTCGTAATCCCCTGTATCGAGAGTGCTGTCATGGCTAGAGATATAGCCCTCGGGCGCTGCTTCAACAAGACGCGAGATCGCGCGAATCGAATTCTAGGAACGCCCGATAGTACTGACTGTGTTCCGATCTCGTCGCGTGTGTGGCAGATTAAGGGAAGCGAGGCAAAACCTACCCGTAGCGAGAACTCAGTATGGCAGGGAAACGTCCGTTTCGACGAGCGCCGGTTTGGCAGAGGCCGCAAGGGCCAATTATCTCTTACGTGCGAGAGGGTGCACGGGTACGGCTTGACTTTGAGTACTCCCCGACCCGGGTGGCGGCTGTCAAGTCCGTCAAAGGGGCGAAGTATCACCCCGACGATAAGAGTTGGAGTATTCCATTTGATTCGGTCGATACGATACTCGTGCACAAGGAGTTTCCCGCGTTTCGCTCCCTCAACGCCCTTGGTGATAGGGGCGTCGTCCCACTGGACCCGCCCACAGCGTCCGCGCAGTTGCGCAAAAACCCCTTCTGCGTTCCTGATGAGGTTCTCTCCGCCGTTCCGGTCGATGTCGTCGTTCGAATAAATCTTCCAAAGCGTAGGTTGCGTCTCATTCCTCGCGTCGGTTCGACCGCGATGAAGATAGTAAAGAAGGCAAAAGGCGCTTCCTACAGCGCCTCGGACGCCGCGTACACTATTCCGGTAGAGCGCTTCCCCGAGCTTCTCAAAAAGTTTCGGGACAAGGAGGTTATCTTCGGGGTCGACCACCTCGCGGGCCAGACACTCTCCTCCACGGCCGCGCTTCGAAACGACATCGTCGGCACGGGACATGCGCGTTCAGCGCGCGAGCTCACCGAGGCGTGTCTCGTTCCCTTCATTACGGAGATTCCGGACGCGTTCGGGGAGTATCGACCGTGTTACTTTACCGCTGAGCAGTTCAAAGAGGCGTTTCCAAGTGCGTCGCGTCGGGCCGGCCAAGCCGCCCCGTTCACCCTTGATGCTCGGGCGTTACTTGGATTCGTTGCTCGGAGCGATTCCCTCCCGTTTACGGTGTGGCTCACCGATGGGGTTCGTGATGAGATCGAGAGGAGTAGGGAGCGACTCCTTGAGGAGATCAGTAACGTGTCGGGTCCGATCGATGACGCGGCAGCCGATGTCGTAAAGCTCCCTTTTATGTGGCGCACCGGCCCTACCGGACGGGGTGTGTTAGCTATCACCTTACCCGTTGGAAGTGACGCTCGCACGCTCTTCGCGGACCGAATCGGTGAGATCCTTGGAACTACCTACGAGTCCGAGAGCGACGCGCTCCATATTGAGGTTCCCGATTCGAGGCTTGTGGCGGTCTTGGGAGAGGTTGAGCATCTTTCAGAGCACAATAACCTCGGCGCGATACCGAAGAGCGCGTCATTTGTGAAGCTTGAGGAGGATGTGCGCTCGCGGGTTGAACTGCGAGAGCGGGCATCCTACTTCTCATCACTGGATGATGTTCCCGCCGATCGGGTAACGGGGCTTGAGCTTGAGGAGGCTCAGCGACTCTTTCCCCATCAACGTGTCGCGATCGAATGGCTTAAGGAGTTTCCGAGCGCGTTTCTTGGTGATGACATGGGGCTCGGTAAAACCCTCTCGGTGCTTTCATTTTTCGCAACCCTCCAACGAACCGAAGGGTACGAACGGCTACTCGTCGTATGCCCGAACTCGCTGACACGAAATTGGGTGCGTGAGGCGACGACCTGGTTTCCTCACCTGAAGGCGACCGTTCTCGCGGGGGATAAAGCGGAGAAGGCGTGGACCCTGCGCCTTGTGGGCGAGGGCTCGATGCCGTGCGATGTTTTTGTGGTTAATTACGAGGGGGTTCGTCTCGATTACGTAACGCCTGTGATCGCGGACCTCGCATCGAAGCGAAAAACACTGCTGTGCGTCGACGAGTCTCAGCGAGTTAAGAACCACCAGGCCAAGAGCTTTAAGGCGCTTTCGACTATCGCGCCACACTGCGCGCGCCGGGTGTTGTTGAGTGGTACCCCCACGCCGAAAGATGTGACTGACCTCTGGGCGCAGATGAAGCTTCTCGACGGAGGGAAGCGTTTTGGCAGGAGTTTCTATAAATGGCTCGGCACGGTGGCCGAACTTGGCACCGAGTTCAGCGAGTTCGCGGTCAAGAAATTCAACGACCACGAGGTCCACGAGTCTATCTACCGCGCGCAGGAGATCATGTTGCGCCGTCGTAAAGAGAAGGTCATCGATCTTCCTCCAAAGACCTTTTCGCTTCGAGAGATCGAACTTTCCGGGTCGCAGCGTGAGCGGTACGACGAGATCCGTGAGGGGCTTATCCTGCGGATGCGCTCAACCTCAGGAGAGCAGTTTGTTCGAGAGATCACGAACATCCTTGAGGAGTATCTGAGAGCGGTGCAGGTGGCATCGAATCCCCGGCTCATCGATCCGGAGTGGAAGGGGGATCCCGCCAAGTTTCTTGAGCTTGATGAGATCGTAAGCGAGGTGGTGCGCGAGCAGGGACAGAAGATCGTTATCTGGAC
>JAULVA010000330.1:4883-5540 GCA_032111275.1 Bdellovibrionota bacterium
CCATTTAGTGGCGAGGTGTCCGCCGCTGATCGCGAAAAGACCGTACGAGCGTTTCAAACGGAGGATTCGCCACGAATCCTGGTCGCGGTTCCGGCGGCGGGGGGCGTCGGTATCACCCTGACGGCGGCGCAAACCGCGGTCTATATAGATAAAACATGGAACGCGGAGCATTGGATGCAATCGGTTGATCGCATTCATCGTATCGGACAGCGAGGTACGGTCAACGTCATCTCGTTACTAAGCTGCAAGGTTGATGAGATGATTCACTGGAACCTTCGCCGCAAGGAGCAGGGGCAAGCGGAGGTGCTGGGAGATAACGGTCCTATCGATCCGAGCGTTCGAGGGATGCCAACTCGGAAGGAGCTGCTTGAGGCTCTTGAGGTGGAGGTTTAGGGCGATCGGGGACTTTCGGTGCTCCATTGCTGTCGGTTTGTAGCAGGAGACTGCTATCTCTGTCCTCATCCTCGTCCTTCTCTTAATCCTTCTCTTAATCCTTCTCCTAATCTTCCTCCTAGTCCTGCACCTGCACTGGTTTCCTCGTTCTCATCCTGATGGGACACGATCTGTCAAAAATCAGACGTCCACTTCAGCAGCTCCCTTGCTCAATGAGAAATTTCGCGATGGTGAGAAGGAAGCCGGTGCAGGTGCAGGATTATG
>JAULVA010000331.1:0-4753 GCA_032111275.1 Bdellovibrionota bacterium
AGTTGGTCTGCCAATGCTTCATAATCTTGCGGATCGACGCCGAACTGAACGAGCAACTTAAGGAGCGAGCTGAGACAATCTTGCTTCCACTCACACCAGACAGATCCGTCCCTTGATTGCAGTGGACCGGTTAAGAATATGTTGAAAAGATGTTTTAATCCGCCAGATTGGATGAACCGATTGATCCAGGTCTGATCCTGCATTCCGTCATTCAATCCAGAATGTCGTCTCAGCCGTGCTGGACGACCAAGCCAATCGACAATGTAAAGCGTGTACATTAACTTTTGTGGAGATTCCGGATTGAGAAGCGACTTCATGGTAGATTCGTCCATGTCAGCAATGTTCTGCAACGCGTCCTTCAGCCTCCCGTTGGTCGGCAAAAGCATCAAGATATCCCAGACACGTCGAGACAAAATTTGTGCCTTCGGATGTGGCAAGAGAACGCCGTTGTCGTTGGGAAGTCGCAAGTCACTCAGGTTTTGCATGAGCGAGAAAAGCTGCTCGTATCTTGGTAACTACGGACAACCTCTCGATCGAACAAGCCAAGTAGTCGGGCTTTACCCTCTGCGCCGAGGACTTCAAGGGCTGGGCTAT
This sequence comes from Bdellovibrionota bacterium, assembly GCA_032111275.1. GTDB lineage: Bacteria > Bdellovibrionota_C > UBA2361 > UBA2361 > OMII01 > OMII01. The sequence continues at coordinate 595 of JAULVA010000331.1, forward strand.
TTTCGGCTGAATGCGCGAGAACCGCGAGCGCAGCTCTGAAGAGTAGAGTGGATGAATAAATTGACTAACGGCCTCTACTTCCAGTGGCAAAAAGTTTGGCGTATAGGCACTGGTATCTGAGTTATCAACCCCACGGGACTTGGAACGTTTTTCAACAGATTTGTGAAATACGGTCTCTATCGCCTTGCTAATAGCGCGAAGTGATTCGATTCGCTCTAAACGTTCACCATTTAAGTACACCTCAATATTGCCTGGGGAGAGCACCGAGGCGTTCACAGTCAGTTCAACTGGACCAGGTCTCTTTGACCCCGGATTGGTTCGGGAGATTATCCGGTGGACAAGACATGCACCATCGGCCGAGAGACCGAACATGTCGAGCAGCCACGCCGGCTGCTTGTTGATTGCAAAATCCAAAGAGGTCGCCGGACTACCGTAGCCCCCGCGCAGCGCCACCTCTTCATGAGGGAACTCAGTAACGAATCGTACAAACAGAAGCGAAAGGGATTGAACTGCTGGAGTCCATTGAAAACTCCGGTTACCCTTTCGAGCGCCCCCAGTTTTTCCTCTGGAAGATACCCTATCTGCCGGTAATAGCGGATGGGACAACTTGAACTGCACCAGTTCAGGACTAACGTCGCCACTAAACCAAAGACCAACGCGAGCGGTCATACAAGAGAATCCCTCCTCAACTGCTCAGGCCCTCTGCTTACCAATCCAGCATCAGACCGGTCGCCTCAAGACTGCTACTACATTCCTAGTCCGGTGAAAAGTCAGAAATGCCTTCTGGGGAAGAAGGCACGGTGAGAAGGCTGCTTTAAGTAATCGTGAGAAACCATCTCTGAATTCTACCACCATGGAGATTGACCTATGATACTCATGACCCTGTCCTTTGTTACCGAAAATAATAGATTTCCCCTCATCCAAACCCATTTCCAGCATCCCCTGCTTTCATCGCCCGCGATGACATACCGGGGGCAGCGGGCACTGGACTGTGCTGGCACGTTCAGGTGGAGCACTGGGGTTATGGGTCTCTGCCTTCTTCTTGTGAGGCATGGCTTGTCACTAATGATGGAAAATGCAGCCGACCATCCCCCAGTTATGGCACGTATTGAAGGTGAACACGGCAGCCTGGCCTCCTCGCTGGACTACGCACTAAGCAAGCGGCCGATGTGGCTGATGGACATGTTTGGAATAACAGCAAAGGGCACTCCCCTCTCTCAGCTCTTGTTGCATAGGATTAACCCCGAGCGCAAAAGACCTGGACCAGTCGTGGTCTTTGTCAGAAACACATCATTCAAGATAGACGTCTATGTTGATGGCCGATCCGCGAACGCGCCCGCGGATCTGGAAAATCTTTTGAACGCGATGGAGAACACCCGAAGTTCGGCCACTCCCTTTCGCGAACATACCTCTTCCGTTGCTTGGGCGATTGAAGAGTAGCTAGCTACATAGATTCAGGAAATGATACAGGGCTGGCCGTCTATACCTCCTGCATGCTGTAATGCGAGAAGTGGCTTGAACAGAGGTGCCTGATATCAGAGAAGGTGGCACTGTCGAAGCATATCTTTATGGCCAAAGCCGTTCTCTTCGATTTTGATGATACGCTGGTAGATACCGTTCGCTCCAAGATTCCCGCTATCATTGAATACTGCGACTCCGTGCATGGCGTTGCGGTGACGGTCGAAGAGGTTTTGTCGTTGTGGGGGATGCCCTTTTGGGCGACGATGAAGGTCCTGTCCAAGGCAGACAGCATTCAGACCGATCGATACCTAGCCATTTCCGAAAAACATCCGCTTAGACCGTTTCCTGAAAGTGAAGAGGTCGTACGATCCCTTCACTCCGAGGTCACGATCGGCATCGTGACCTCACTCGCTCGGCCCGTGCTCCTTCACAGCCTGAACGCGCTTGGCTGGAGCGACATTCCCTTCTCAGTCATCGTTACTGAAGGGGAGGCTTCAGCTCATAAACCCGATCCACGGGTTTTCGATCCTGCACTCGCTATCCTCTCCGATATCCAACCTGATGATATACTCTATGTCGGGGATGCCCTCTCCGACGCCAAGGCGGCAACTCGCGCCGGATTGCAGTTCATCGGCATCGCGCGGGAGGCTCAACGACAAGCGGCGTTTGGCGAGGCGGGGTTTCGGTGGGAAGCGTCGTTGGCGGAGATTGCTCGGGGGGTTGGGCGCTCGAGAGAACCCGCCCCACGAATGTGAAGAGACGGAGACCTGTGTGACGAGCGAAGAGAACGTTTACGTCAAAAAAGCGACCGAGAACGATATCCCCTTACTCGTTCGCATCATAAGTTACTACCGAGAGAGCGCAGCCGTGCATCGCAAGGGACTGTTTGCTTTCGAAGCGAACGATGATCTTCAGATGAGAGGTGTCCAGGAAGCCTTGGCCGCCAACGATACCGCTTTTTTCCTTGCAGGAACTACACCGAACGAGCCATGCGCTGCTCTTTGGTGTCGCCACATGGAGAATGCCCCGCCGGTCTATAAACCGGCACGTTCAATTCTCTCCATTAAAGCGTTCTATTCCTCTGCGGATGAGATGGTCATTGTCGGCCCTCGCCTGCTTGATGCCGCGATTGAGTGGGCGAAGAGCGTCAGTAAACAAGACGAACTACTCGTGAGTAGCATTACATGGGCGCACGATCCCGCCGTGCGTAAGGTGATACGATCTTTTCACAAAACATCAACACTTGTCGGGAATGAGCGATATCGTGAGCTGTTTACACTGAATGGTAACGACGCTCGCATGCGGCCGGCGACTCAGTGGTATTTTGGCAGATCTGAGGATGTCACTTCAGCTCTCAGTGAAGGGGCGCCTCAAGCTACCAAGGTACGTCGGGCGACTGAGAAGGACCTACCTCGTATGGTGGAGCTGTCAGGCAAAAGGCGTCATCGGTACGCTCGATATCAACCGGTCTTCTGGCGACCGGCAGAGGACGCCGATGAGAAACAGATAGGTTTCTTTGGATGGCTCTTACAACAGGAGACTCCCCTCATCTTGGTGTCTGAAGCCGGAGACGGCTCCCTTAATGGGTTTATCATCGCTCTGCGAATGGAACGTCTGCCGATGAACGACCCAGCGTTTCGATTACGAAATGGGCTCCATGTCGATGATTTCGCGGTCGCTGATGATGATGTGTGGTCGACCGTAGGGAAAGATCTTCTTTTGGCTGCCGTGACAGCGCACCAGGAAAGGGTTGGAACCGATGCCGCAATCAACGTGATAAGCGGAACTCATGACCTTGCGAAGCGAAGGCTCCTTGAGAGTGACGCTCGCATGCGCGCTCTCTTTACGTGGGATATACTTCCTGCGGGGAACCTATACGAGGGACCGGACTACTAGAATCATCTTGACCACCGTTTGAGCGGAAACGCGCTCATAACCAGGTTGGTAACCTCGTTAGTGGACACCGTCCTGATCGGCAACATCACGGCCAAAAGTATGCGCATCACCTAATCACGATAGCTCGCGAATATCGGTGAAAACTCCCATAGGGAGTCCGGCTTGCCGGAAAAGAACCAACGTAAGATCTCCGAATGAGTCGAAAAGCACAGTTCCCTGTATTCATACGCAACCACCCGTTCGGAAACCTCGTCGTTCGGCTCAAATGGCGGCATCGAGTACTCTTCTACAGGTGGAGCCTCGAAGAATACGAGAACAGTATTGGATTCAGTAGGCCCGACAGAACATACGTGACGCAATGAGGAGGGGGATACCTTCACGCCGGTCTCTTCAAGAACCTCCAGCGCCCCCTGTCCCTGAAGACAATGGTGGGGACGCACTGACTCGGAGGGAGATCCGTCGACGTATCCGCCCGGCAGAGCGAGCTGTCCCTTCGTTGCTCCATGTCTCCGTCGCACTAAAAGAATTCCCTGAGTGCCCTGCGCGCGACGAATCGGCACGATAACGACAGCGACAACGTGTGGGGTGTTGTAGGTAGTCTTCCCGCACCCTGAAGGTGAGCCATCACCACATACCCTGGGATACGTTTGGCTCCGCACAACGGCTTCCGGAAACCGCGCTCCACAGTAACCGCAGTAGGAGTCCTTTTTTTGCTCTGAGGAGGTGCTCATAAGTAGTGTCCTATACCATTTATCGACATCAAAGAATCCCCGCCTCAGCGGAGGGGAACACCTTGACGGAC
>JAULVA010000332.1:0-3111 GCA_032111275.1 Bdellovibrionota bacterium
TTTCTCGCTCATCACGACCCTTTCTGACGCGAATCTCGAAAACTCATCCCCAAAACCAACGCTTCGGTAGAGGAGAGAGTAGCGCTCCGCGACACTCTCCAGAGAGTGCGAACGAGAGATTCGCTCGCGGCCTCGTTGCCCTGCTTCCGCCCAAACCTCTGGTCCCTGGGAGCATACATCCACCAACCCGTCCGCGAGGCGCGTGGCGCTACGCGGAGGAACAACAACTCCGGCCCCATCGACCAAAGCTCGCGAATTACCAACATCCGTGACCACACACACCACTCCGCAGAGCATCGCCTCCGCGATCGCGTTGGGGAATCCCTCATTCACGGAGGAGGAGCACAGAATATCGAACGCGGGATATAGATCCTCTAACGCCGAGACTTCCCCGTACAGAGTGACGGCCGAGGTTAGACCAAGCTCTCGCACGCGAACTCGTAATTCGGGATTCTCTGGGGTCATTCCCCGCCCTACCAAAACGAGATGAACATTCGGCACTTTCTGACGAAGAAGGGCGAAGGCATCAAGAAGATACTGCTTCCCCTTAGCGTGATCATACCGACCGACATTGCCTATAACGATCGTGTCAGGCGACAGAGAGAGCTTGGCTCGCAGGGTGGCCCCCAGCTCCCGTCTCGGCCTAAACTTGCGCGCGTCGAACCCGTTCCCAATCACGACACCACGCTCAGGATTGAAGCCAATCTCTTCGTGCTGGCGCCTACATTCCTCAGTGCAATAAATGATACGTGAAGGTCGTGACGAGAGGTACGCGTTAGCTCGAACCACGAGGCGCGTTAAAAGTTTACGCTCACCAAGGTCATCAACTCCTCTTCGAATGTTCCATAGTGGCCTCTGAATCTCTGGAGTGACTGACCCCACGAGGGAGAGCGCAAGATTCGCGTGATACATCCACCCTTGTACTATTGTGGGCCTCACCGAACGAAGCACGCCTTTGAGAGCGTGCAATCGTCGAATCAGCGCTCCATCCTCTCGGGAACCCAGCGAAAAAACTTCGATGCCCTGCTCCTCAAATACGTCAGCGAAAGGCTCGCGCTTGCCGAGGCTGACCACGTAGTTCTGAAATCCTCGTTTCTGTAGCTCAGTCGATAACCGCAACAGCATGCGCTGAGCCCCATCGGCGGTAAGACCAGTGATGCAGTGAACTACCTTCATACGGGAAGATGCCTTCAGAACGACAAAGGCGGCGGGGAACTTTTTGGGGAACGCCGACCTCGGGATGATGGTATGGGCTCCATCGCTGTCTCGCTATGACAACGCTTACAGCCATCAGAGGCGATGAGAGGCGGCAAGCGTCTTAGACGCGATAAGTCGTTAGCTACGTAATCGAATCAACCCGAAGCTCAGAGAGCGCTTTGCCAGCGTCTCGCTGAACCTTCTCCATCGCGTCAATACAGTACGCGGTACGAATTGTGCCGAGTCCATCTGGCCCAAGGTCCTCCGCGGCGAGCCGCAAGGCCTTTGTGAAGGCTTGCGCTAGAACAAGCACTGAGTCTAGAGCCACGGAGTTATCACCGAGCTCGTTTAAGACATACGCTGTCACGTGTTCCACACGAGTGTCGTAGGGCTCCCATTTCTGAACCCCCAACGTGTCCCGCTCTTCAGGGCTTCGTTGCATAGCGCGCGCCACTTGTGTGTCGATTGCATGCATCGCCTGAAGCAATCCCTCCTCAAGCTTTCCTGGTTTACCGCTCATTTCGCACCCCTTTTAAAGCGACCACTCTCAACCTTCCGTCCTTTGAATCTCGGCTATTCCAGAGGTATCACCGAGAAGTCGTTAGGAGTCAAGGCTCACCGGCGACTTCGCCGAGCTACTCGCGCCGATGTGGTTGTCGGTTTGACCCATAAAAAGTTCGAGTACAGTGCCCCATCTGAGGTTTCAACGTAGGCGTAGGAGGCATGCCCTCGAGGGATTGAGAACCGCGTCAAGAATTGGAACTTGCCCGCCGCGGTCGATGTTACGGTCGCGACTTTGGTTTCGTTTACCACCAGCGAGAGAGGAACACCCGGTATGGGAGCGCCACTAGCCCCCAAGACAGTTCCCGCCAGCCGGACGAGAGGATCTCGGGAGCTACCAGCGCGTCCACGGCGCAAGCGGATGCTCGCGGGCGTAACATCTGGAGTTGGTTGAGGCGGGACGATCTCCGGGGTGTCAGTCCTGGGTGTCATATATTCGGAGGAGATGCACTCACCGTTCGCGTTCAGGTGTTGCTGAACCTCGGCGAGGCTTAACGCGGAGAAGTGATCGGAGGGCGGTATTGAGATGCTTGGATACATCAACCCCCCTCGCTCAGAGGAATCGTGGAACGCGCCGAAGTTGTGCCCAAGCTCATGGGCGAAGATTCCTGGGTTGGCGGCGTCGAGATAATGCTGAGTCACCCCGTACGCGAGTGATGGAGCGGCGCACACCGTTCCAATGTACGCGATTCCGATCACACTTCCATCGATATCCTTCCCGGTAAAGAGGTGCTTAAGGTCGACCTCATCGTTAAAGTCAGCCCCTCCACTCCCAAGATTGTCTCGGTTCGCCCCGTTGTTCGTGAACTGTTTGAGCAACGTACCTGAATCCGTGGATGAGTACGGCGAACCTCCGGTGTAGACATGTTGCTTCACAATCCGAAAACGGAGTCCAAGCTGCCTATGGTAGAGGGTCTCGGCGGTGTTGATGATGCTCGCGATTACGGCGTTACTTGTATCGCCATATCGGGCGAACCACTCCGGGTCAGCGTCCGTACTAATGGTCAGGGTTCGAGAGAGCACTGGGGTCATGTCATCTACGGCGCCGACAGGTGTTGACTCATCCTCTGGAATCGTTGGAATCGACTCATCATGGTCGTCCTCATGTTCAGCGTGAGCTATTGCCCCCGCTCCAACCGCGGCTCCGCAAGCCCCTCGGCGGAACGCCGACGCTGGAACGCTCGAGACTCGCGCGGAGACCTTCACCGTTCCGTCCAGCGAGACGCGAATGGTGTAAATTCGCTGACGGCTCTTTCGAGAGCCTGTGGCCTTCCCCGGAAACGTGACTTTCAATTCATTGTTGATGATCGAGGCGGCGGTACGAAACACTCGACGACCTGTTTGAGGAGTTCC
>JAULVA010000332.1:3121-4698 GCA_032111275.1 Bdellovibrionota bacterium
CCGCGTAGGAGAACCGGAGATATCTTGTCTTCCTCGCGTCTTCCATTCCGCTCAATGGTAGAGCTCCACGTCTTATTTCGACGAAGGGTAAATCGCGCGTCGAAGAACCCGAGTGTCCGGGTTCGCCCAGAGACTTTGACTGTCGGGATAGACTCAAGCTGCTTTGAGGTGGCGGAGGCGACGCGAACCTCTCCAACGCCCCTCATCGATACCTCAGCCCGGTAAGGACTAGCGCCCTCAGCGATACGAGGAATTAGTAAAGCGAGAACAACCTGCGTAAATACAACAGAGATTGCCTGAACAAAACAGCGGCCTCTCATATCCTTCTCCACTAACAACAGGCATCCATTCCTAAAGCGGGAACGTTTGGCGACGTTCACTCCTTACGATGCCCTCGTTGGAGCGATGGCTCGCAAATTTAACAAAAACGTTACAATCCTTGTGCGACCCCCCTGATGTCGCTTAAAAAGCCGGTATGGCTGGTGAAATAATTTTCAAGACTCGTGAATCCTTTTTCCTGTTCCGACATCTGTGGCCCCTCAAAAATCGGCGCCTTCACCACGCGTCGCTCGTAGGAATACTTTGCTTCTCGCTCGCGGCGGGCTGTGCTCGGCCACGGAGTGTCGAACCCGAGTTCGCTTTCAGGGAGAGCTCGATCACAATGACCTCTCTTACAGATGACCTTAATTTTTCAGGATTGGTGGACGCGATTCAGTCACAACGAAGGATTTTGCGGGGTTCACCCGACACGATCATGCAGTTCGGCACGCGGAAGGTCTCTCGGGGAGAGTATGCCACGGCGCTTGATCGACTTACCGCGACTTTGCAGAGCTCGCGGAGCGATGAGGAAAAACTCCGCTACATTCAGGATAACTTTTCATTCCTTGAGTGGTATGGAGGGAAGGACTGGGGAGAGATTTTAGTGACTGGCTACTTTGAACCCGTGCTTCCTGGCAGCCTGAAAAAAAATCCCGTATTCTCGCAACCCCTGTACGGCCGCCCAAAGGATCTCGTGACCCTCGATCTTAAGCGATTCTCCCCGCGCTTTAAGGATGAAGGCCCGCTGAAAGCGCGCGTCGAGAAGAACGCTGTCGTTCCCTATTTTTCGCGGGAGGAGATCGACTCAAAGCATGCCCTCAAGGGACAAGGGCTAGAGTTAGTCTGGGTCCACCCCGTTGACGCGTTCTTTCTTCAGATACAAGGCTCAGGGACAGTTCGAACAGCTCAAGGTGAGGAGCTTCACCTCACCTACGCCGAGAAAAATGGTCATCGATACGAGCCTGTGGGTAAATACCTTAAGGAGCGGCTCGCCCCCGCGCCTGTCACAATGCAACGCATCGAGGAGGTCGCGCGCGCGATGTCTCCAGCGGAAAGAGCCGAACTCTTTGAGAAGAACCCGAGCTACGTGTTCTTTAAAAAATCGAAGGAGCGCGCGATAACCGCTCTCGGAATCCCGGCGACTCCGGGACGCACCATCGCCTCCGATCCGAAATACGCGCCTCGTGGCTCTCTCGCGTTTATCCAAGTCATGAATCCGGTGACACCTGAATCGGAGACCGGAAAAGCGGAGCCCCCCA
>JAULVA010000333.1:0-1638 GCA_032111275.1 Bdellovibrionota bacterium
TCGCATATGTCTCGCCCCCCCCCGTATCCTATTGCCTCAGACCGTAGTGATGCCTACCTCTCGTGTCCAACAGGGGCTCCCATTCGTCTGTACTCCGCTTATGGAGTTAATCATCTGGAGCGCTCTGGGAGTCGCTCAAAGCCTCTGTCCCGTCAAGATTATGGGCTTTGTAGTGATGGGAAATCATGTCCACCTGATCGCTCTTGTCGAGGATCCAACCATGATAGGAAGCTTCATGGAGCGAGTTAAGTCTGAAACTGCTCATGCCATCAATAGACTCCTTGGGAGGCGCCAGGTGACCGTGTGGTGTGAAGGCTACGACTCTCCGGTCATGCTTACGATCGATGACCTTGTGGAGAAGCTCGCATATGTGTACGCGAATCCTGTCAGAGCGCATCGCTCGGCCTCGATAAGCGACTACCAAGGAGTGTCGAGCTGGGGCAGGTTCACCGCTGGGCAGACGGCTCGTGAGGTGAAGCGGATTCGAAGAACGTTTCTTGTTCCCGCAGAGTTAGAAGTACCCCAGGTCCCAACAAAACGTGGTGTACCTCTCCATCCTCCTACGATAGGATTGCCGTGCTTTGGGCTGTTCCTCGTCGAGATGTACAGCCGCACGGGAGCAACTCACCGACGAAAGGCTCGAACATCACACTATGCGAACATCTCACCTCACGATCTCTCTTCTCTGCGTCGCGGTACTTGTAACCTCCATGTTCTCCGCATTAGCGGAGGACGGCGCCCCCGCGAGGAAGGGAGGCGCGGTCTCACTGGTGGGGATGACGCCGGAGGGGGATGATGTCGAGCCGCCAAGTCAGATCGTATTCCAGTTTAGTCGACCCGTTGTTCCCCTCGGTCGGATGGAGCGAAGTGAGAAGGAGATCGCGATCTCGATCGAACCAAAGCTCGCGTGTGAGTGGCGATGGATGAACACGAGCGCGCTCTCCTGCAACCTGGGACAGAAGGCGATGCCGCAGCTTGCGACGACCTACCGGGTTACCATTCCCACGGCGTTTGACCTGAGTCGTGGCGAGGTTCTCTCCGCGCCGCAGACCCGCGCCTTCACCACGAACCGCCCGCGTGTGACCGAGTCGTGGTTTACGACATGGAACGCGCCGGGACTTCCCGTGATCGGGCTCGCAACCAATCAACGGGTTTCGGCTGAAGCGCTCGCTCAAGCCCTTCGTCTTGAGGACGCTCAGCGGGTCTCTCATGAATTTACCGTCGCGGAGATGACACCCGCGCCGGAGGATGAGTTGAGCGAGGCCGAGATCGCCGAGCAGCGGGGAGAGCGGTGGGTCATTACTCCCCAGAGAGAGTTGCCGCTCGACACGGACATTAAGCTCACCGTTCGGCCCGGGTTACGCTCCGAAGTTGGTGTTGAGCCCGGCATAGAGAATCGCACCGTCTTACAGTTCACTACCTTTCCGGCGTTTTCGTTCCTTGGTGTCTCGTGTCTCGATATCAAAGGAAGAGCGATCTCGATTCCGGCTAAAGGTGCTGCATCTAACCGCAAGACGCATCGTTGCGATCCTCTTAACTCGATTCGTCTTCTTTTCAGCGCGCCGGTACTCAAGGAGGGCGTTAAGGATGCGCTCACCTCAAAGCCTGATCTTCGTGGTGGACGGACCGACTTCGATC
>JAULVA010000334.1:0-9196 GCA_032111275.1 Bdellovibrionota bacterium
TACTCTGTGAAGGAGTGGTGTTACGCCGCCCTACGAAATCTGGGTGGATGCGAGGAGGTCTGCACCGCGGTCTGCGTGGTTGATAGGGACGGTCAGGATTCTCTCGCTCGACTTCGGCGCGAGGTCCCTTCGTTCGGTGAGTGGCGCGATCTTTGGGACGGTCTCGCTGGAATCGCCCACCTTGGAACTGGATCTCTCCTGATCGTTCGGGGCGTTCAATACGTGACCAGTGAGCGGATTGAGGTCTTGGGGCTCGGGATAGAGCGTTTCTCCCCCGATGGTTCCTCCGCTGGGGAGTACCTCTCTCGGATCGAAGAGCTTGATGGCTTAGCGTGCCTCCCATGGTCACCCGGAAAGTGGCTGGGAGCCCGAGGCAAGGTGGTGAAAGCGTTGCTGGATGCCGGCTCAGCAAATGCCTTTGTCGTGGGCGATATCTCGATGAGATCTCGGCTCGGACCTCCTTCAACGTTGCTACGGTATGCGCGAAAAAAAGGGTTCCCTGTGTTGCTTGGGACCGATCCGTTGCCTTCTCAAGCCGACGAACGTTTGGTGGGAAGTCTTGGTAGTGAGATCGCTCTCACACGCTCACCGGAGGAGCTCCTTAGCTCCTGGGTGACCCTTAAGGAGACCCTTCTTTCCTCCGGCCCCCTCCGACCGTGTGGTACCCGTAACTCGCCCCTGCGGGCCGCTCGCAGATTTGTGTCCTCGGTTATGCCATAGACGAGGCCTTCGCTCTCCCCTCTAGTCCTCATTCTCATCCTCCTCCTGCACCTGCACCGGCTTCCTCATTTTCACCCTGCTCTGTTGCATCTGGATGAGAAAAAGGAAACAGGTGCAGGTGCTGGAAAAAGATAAAGATAAAGAGAAAGATGAGGATAAAGATGATGAGTAGGGTGACGATGCCCTTCGGTTGCCTACAACAAAAAAAGAGCCGGACGGTTTCTCCCCGCCCAGCCCTGCTGCGTCCTCTTGTGGACGACCTCTTTACTTAAGCGTTCTGTTGCATAAACCCTTGACGCTTCCGTAGCATCGGCCAGCGTCTGGAACGTACGCGCACGATTTGGTTCGTGGGTTCGTCACGAAGAATACCCCCGGAGATCCGGTGTTCTGTACCGCTTTGCGTCGCATAGCGATGGTTGAGTTGGTACATCGGAATCGTCCCCCCGCGTGTCCGTGAGCATCGGCCCATCGGCATGTGGCGAGTAAGTTGTCTTGAGAGTCGTAGATCCTAGTGCCCGACCGTGTATATCGTTTGTTCATGATCAGCGTAGGCTGTTTGCGGAATCCAACGAGTGGAGTACCGGCCCCGCCGGTTCGCATCGGGGCGGCGTTCTTGTAGATAAAGTTGCTTGTCGGGAGCTTCTCCACGGATTCACACGAGGCGATCGTTTGCGCCTGCGCGGCTACTCCGAAAGAGAGTGTCGCCAACGTTGCTGAGAGAGCTACTAGTATCTTTTTCATGATTCCTCGTGGTTATTCCAACGCGATGTTGAAGAGCGTCAGAGAAAGTTAACGTTTGTGATATCGGGGCTGTGAGAGAAAACCGCTCGCTCTCGACTGCTTGCAACTACACCAAGCACAACTGTCTCTAGTTTAATTACTTTTCCGGTAAGCACACTACTAATTCGTACAAAATACGCCGAAAAAAGTGGTTTGCATTCGATATGCGATTTCCTAGTAGGAACGGGTGGTTAGCGCCCCTAGAAATAGACGTAGAGTCGGAATCTCTTCCGAGCGAAACGGCATCTAAGGCGCCGCGCGTGCGCCTGTTGTCTCCAGGGAGAGTTTCAGGTCTTACGAACGAGGTGGCGTTCCTGTTGGTGGAGTTGGTGACGGAGGATTCCATGGGCGCTGTTTGTTTACCCCGAGACGCGTGGCGAACTTCTCCTTAATAACGAACTCCTCCGGAATCATCTTTTCTCCCTCGAGCCAGAGATATATCTGCTCCGCCGCCATGCGGTGCGCGATCTCATTCGGGTGGCGATCGACACCAGGGATCACTTGAAGGTGCTCTAGAGGGATTCCCTTGTAGATGTTTGAGACATCGAGGTTGGGAACGTCCAGCGAGGTCATCAGTTCGTTAACCTTGGCGTGAACGGGGTAGAATGGATACTTGTCGTCCATCGCGATGCCGAAGAGGGGGAATACCACCGCGACGATCGGGGTCTGTGACTCCCTGGCGAGACCCACAAGACGTCCCATGGATTCCGTAAAGGGCTTCCAGGTCTTCTCCTCCATGAAGAGCCCTGTGAAGTAATCGATGTACGCTTGGTGAGTTTGAGAGTTGTGGAGGCGCGTCAACACGAAGCCAAGGGTCTTCCAATAGTTCGCCAACGTTTTGGCCGTGCCTTTCAACTTTAATGGACCAAATCGATCCTGCATATGCTCGGTAAGACCTGTCGGCTTGTGTGCTTTAATCTCTGGGTCGTTCAATGTGATCTGCAGAATAATCAGGTCCGCGCCTTCAGCGATAGCTTGCTTCGTTGTGTCGATCTCATGCGAGGTGGAGTAGGCTGGTACGCCATAATTGATAACCTCGACATTCCGGGGGCTTCCGCTGACCTTGAGCATCTGCTGCAGTTTGTAGGAGAAGGTATCGGTAAACTGCATGAACGGGGCAAAGGTGAAGGAATCGCCAACCACCGCTATCCGAAAGGTGCCCGCCGGTTTCTCAGGATTGTATGGGTAGTTCTGCATCGTCGGCGCTCCCGGCGCGCGGAAGTAGAAAACCGGTCTGTCGCTCCACTTAGGACCTTTTGGTGTGGATTGAGCTACGACTCGAACGCCGATCTCTACGATGCCGAGCGCTACTATCACACCGAACAGGGTCGTTCCTACGGTAATAATCGTCGACTTTATCGCGTTCACGCTTCCTCCTGCATAACTACATCGCGCGGCTCGCCCGTCACTACCCGGGATCGTACCTCGTCGTAGAGGGCGGCGAGTTGCGTCTCGAAGGCGGAGAGGGTGTAGAGAGCCTCCGCGCGCCTCTGCGCGTTTTCACCGATCGTCTGTCGGAGTGTCGGGTTATCGAGAAGGGTGCGTAGACCTGCCGCGAACCCTTGGGGCTCCGCGGGGGCGAGTATTGAGATCTCATCGTCGAGTACCTGTCGGTGTGTTGAAAGGTCGGTGGCGAGGAGCGCCTTTCCAGAGTGGAGGTAGGAATAGATCTTCATCGGGGTGTTGTTTCCCTTCACCCGGGGGGATACGAGGATATCGGCCGCGGCGAGATAGTCCCGCAAGCGGGAAACTGGGCGCGGCCCTAAAAAGGAAACCTTCGAGGCACAACCGAGCAATGACGCTTTTGCTCGGTATCTCTCAATAGATTCCTCAGTTCCTCCGACGATGACGAGATACGGATGGCTCGCGTGGTCACGCACTAAGGCGAAGGCCTCTATGAGGAGGTCGATGCCTTGATAAAACTCGAGGTTGCCGACGTAGAGAATGACCGGTTGTTCGCCGCACAGGTGCAATCCGAGGGCGCGATTGCTGCAATCGTTGAGTTCGTTTGAGAGGGGAAGAAGGGATACGTCTCGAAGCATCACGGTGTGTGGAGAGCCGTGCTTGTTCGCGATAGCGGAGAGCGCGTCACACACCGGAGCTACCGCGACACTACCGCGGACGGCGATCCCCTCAAGAAAGTTCATCATCGGATAGAGAGGTTTGCTCCACCACCACTTCTCCGTGACCTGAAGAGAAAGTGAGGAGTCCATGTCGTAGATGTAAGGGATTCCCCATACCTTTTTCACGAGCCAGGCGATAAACACAGATTCCTCAACAGCGTGGATGATCGTGTAGGGCCGCTTCCGCGCCTTGATGACGAGGGCGAGCGTAGAAAAGAAAAAGATGACATCACACAGGAGTTTTTTGAGGGATATGCCGGGACGAATACCTCGGAGGCATCTCGAACTCGGTGTGCGGTGGATACGCACACCAGGGATCTCAATGTCCTCACCCTCAGAGTAGCACAACAGATCAATGACTGGTTCCACGCCTCCGGTCTGTGCGAGTTTTTTCGCCAGAGTCTCAAGCGCGATCTTTACCGCGATCGGTGTGCCGCGCTCTTGGTAAAACGGTTGTGGGGCCAGAAAGAGGATCTTCATCTTACCTTCGCCCGAAGAGTGAGTTTTTGACCCGCGCGATGCTATCTCTGACGAGGAATCGGAGCTTTCGCCGTTGGCAGTTAAGCCATAGGAGTCCGTATCCCCAACGTGAGAGGGTGAAGTACAGAACGTAACTTCGTAGCTTCGGGAGGTGACAGAAGATATGCGTGAACATGTGGATCTCTGTCTTCACGAACTGTTTGCCTGATTGCCGTGGGAAGCGAAAGCCGTGCGGGCCGTACGCCGGCACCGGCTTGCCTTGACGACGGAGAGTTTCAATAACTCGAAAAGCTCTCCATCGTTTTTCAGTCCCCATCATGCGATTGCAGGCCAGCGCCTCTTTTCGAGTAACGGGCTCATTGATAATCGCGCCATCGAGGACCGCCTGATCTGACACGGCTTTCCCGCGAGCGGTTCTTACAAGGCCGAAGCTCCACCCTTTGTAGAAATCAACGCCACCGTGCGGAGGGGCCATCCAGGGGTCGCCCACCGCGATATCAGCGAACTCAGCACTCGCGTCAAAGCAGGTAAGGCATCGAGCCGGGGTATAGAGACGGTACACGATGTTGATTATCTCCATCGAGGATGGTCGATACCCACGCTTCTCTCCGAAGTATACCGGATAAAGCGAGCCGTCCTTCATCTCCAGATGCGGCGTGCCAGGGTGCTTGCCCACGCGAGAGATATACTTTGTGGCGTTCGTTACCTTGTCACCGAGGCTGCCCCAAATAATTCGAAGCGCCTCGTGTTCCACCGCGGCGTGACAGAAGAGTCCGATGGTGAGGACGATGCGCTCTTTAAGTCGTTGATCGAGTTCGGCGGCTTTGGTAAAGCCGTGGATCTGACAGGGGAGGCCGACAAGGGCGTACCGACCGGGAATATTTCGAATCTCGCCGAACACTGAGTTAGTGGGACAGATAGCGTACTTCGACTTCATCGCCGAGAGGATCTCCTCTTCCGTTCTGGCGACGATCGGTTTGCCCTTCCAGAGTTGCTTGTCGTCAGAGACGATTACTACCGCGCCGTCGATCTCCTTACGACGAAGCATGTTGAGTAAGATCCCGGTGACCAAGCCACCACTGGTCGAGCGCTCTCGAATCGCGGGATCTGTGGAGTAGGAGATGAAGGAGTCGATGAAGTGTCCGTGGGTTGAGGTAACGTCAGCCTCAACGCCGAGGGTCTTCTTGTATGCCTCTCGGAGATCGAACTCATCCCCGGGGCATACCTTTACGCAGAGATCGCAGTCGGTGCAGGCGGAGAGGTTGTGGACGGCGGGATAATCCTCGCTGTCTAAACCTAGCACGCCGGTCGGACAGATGCCGACGCATGAGCCACACCGATGGCAAAGTCCGCCATCAATTATCTTCGCCAGGCCACGCAACGCGCGAGGTGTTTTGTCCTCACGATCGGTATTCCATTCAAGGGGCTCGATGAAACGTCCACCCTCACGGAGCGGCGTGTAGGGCGCTGAATCGGGAAGTATGCGCAGAGAGTTGGATCTTGCTCGATGAGGGGACTGAGAGGGCTGTAGTGATGGATCGATGGCCGAGGTCATCGTTGCTCTTACTCCCGGACAAATTTAGCTACGACCGGTGAGCCGAAGAGACGGGTAATGCCCAACCATCGCATCGGCGCCTCAAGGTTCTTCGAGAGGGGAATGCTCTTGAGTAAGCGGTGGAGCGCCATCGGCCATACGAACTGCTTCTCGCTCCGTTCGAGCCGGAAACCGTGCTTTTTAAACTCTCGTTGAAGCTCCCATGTTGAGAACATCCGGTACGTTCGTGTATTTCCCTCGATCTTTCGCTTCGCGAAGAAGAGGATCGGGGTGAGGATGTTGACGCTCAGCCAGACCGGATAGTCGATGATGACCGCGTGTTCCGAGACGCGGCACAGCTCGGCGACTAAGGTTCGCCACTGGGTGCAGTGGCCCATAAGTCGAAAGCTTGTGGCCAGAGCGAAAGACGTATCGTGGTAGGGCAGCTCAATAAGACTCCCTACCTTGAACGAGATCGTCCCACTTTCGATGAAGGGCGCTAACCGTTGCGCGCAGAGATGAGAGCTCCCTATGACGGTTACCGATCGTTCGTGTTGGGCAAGAGGGATAGCCACCTGACCGTGTCCACCACCGACATCGAGAACGGTCGCACACTCGGTATCAATGAGCTTAAAGAGTGCCTGCCCCTGCACCTGAAGCATCCATTGACCAACTGCGTCGCCGAAACGCGCCGCGTATTCGTCTGAGGAGGCGTGGAGATCGGCGTTCTCGGCATGCGCGGAGAGCTCCTCGGTTGCTGTAGGCTCGGGGGTGTACTCCGCCAGTGGCGTCATGGCTCTCCTCTCAAGGTGGTGAGGTTCACAAACCTTACCGCCGGCAATTCCTAAAAACGGTTGCGATTATAATGGCTTATCCCCGATAAAAGCAAGGACGCCCCGGCTGCGTCGTGCCGTTTAGAGCAGCGACGAGGAGATCAGACTAACGTGCATAATAGCTAGTTATTCCAGGCGCCTACCAGCAGGTTTCGATGTCGCGCTCTTCCCACGACACTTTCTCTTCAGGTTTGAGGGTGAGTCGCCGATAGCTTTAATGGGTAACTACAGAGAGGGGCAGGAGTAGCGCATGGAATTCCCAACAAAAGTGATAGGGGACAAGGCCTATATACGAGTCACGAGTGATCTCGACACGGAGACCGCCGGAGAGGCTTTGCGCTCCGCGTTCAATGAGGTCTATGACCAGGGTAAACGAACCATCGTCCTGGATCTCTCAGGAGCTCAGATTATCAACAGCTACGGCATCGGGAAGGTGTTGATGTGCTACAAACGGCTCAAGGCCGAGAATGGCGTGCTCATGGTGAAGCCGCTCGACGGATTCGTGAAAGAGACGTTCGAACTTTTGATGTTGGATAAGTTGCTTCCTATTGACGATTCGAATGGCCAATAGCCAGAGGGGAGAGTCATTGAAAAACTTCATCGGAGCATAAGATAGAGTCAATGAGCGTCGGCGTTAATCCACCATCCATACTGCTTGCGGACGGCAACGAACAGAGCCGTCAGATGTTCGGCACCTTCTTCGCCGGGCGTGGGTGGTCGTATGACGTAGTTCCGGATAGCTCCTCCATGGTTGGAGCGCTTGAAAGGGGTACCTACGATATTATCATAGCGGACGTAGCGCTATCAGGGCCGGACTCCGCCAAGGTTTTGCGAGAGATCCTCGAGAAGCACCCCTCCCAAGCGATTATCGCTGTGAGCCCGAACGCGACCTACGAGGACGCGCTCACGATGTTTCGCAGTGGGGCTACGGACCTGCTAGCGCGTCCGATCGATTTTAGTTGGTTGGAACGTGTCGTTCAACAAATCGTTTTCTCTCGCCGTAACGATGCGCGTGAGCGAGCTACCTATCGGTTTGTGACAAGTGAGCGGACAGAGATGCGGTTTTCCTGCGCGGATGTGGCTCAGGTGTCCTCGATCTCCTTGCCGGTCGTGGGACGACTAGCCCAAAGCGGTATGCTCTCCCACACAGAGGCGCTTAAAATTCGCTTGGCGGTGCAGGAGGCTGTTTTGAACGGCCTTGAGCACGGAAATTTGGAGTTAGACTCACAGTGGAAAGAGGAGATAGGTGAGGATGGTAGTGACATGTTCTCCTCTGTTCGAAAGGATCGCCTCGCGGATCCGAACTACGCGGATAGATACGTCTATGTGACTTTGCAGTTCAGTGACGGTTCCCTTGAGATAACGGTACGTGATGAGGGTAAGGGGTTCCTCAACTCGAAGGTTGTTCAAGCGAACGGTAAGGTCGATTCCCTTGCCTGCTCAGGTCGGGGATTGGCTTTGATGTCGAGCGCTGTTGATGAAGTGCGGTTTGGTAAAAACGGTTCAGTGGTAACCATGATTAAGCGGTTGCGTGAACGAAAAAGCACGGAGGATTATGGCTCTTAAATTCCGGTTGAAGGGACTCGCCGAGACGTTCGTTGACTCGATTACATGCCCCTGTTGCGGGGTAGTAGGCGTTGATGATCAAAATTTTACAACGGAGCTTACGAAGGTCACCTACCAGGGGATCATCGTGGTGGTTCAGTGTCGTGAGTGCAAAGAGATCTTTGTGCCACCGACGCAACGTCTAGGGGTTCTTGATAACGAGGCCCTTCGCGGCGCTGTAGAGAAAGACAGCACCGACAGCGGCGAGGCGATCATGCCCGGAATAGCAGCGGTGAAACTGAGCGCGGAAAAGCTTAATGCCCTTCGAAAAGGGTGCCTACACTAGCCTGATGTATATGTTAACGGACGCGATGTAGCGCAAGCGGCGCGTCGCGCCGCAGCTCCTTACTTCGTAACGTCAGCGATCGTGAGGTTGTACTTGCGAAGCGCGCCGGTGAAGCCGAGCTTATCGATCGTGCGGAGGATACGGGTTGATACGCGCACGCGAACGGTCTTGCCCAACTCTGGTACGAACAACTTCTTGGATTGAAGATTCGACTCGAATCGGTGGTGGGTCTTGTTGTTAGCGTGGCTAACTCGGTTACCGTTTTGGT
This sequence comes from Bdellovibrionota bacterium, assembly GCA_032111275.1. Classification (GTDB taxonomy): domain Bacteria; phylum Bdellovibrionota_C; class UBA2361; order UBA2361; family OMII01; genus OMII01. Next base: position 8,630 of record JAULVA010000334.1, read on the forward strand.
GCGTTACACCTGAGATATCACAACGACGTGCCATAGTACTTCTCGCAAGGTTAAAAATCCTCGCAAACCTTATATATCTTTCAGTAAATTGTCAAAGCTGGGGAGTGTCTTTGCCGGTGAGGCTGTAACCTTTTGAGATTTATTGTTTTTTGGCTGCGACAGCGCTTCGATTAGTACATTTGGAAGCTCTGAATCTTGGGAAGTCGGCCACTTCCTCCTGAGTTGTTTAACTCAGCCTTCGCCATAAACTTCGCGGTTCCATACTCGACCTTCGCGATCACCTCGTACCACTGACCCTGTCCCCGGAACTTTGAGGTGTTCGGGTCGCTCACACCACATCTGCTGAGAAGCTCGTCGCTAGGATTCTGAATCGGGCTTCCGCCGGATGCTGGGTCTCTGCACTGAACTATATTTTGCGCCGCTGAGGGGTCACTAACGACGGCGGCGAGTACCTCAGGTGGCGCGGCGTTGACGTTTATGTCCGAGGTCCTCATCTGCGTCACATAGGGTAGAATTCGTTGAATTCTACCTGCGGAAAAGCCGGGGATGGCGGGAAGTTCGTTGGCG
>JAULVA010000335.1:0-20696 GCA_032111275.1 Bdellovibrionota bacterium
ATCCGCGATGAAACGGTCGTGCATACCCGGCCCGTCAGGAGACGGGCCCTCCGGGTGGGTGTGTGGAGCGGATGTTGTGGTGCGATTTAATAGAATGTGATCCGGAGGGCCCGTCTCCTGACGGGCCGGAACCCGCGATGAAACGGTCGTGCATACCCGGCCCGTCAGGAGACGGGCCCTCCGGATTGGATAACGACTAGATCGTCGCTGACTGCAACGTCGCGATGCGCTTCTCAAGTGGCGGATGCGTCGAGAAGAGCTGCCCAAAACCTCCTGATATCTTGAATGCCGCCATGGCTGGAGCCTCGTCGTATCGGCGGGTGTTCGACGCAAGGCGTTGCAACGCCGCGATCATGTCGTTCTTGCCCGCGTAGTTCGCGCCGCCACGATCTGCGCGGAACTCACGGTGACGAGAGAACGCGCATACGACGAGCATGCCGAGTAGGCCGAGCACCATCTCAAGGAGGAAGGTTACCATGAACTGCGTCATGTGGCGGTTCTCCTCTCGCACATTCTGAGAGATTCCCCAAGCGATGATTCGAGCGAAGAACATAACGAAGGCGTTCACGATACCCTGGAGAAGGGTCATGGTTACCATGTCGCCATTGGCGATGTGCGCTATCTCATGCGCGGCGACACCCTCAATCTCGTTCTTGTTCATAGAGTTAAGAAGGCCGGTGGAGAACGCGACGAGGGAACGTCGCTTTGATGGTCCGGTCGCGAACGCGTTAACCTCGGGGCTATCGTAGATACCGACCTCAGGCATAGCGGGGAGACCAGCTTTGCGTGCCAGCTGTTCAACCATCATAACAACCCACGCGTACTCCGATGAGGTACGAGGAATAACCTGCACCCCCGAGCCCGTCATACCCCATACGAGGCAGAATATCGCGAGCTGCTCCATGTCAATGCCGTTCGCATTGATGTACGGCCTGACTCCGAGCAGATTCAGAAGGATCGAAATTGTTACAACCACCAAGATGTTGGTGACGAGGAAGAGAGCTATACGTTTCATTATACTCCTGGCATTAGGCCTTACAGGCTATCTTGGATGCGTTCAGCGGCATTCTATTCAAAAAGAGGCCCCGCGCCGCGCTACCGGATCACAGGGAACGTACCATGCCTCAACCCGGAAGTATCTGATTTTTCCCGGTTCTTGGCGATACTCATTTGCCGCCGTGCGCATCAAACCTGCATCTAGTAAGCATCTTTAGATGAAAGGTCAATGAAAAGAGGTGTGTGATGAATTTACTCCGCGAACTATCTGAAGCCGCAGGCGTGCCAGGCCGCGAGGACGCTATCCGCGCTATCGTGATGCGGGAGCTAAAAGGGTATGTCGACAACATAACCGTAGACACCATGGGGAACGTGATCGCCTTTAAGGAGGGAAGCGCTCGGAATAAGCAGCGTGTGATGTTCGCCGCGCACATGGATGAGATCGGGTTCTACGTGAGCTTTGTGGATGACCGCGGATTCCTCCGTCTGCAGGAGGTTGGAGGATTCGACACTCGGAATCTCTTCTCGAGGAGAGTAATCGTGCATACGCAGAAAGGCCCGATGCGCGGAGTGCTAAACGTCGGAGGAAAGCCAATTCACACGGCCTCTCTCGAGGAGCGTCGCGCTGCCAAAGAGGTTTCAGACTTCTTCGTTGACCTTGGGCTTTCGGGCAAAGAGGTGAGCAAGCGGGTGCAGATCGGCGACATGGTCACCCTGGATGCTCCCTACGTTGAGTTCGGAAAGTACGCGAGTGGTAAGTGCCTTGATAATCGGGTGCAGGTTTACATAGGCATTCGAGCGCTTCAAGCGCTCAAAAAGAACAAACACGATATTTATGGAGTATTCACGGTACAGGAAGAGGTTGGTCTTCGCGGGGCGTTTACGAGCACCTACGGAGTTGACCCGCACGTTGGCATCTGCCTCGATACAACGATTGCGTCGGATATACCTGGAGTGCCGGTGGAGCAACGGGTAACCGCGCTTGGCGAGGGTGTGGCCATTAAGGTGCTTGATGGATCTGTCATTTGTCACCGCGAGCTCGTAGAGCAGTGTGTGGCGCTCGCCAAAAAACATAAGATCAAGCACCAGATGGAGGTTTTGCCCAGAGGGGGAACCGATGCTGGGGCGATTCAACGAACTCGCGCCGGGGTTAAAACGATAACCCTCTCGGTGCCGACCCGATATATCCACACCACCGTGGAGACCGTGCATGTTGATGATGTGGCGGCTACAGAGGCTCTTTTGCAGAGGTATCTTGAGGGGTAGTCCGAGTATAAAAGACTCGTTCTAGAACACTAGCTCAGGAGAAAATGGCGTAAGTTTGGGCCTGTCAGGGTCCTACGCCCTTGACTTTCCTGCACTTTTTAGCTTGCCGTAAATTTTTCAATACGTTAGTGCTTATTCCAACAGATCGTCATCTTATACGTTTAGAGAAACGAGTAGTTGGGCCAAGGAAGGCGGGAGTAGCATGTTAATTTTGACCCGGAAACCAGGAGAGAGTCTTTACATCGGAGACAATCTCAAGGTGACTATTGTTGAGATCAAGGGAAATCAGATTCGTGTGGGGATAGATGCTCCGCCTGAATACCGGATTTATCGGGAGGAGATTTATCTCCAGATCCTTGAGGAAAACAAGAAGGCTGCGGAAGCTGGCATTTCAGGCGATGCTCTAGAGCAATTGTCAGGAAGTTGGAAAGGCGCGGCGAAGTCTGGGTCAGGAGACGCGAAAGCCCGCGGTTCAAAGAGGGTGGCGATTACTGGACGACCAGGCAAGCAGATCGAAGCTCGTGCGACGGTTTGTGAGCGTTGTGGAGGCGCGGTGACGGGTGTCGGTAGACTATGCTCCTCATGTGGAGAAGCATCGACGTCTGGGGCTAGCGCGACTTTGAGTGTGTCTCCAAGTAATGAGCGAGGTAAGGGATCATGAGTGATGAGTTGCAAAAGCAGGGCAATAATATAGTTGTCCCGAGCTCTCGGTTCGGAGACTTAGACGTCCCTGCTGATAGTGTCATTGAATTCCCAGCGGGTATCATCGGCTTCCCATCGGCCAGAAGCTTCATCATGCTTGAGCACAAGCCGCCGTTCTCATGGCTCCAGTCGACACAGGACCCCGATCTCGCATTTGTTGTTGTGGATGGTTTTGAGTTCGGACAGCAGTTCGACGTTAAGCCTCCGATAGGTGACCGAGATACCGATTTCCGCGAAGATGATGAGTACGCAATCTTGATTATCGTTACCGTTCGCCCCGACCCTCGCATGACGACAGCGAACCTCAAGGCCCCTCTCTTCGTGAATATGCGCAATCGACGCGGTTTGCAGGTGATCTTCGACGATCCGCGCTATTCAACGCGATTCCCGTTGTGGTCAGAAGAGGTTCAAAACAGCGCCGGGAATGATTCCCCTCAGCTGATGCAAGCTAATAGCGAAGAGAATAAGAAGTAATCGCTCGACAACTTCTCGAGCGCTCATCTTCCCTGAACACTCCGTTCACCAGGTATCTCTGATTAGGGCAGCTTTCGCCTGTACACTCGCCATCGCCCGAGTTCCCCCACTTTTTCCTTGGAGGGATCTTTCATCACGACATCGCTGTCACCTTTGTTCTTTCGCACGATGATGAGATCCTCTGATGCTTGACCTACCTTGTCGTTGTCGATCTGCGACACCTTAACGGTGGGGTCGCTCATAACGGAGCTGTAAAACCGAGCCGAGAAGGGGAGATTATTCGCGAATCCGATGTTGAGGTGTTGTCCTGGAGCGAGGGATGCAGCGTACTGGAGGATGTTATTTGTAGACCGGTGAGTTGAAAGATAGGCATCCCCGGCGACCAACGTTGTGCTGTAGCCGATCGCCGACAAAAGGGCGAGGGCGCCGATGGTTCCTAAAGGGTCCTTCACAAGGGGCATGCGCACCGCCGCGAGGATAAGTCCGACCGCGATGAAGACCGCCATGGCCGTTTGACCGATAGAAGGTTGCGCGGCTTGCAGATAAAAGACGATCGAGGCGATAAGCACGGTAAGCGCCATGCACACGTAGAGGATCTGGGTAGTGAGCCGGCTAAAGAGTTGATACGGGTTTGAGCTCTCTGTCGCGCGCTTCCAGATAACCGCCATAAGAAACGCGAATCCAGGGATTGAGCTCATGTTGTAGGTTGCTGTGTACTGCTTGGCGAAGAAGAGCAGAACTGGACAACTCGCCGCCCACGTTATTCCGAGTAAGAGCCACTCATCCCTTTTGACACTATCAATAACCCCCGACCACGAGAGCCGTCGACGCTGTTCCCAGAGGGTCCCTAAAAGCGCCAGTGACCAGGGTACGAGCGAGGGAATCAGCATGACCCATGCGGCGCCTCTGAGCTGAACGTGCCCGTTCCCATACTCGTCGCCATAGTCAGCCTTGGTGAAGCGACCGATGTTCTCTGTCCAAATGAAGTACTCAAGGAAGCCTGGATTTCTGCTCTCCGCGAAGAAGTACCAGGGGACCGCTATCGCAAGGAAGAGAAGGGGGCCGGTGAGCCATGGCAGCGCTTTCATGGGAGCGGGAAGCGTTCGCGTGAACCACCACCGTAAAGCCACCCAGGGACCTACAGCCATGCCAAAAAAGACGATCGCAACCGGGCCCTTCACCAGAACTCCGATGGCTAAGCCCACAAAGCAGAGATAGCCGGCGAGGCGCGAACGATCGGCGAGCGCGAATCCCGCGACGGCTAGGGTAATGCCCACGGTTAATGTCACATCCACGAGGCACACGCCACTCAAAATAAAGGAGAGCAGCGAGGTGCTGAAGATCAGCACTGACGCGAGAGCCGCGCGCCGTCCAAGCAGGGGGGTAACCAAGAAGTAGAGGGTGAAAGCGATGGCTGCCGCGCTAAACACCCCAGGAAGACGAGCCGCGAAGTTGTTTAAACCAAAGAGCTCAAAGGAGGTGTTGATCAGCCAGAAATGAAGGGGTGGCTTTCCGAGGTAGGGTTTCTCAACCCCTTTGAAAATAATCCACGGGGTAACCCAGTCATTTCGCTCAAGCATCAGTTGCGAGGTGGTAGCGTATCGCCCCTCCGTGGTGTCGAAGAGATCGGGAACGTTAAGGGTAGTGAGCCTTAGTAGAACTACGGTTGCCAGAATGAGGAGGTACGGGCGAGCCCAATGAGTTGTCTTTTCTTGCACAGCATTCTCTCAAAAAGGGCAAAGACTGGCCGGCAGGCTAGCACACTCGATTGCCAAGAGCCAAAGGGGGGGGCTCAACAACCACTGACGCCACAATAGGTGTTCTATTCGCCCAATTCTTTGATCTCTCTTAAATTTTTCATATCCGCGCGGTACGGCCTCTGAGCGAGCGTCATCTTACCTCGTAGCATCGAAAAAGGTGCGTTACGGCCGGGCACTCTCGGCCATGACATGAAGCTGCGGGTGATGCCTTTCGTGCGAATTATTTTCCTTTACATACTCCTCGCGAGCGCGGGGTGCTTTCGGCTCTCGGGAGACTCGTGGTACGACGGCCCACCAGTGCGTCCCGTCGCCATGGAGGAGTACTACAAGCCGACCGCCGCATACGGTGATTTTCGCACGGAGATCCTTCAGAGCACTGACCTCTATACGCTCAAGCATATCTCCATAGAATCGTACGCCGGGCCGATCGTCGTCGACTACTTCGAGGGGCGTAATCCCTCAGATACGCTCGTGTTGGTTTTTCCTGTACTCGGAGGAAAGAACTTCATCGAAAAACACATCGCGAAATACCTCGTCGAGGCGGGCTTCGACGCCGCTATCGTGAATCGCAGTAATGAATTCAAGGACCCGACGATGTTCGACCAACTGGAGGAGGTCTTTCGTCTGAATATCATTCGCGATCGGCTCGCGCTTGATTTCTTCGAAGCTGAGTTTGGGAAGAAGCGGTTTGGCACCTTTGGTATCAGTCGGGGAGCGATTAATGTCGCGTTAACCGCCGGTATCGATAAGCGACTTCAGTATAACGTGCTCGTACTCGGTGGTACCGATCTCGTGCATCTCTTTCGTGATTCCAACCAGCCCCGTATTGAGAAGTACATTAAATCCGTCCGGGAAAATAAAGGGTACTCTGAACAGGAGTTCTTCGACGCGTTGAGAGCGAAGCTGCGCACGGATCCCAAAAATACCGCGCAGTATCTTGATGGAAAGAATACCCTCCTTATTCTAGGAGTCTTTGATCGCACGGTGCCATTCACCTATGGCCTCAAATTACGAGATCAAATAGGTCGTCCGGATACGATATTTCTCCTAGCGGATCACTACGTCGGGCTTTTGTATACGCAGACCGTCTCAATTGTCCCACCGAGTAAGGACAAGGGCGGGTTGTTTCCGTTCCCGTACATCGAAGAGGAGGCGGTCCAGTTTTACGACCGCTCCTTTAACGAATCCTGGAATTGGTCAATCTTGCCGTATCGCATCCTCCAAGAGCCCTTGAATCTTGTCGTTGAGGGAATCGCCGGAATTGGCTCCGCGTTCGAGTGGGCGCTCGGCTCGAAAACAGAGGAGGCTCCGAATGAGGAGGTAACGGCTGACTATTGGATCCACGCCCTTGATGGCAGGTCGAAAGATGGGCACTCTCTCTCGGCCATTACTATTCCGGCTGTCGTCAAGGTTGACGATAAAAAGTAGCACGTCTTGTCCCAATATATAGGGCGGGCTCATGGAGCAGTGCCGTTTCATTTCAGGCACGTAGCGAGGCACGAATGAAGTCGTGCAAAGTCCGGACGTGTGGGAACAATTCTTGAGGCGGTACGTCGACTACTTCGCCGACCCGTCAGATACTTGTTTGAATCGTTCGTTCCATCCCCCCGCCGTCAGCGAGGGATTGATAGGCCTACTTGCCCGCCTCAAATGACCTCAAACCAGCCTTGAAGTCGTAAAAGGTGTATGGCTGCTCAGCGGCACGAGCTTTCGGTCCCGCGGCGTTAGTGAACCAGAACGAAAGGTCGTTCGGTGAATAGAGCACGTTTTGAAAGTTAGAGGGCATCGCGATGTACGGGATAACCTCATTCATGATGATCTCCGGGGTCATCGTTCCACGTGTCTCGCCTAACTTCGACGTCATCTTCTCTTGGTAGTGGCCGCCGTACACGATGCCGGGGATGGCTGGGAACTTCTTACTCTTATCCTCAAGATCTTTTCCGGCTTTGAAGACCTCGAAACGGAATCTGTCACGAACGTACAATTCGGCGTCGCCGGTCTTGCCATCGCTCATGAGGAACACGAAGGAGTTCGTTGGTGGTGCCTCTTTGATAACCTTGCGAACATCCTTCAGGCTTTTCGCGTAGGTTAATACATCCCGCAATACAAAGGGCATCGGTCGGCCACGCATCGTTTCACCCTCAGGATCTCCATACCCCATCTCTCCGAGAGTGATGCCTTCCGCGTTCATGCCAGACACCGCGCCAAGGAATCCTGCCCAGCCAATGTTCGCGGAGGCGATACCTTTACCCTTCTCTGGAACGTTTACGGTGATGACTGGGTACTCGTGAAGTTTAGATAGTCGGTGGAGCCCCCAATCGAGGACACGCACGGTGTACATCTTGCCGTCAGCGGTCGCTGTCTTGTTGGCCGCGAAGTTGCTGCACGAGGTCCCCAAGAGTACTCCGTCCATCATCTCTTTGATCAGCTTCTTGTACTTTCTCTTACCACCCCACTCTGTGATTTCAGGCAGGGCGTGAATGGCGTGGACCACTCTGAGAGGAAGACGCGAGCCGTGCGCGAGTCCCTGCATCTCATCGATGTACTCCTGAGGGATAAACGGCCGTTGCCTCTCATAGGACTCGTCGAGCAACTCCTCGAAGTGATATTTGTCGAGCACCTTATCGTAAAGATAGAGGAGGTTGTCTCGGACCTCTTCTCGCAGGAGCCGTCCCTGTTGGTAGCCCCGTTCATATGGTGTACCTGACACGTACAGAACACGGGCTCTTCCATCGGCGGTCCACTCAAGCTTTGCCTTCGCGACGATCGCCTTCTCCTGTTCCACTGACTCGATGACATCACTTCGGAATAGGTAGTGGTTGGGGTCGATTCGCAGGTAGCCGCATCCCGTTACGAGCGTTGAGCTCACGAGAAGCGACGCGAATCCAAAGAGTGAGTGAGCGAGTTTCATGGTTTCTCCGTCGTAGGTCAGATAGGAAGATCCGGTCAGTATAAAAATCGTCCCATGTATCGGCGTTCTTAACGCTAAAGGGGATGTCTTTTTGATGCGTAAATCGTAAAGTCGTTCCGGACTCATCGAGATGATTTTTGCGGAGGCGTGTTATGCCTGGTAGAACGGCTGTTTGCCTGCCTTTTATGACCTTCGTTCCCCCTGGAACATGCGCCTCAAGGTTTTCACGGTGAAAGTTCTCACGGTGAGGTGTTTACTACTAAAAAGAGTGATAGGACGGACCGAGGACCCATCCTTGTGAGTCTAAGTACATAGTGACTATCAATCGTAATACCAAGGAGACCCAGATGTCCGAGACCGCAGAGCTAAAACTCGAGGGACAGACCATTCAACTTCCAGTTGTTGTAGGAACTGAAAACGAGAAAGGTGTCGATATCTCGCAGCTTCGAGCGAAGACCGGGTATGTGACCCTCGATAACGGGTACATGAATACGGGTGCCTGCTCAAGCGCCATCACCTTCATTGATGGAGAGGCTGGAATTCTTCGGTACCGAGGCATCCCGATTGAGGTGTTGGCTGAGCGCAGCTCCTTCTTGGAGACGGCATACCTCTTGATTGAGGGAAAGCTTCCCACCCGAGAGGACCTCGATAATTTCACCAATCGCGTTCGCCGTCACACTATGATTCATGAGGATATCAAGCGTTTCTACGACGGCTTTCCTCGGGACGCGCACCCGATGGCGATTCTCGCATCGGTAGTTTCGTCGCTTTCTACGTTCTATCAGCATGAGGAGGGAAGAACCGAGGAGGAGCAGTTCTCATTGAACTCAGTGCGCCTCCTTGCCAAGCTGCCGACTATCGCCGCCTTCGCGTACAAGAAGTCGATCGGCCAGCCCCTGATGTACCCGCAGAATCATATGTCCTACTGCGAGAACTTCCTTCACATGATGTTCTCGACACCAGCGGAGCACTATGAGGTTGATCCGGTCATGACAGAGACCCTCAATCTATTGCTGATCCTCCACGCTGATCACGAGCAGAACTGTTCGACATCAACGGTGCGAATGGTTTCAAGCAGCAAGGCTAACCTCTTCGCCGCTATCACAGCGGGGATCTGCGCGTTGTGGGGACCTCGTCACGGTGGCGCCAACGAGGAGGTAATCGACATGCTCACCCAAATTCGCGAGAGCGGTCAGAGCGTGAAGAAGTTCGTCGACATGGCGAAGGATAAGAACAGTAACTTTAAGTTGATGGGTTTCGGTCACCGCGTTTACAAGAACTTCGACCCGCGGGCCAAGATCATCAAGGCCGCGTGTGATAAGCTGCTCGCCAAGATGAAGATCTCGGATCCGCTGCTTGATATCGCGCATGAGCTTGAGGAAGCCGCGTTGCAAGACCCGTACTTCATTGAGCGGAAGCTCTATCCGAACGTGGATTTCTACAGCGGGATTATTTACAAAGCGATGAAGATTCCGACGGTAGCCTTTACCGTGATGTTCGCGCTCGGACGTCTTCCAGGCTGGATCGCGCATTCTCGTGAGTACAACCTGGAGCCAGGTAACAAGATCAACCGACCTCGTCAGATCTATACCGGCCCGGCGTTGTCTGAGTATGTGCCGATGAATAAGCGGGCGTAGGGGTGGATTATTTGGGCATGTTGGCCCGGAGGGCCCGTCTCCCGACGGGCCGGCGTGGCGGTCGTAGTTTCACGTCGAAATATCGGTCGCTATCCAATCTGATGAATGGATACATACCCAGCCCGTAAGGATACGGGCCCTCCGGATCGTGTCGGGCAGGTACACCGGGGGGACTCGAACCTAATCCCCCGCCAACTCGCGAAACACCTCCCGAGCCCGGGACTCCAACTGCTCAAGCGATGAGTCGTTCTTGATGACGTAATCGCTCTTATCGATCTTGGCGCTGTCCGGAAGCTGCGCTCTAATGCGCTGCTCGGCTATATGTCGAGGAAAGAGGTCTCGGTTCATAATTCGAGCGATGCGTGTCTCCTCTGGTGCGGAGATGAGAACTACCTTCTCTATCTCTGGCATTTGAGCGGTTGATTCGAAAAAGAGGGGAACGATGTACGCGATGAGTGGCGCATCACCTTTTTTGAGCCGCTCAAGTTGGGAGAGCCATCGTTCTCGAATGAGAGGGTGGAGTAAGGACTCAAGCAGCTTTTTCTGTTCTGGGTCCGAAAAGATGATCGAGGCGAGTTTAGGTCGGTTCAGTGATCCGTCGGCAAGGACCATGTCGGGGCCAAACTTTTGAACGACACGCAGAAATCCCTCCGACTCGGGTTCCACCACCTCACGAGCGAGAATATCAGCGTCGACGGTTTGAGCGCCCCACTGCTCAAAGAGCTTAGCGACAGCTGACTTCCCAGAGCCGATGCCTCCGGTGATTGCGATGACCTTGGGATGGGTAGCCACGGTTGATTCCTACTATCTACGCACTCTACTCACTAGGTGGCGACCATCGAGAGTAGGTTGGTACAACGTGCCGGAATAACGGAGTTTTGGCAAGGCGGTTTACTCGCTTTGGTGGTGAGAGAACGAGCCGTATTGAAGGAACTGGGCCGATAGATGAGCGGTGCCTTTTAGGAAGGGAAAGAGGCCGTGAAAGGTGAACGTACGACGTTCGGCGATACAGGCTGGGAAGATCGCTTCCTCAACGCATACCAGGCCGTCGTTATCCCGTCCGAAAAGAGGTAGGTATCCCAGAGGCGTCGTTGTGTGACCGATGATGCATCCCACCTGAACGGCTCGTGGGTGTGGGGGAAGGGGAGGTTTAGCGAGTTGGAGGAGGATAGGACCGCCAAAGGCACCAAGAAGGGGGGTACGAGCCATGAGGCTGGCGATACAGGCCCCCTGGTGTGGCGTGCCGAGCGTAACTAATCGGCGCAGTGGCGCTGGGTGATGTGGCATCGCGTCGAGCGCGCGAACAACGAGCCCTCCAAGCGAGTGTCCGACAAAGGACACCGGCGCTCCTTTGGAGGTAGTCGAGACGAAGTCGGCGAGTCGCAGCGCTATCTCCTCAAGGGTCAGTTTGCGAGATGGATACTCAAACGTCTGCACGTTGGCCTCCGGGAGAAGTTTCCGCAAGCGAGGGGCCAAGAGGAACATATCGTTCCGCGTTCGCAAGAAGCCGTGAACCAGAATGACGTGAGAAGCGACCTCGCTCGATTCACTGGACGACATAGATTCACACGCATTGAATTATCTGCGCGAGAGGGTCGCGCCCTCCCGTTGAAAGCTTTTGATCCGGCGTTACGCGTTAGCTACGAGCACTGAGAGATCTACTGGCTTGTAACTTGATGGCTTTCGAACCTTACCACGGAGGTCCTTGCCCACCGCGTAGAACTCGCCATCAACCTTGAGAACCTCAACGTGCGTGACCTCCGTCGGCCAGGACACGTTTACGCCGCAATGCCACTCGTTCGGTTGCAGAATACGAGCCTCGCCCCTCCACGATGATAGATGTACGAATTTCTCAAGATTGTTATCGCACACGAGCTCGAAGGCCTGCGGTAGAGGAACACCGAACGCGCATTCATTCCAATACATCGTGTACGCGACGTCCGCCAAACCATCGACCATCTCCTCGGTGTCAGGAGCATTAGTGGGCTGGTAGCTAATAGCCTCGGGGTCTGTGACAGGGACGCCGTTAATGTGAGGAATAACACCAAGTCCACGAATAACGTACTCGAGAACCTCAGAGAGGAGCAGTTGGGCTCCCAAGGCCCGGGTCTTCGGGTCCCCCGAGGTCAGCTTATCTTGAACCCCCTGACCGGCAAGTTGCATGAATGTCTTTATCTTAGCTGAGTCCATTACACATTCTCCTGGGATGCTCGTACAGTTTGGCCCGTTTAAACGCGGTGCTTAGGTATACTAAGGGTTTATGTTCTGGTCCACTGCTGCTTTGCCCCCGCGGGGCTCCCTGCCCCCTCCGAGCGCCGCCTTACTGAAATCGTTCGTTTTTGGGGAAGCAGGGCAAAGCCTATCGTGAACGTGCGCGTGCTCGTAAACGTACCCGAAAACGTTGGTTTTTTTGTTCCGGGTTCGTTCACGTGGCGGGGGGCAGCGATCCCTTAAGTAAATTCAGGTTTCTATCGATATCACTCGTATACAAACGGGGGGCATATGGAAACGACCTTACATTGGCACCACAATCCCAAGGAACTTGAGACCCTTTCAAAGAGGTTCGTTGAGGAGGTGCTTCCGAGATTTTCGGGTACCGTTCGCCAGCGATTCGTTCCCGCTGGGGAAACTCTTGAGCTCAACGGCACATGTTTGTGGCTGGTTCGAGATGGACAACTTGACGTACTCCTTAATGATCGGCCGATCGAATCACTCAAAGCGCAAAGCGTCATTGGTCCGTGGTTTACCGCCGCTTCCGGGGTTTCCTGTGTTGGTGTTGGGGATGGATGCCATGTAGTGGGATACGACAACGGCGAACTCTCCACGCTCTTTCGACACGCCGGTAGCGCGTTGCATCTTTGGAGCGCCATGGTGACGGCATCCGCTGCGAAATACTTCGCGCTCTTCTCCGCGTTAAAGGTCAAAGCGGTTCCACCGCCCCCTACATTTCGCACCTTTTCACCCGGTGAGGTTATTATCCGAGAGGGTGAGTTCGCTCATGAGGTTCTGTGTCTTGTTGACGGGGACGCCGATGTTATCGCGCACGGTACCAAGGTGGGGAAGATCAAGCGGGAGGAGATCTTTGGCGCTCTCGCCGCGTTGACAGGTGCGCCTCGTATGGCGTCAGTTGTGGCGAATAAAACGACGACGTGCATGATTTTTGAGCGAGATGATTTTGAGGACCTCCTCCGTTCTCATACCTCGCTGATGTCAAAACTCTTTGAGGATATGGCTCGCGCGATGCATGAGGCGAACGCCAAGATAGCCAGGTTAGAGGAGGGTAAAAAGGACGGAGCGAAGTTGTGGGGTCTTATATAGGCACTGTGGCGGTGTTTTGTGCCTTTTCTCTCAAGAGTGCTCGGCGAAGCCCAATCAAGAGCGACTCGCAGGTGCGCAGATAGTTAGTGAGTAATTGAGAGAGAAGGTGGGGCGACATCAAAGATCTGTAAAAACCTTAGTGCATAATGCCGACCCTAGAATCCCCTGTGTCATGAGCTTTGTAAGACTGATGACACAGGGAGATTCTTGCTCAACACGTTTGGTTTGCAGCTTATGAGGGCTGTAAACTTCTGCGCGCGGAGCGGAATGTCGATGATTCAGTAGCCATTTCGCTGCCGTTTCACCATCTCATTTCTGACTTCTGGCGGCATAGAGCGCCAGTAGTTGAGTTCAGATTGCCAGGGATTTCCGGCCATCTGATAGGGGTTGAGGGCTCTGTTCCAATTGTTCTTTACCTGTGGAGGTATTGAACGGCTTGCGGCAAGCATCCCTTGGTAGCCCCAAGGGGAAACCTGCGCAACTTGACCACCGAATTGCTGGTATGCCCAGCCGCTCGGATATGTTGATGTGCAGCTCGTAAGGGCCATGCACACCCCCACTATGATAATACTGAGGTTCGTTTTCATGGTAGTTTGAGAGCCTTCGGCGCAAAAACCGTTTTGCGTCACAAGGCGGCGTAACAGGCGTTTGCCGCACGTTAAGGCGCCTTGCGATTCAAGAAAGACCTTTACGTCTTTGATGTCGTTACCCAGATGAAATTGTAAAGAGAGGATACTTCTATGGTAGGTAGGTTAGAGGGCTAAAGCAAATGGATTTAAATCTTTCTGAGTTCTGGTGCGAGAGCCCACGCTCTAAGGAGAAGCTACCTCCAACGCCGATAACTCGTGAGGGATACCAGAATGGGGAGTCCTAGCCTGAGCTGTTTTTTACGGTTTGGAATAGCTAGATTTAGAAACAGCTCGCTATCGATATATCCCAGCGGAGTTTACCGCTCATCCTCCTCGGCTAATCGTCGCCGCCTCTCAGCATCCGACACCTCTTCTTGCAGCTCCCCAATTTGAGCATCCCGGGCCATCATCTCAGTGGTGGTTTGGTTCTGGACATCCGCGAAGCCTGCTTGCTCCTCCTGGAGATCTTTAATCTGACTTCGGGCTTCATCGGCATCAATCTGAGCCTGTCGAGCCGCCGCTTCAGGGTCCTGTTGCGCGAGGCAGGGGGTGACTCTAGAGACGTGTAATGCAGAAATCGCGGCGATGAGAACGAGGACGCGAATTGTTTTCATAAAGCTCTCTCGATGTGAATCACAGTAGCGAGCTTTTCGTGAGGTCCCCCCCGTTCGAGCCACTCGACCCCTTCATAGTACCGTTACACCAGGGGAACGGTCACCAAGAAAATCAGGGGGCGCTCACCGACCACCGCACCAGGTACGGGGAACCCGCACTATCGAAAGGACTTTTTCAGCCACGAAATACCCGGCAACTTGGCGAGCGCGCCAAGCCCCTCACTCTGTGGAGCGGGGAAGTATACGCTGTCGGGAAGCGAACGGGTTCCGTGAATCGGCTTCGTACTCACGGCGGCGACGAGGGGTGCCGCGGTGGTCGTGGAACTTTGAGAAACCATCGCTGGCATGCTCGGCAGTGTAAACGAGGTGGGAATGGAGGATCGTGTGAGAGCGAAGACAGCGACTATCCAAAACCCGAGCGCCGTAAGGGGAAGAAGCATGCGAAAAATTGAGCGAATGAATCCGAGGATGACCGCGGCAGCGATCAGGCCGCCGTATTGGGTCCTCCAATTGGGGAGCATCTGCTCCATCGCCTGGGGCGCGACCATATTCGCTATAACGATGAGGCCTGCGAGCATGAGGCTTCCTCCCACTATGCCGCGGAAGGGGTTCCATGATGAGGGGGCGTACATCGCTGGGTTCGAACCGTAGGTCCCTGGGTAATATCGTCTGCCGAACATAGTCACCTCCGAAAACGTAGATGGTAGAGAGAGTATGGAGCCTAGTTGTAACGAAAACATAACGAATGGGTACGATTGTCTAACGTCGTGAAAGGTGAATAAAATCAGGCGCTGTCAGGGGGTTAGCAATGCTTTGTCCCGGTCTCCGCCTCGCCGATGGATGGTGCCGTGAGCCGCTGGTGGGCGGGTAGGGGGCAAGTCGCCTTAGATTCGCGATTGGTATAAGATACCGCCCATGATGAAGCCTGAACTTTTGGCCCCAGCGGGTAGCCTTGAAAAATTAAAAGTTGCCGTACTCTACGGCGCGGACGCCGTGTTCTTTAGTGGCCAGAAGTATAGCCTCCGGGCACGAGCGGACAACTTCACCCTCGATGAGATCGCTGAAGGTGTCGCGTTCGCGAAACGGCACGGCGTAAAGACCTACATCACCTTGAACGCCTTTCTTCACGATGAAGACTTGGAAGGTCTCGGTGAGTTCTGCCAATTTCTCGATGCGCAAGGGGTAACCGGGGTAATCGTTTCTGACCTTGGGGTTATCGACGTCATCCAAAAGAGTTCTAAGCTCCACGTTCATCTCTCGACTCAGGCGTCCTGTTTGAATTCCGCTTCTGCGTCCTTTTGGAAGAGCCAGGGAGTAGAGCGAATTGTTTTAGGCCGAGAGGTCAGCATCCGAGAGGCTCAGGAGATTAAGGCTGCGTGCGGTCTTGAGATGGAGATGTTCACGCACGGCGCGATGTGCATGGCGTACTCTGGCAATTGCGTTATCTCAAACTACACCGCTGGCCGTGACTCCAACCGTGGCGGTTGCATTCAGTCGTGCCGATTCCAGTATCAACAATCGAGTTCAAGCAAAGGGTGTTCGTCCGAATCCTTCTTCATGTCGTCGAAGGATATGAGTGGGCTTGAGCACATCCCGGAGTTCTGTGAAGCGGGTATCGATTCCCTCAAGATAGAGGGGCGTATGAAGTCGCTCTTCTATGTGGCATCCCTGTGCAGGGCGTACCGCAAGGCGATCGACCTCTATACCGCTGGCGAGGATTACGCCGCGGCATTGCCCGAGCTCCAGGCTGAGGTGAACAGTATCCCCCATCGTGACTATTTCGGCGCGTCGTTCTCGAAACCGGCGGGGACACTCTCGGTATTCCAAGATCGACAGGGCACTATTCGCTCCGGAACGCATCAATTCACCGGTGTTGTGCTTGAGAAGAGCGACCAGTTCGCGGCGGTCCGCCTCTACGCGCCAATGATAGAGGACCAACGAATCGAGATCGTACCGTTCCGAGGAGACCCGATACTTGTAACAGCTACTCAAGTGTACGATCTCACGGGTAATCGCCTTGAATCTCCACGTCAAGACTGTGTGGTGTGTATCCCTCTCGACGAACAGCTCGCGAAGGTTGAGCCACTTAATATCGTGAGGGCAGCGCGAGTATGAAGTTCACAACGTTCGTAACATCAAAGGAAGATATCCTTGCGTGCGCCGCGGCTCCGAACCTTGAGGAGGTCTTGATTGAGCCTCGAGAGCTTTCCCGTGAGGGGCGTGTATCTATCGCTGAGGCGGAGGAACTCGCCCGTGAAGCCACTAAGCACGGCCTCAAACCAACCCTGGTGTGGGACATCCTCATGACCCAAAGTGAGTTTAGCGCGAGGAGCGAACTCGTTGCCGGAATAAACCTCGATCTTTTCTCCGCTATTCGCACCCAGGATCCTGGAGCGGCGATGTGGGTGCGAGAGAACGCCCCAAGCAGATCACTTCAGTTCGTGGTTGAGAACTCTAATCACAATATGCCGGGCCTGAAGCGATGGGTCGCGGAGCTGAGACCGCAGCGGATGGTTCTCTCCACCCAACTTCCTGAGGATAAATTGATCGCGTGCTGTAAGGAACTCGGTACCGAGTGCGAAGTGCTTGGTGCGGGAAAGATCCTGCTGTTCTATTCGAAGAGGCACCTCTTACAGGCGAATTTCAGGAACGACGAGGAGGGTAATGATGCGCACTGGATCTACGCCGACTCTGCCTCTGAGGAGTCCGCATCACGACCGTTTCCAACGATCGAGAATGAGCACGGAACCTTCATGTACCTCAACAAGGATCACTTCATCCTTGACTCACTTGCGCGGCTTGATGAGGCAGGGATGCATACTATTCGAATCGACCTCCGGGACCTCCAAGCGGGAGAACACGCCGCGAAGGGTATCGAATCGATATGCGCGATGACCCTCGCACGCGATCCGGCTTTGGATACGGTTTGGACGAGGCCGACATCAGCGCCGTTCTTTAAGCGGAATAGAACCGACAAACAATTCGCTCGAATGAAGCCTCAGACGAGATTGTTGCGTGACGCGAAGTGTGTTGCCGAGGTGGTGTCGGTCGAGCGTGGAGAGGTATTAGGGCTCTTTACCTTGCGAGCGTTCGACACTCAAGGTGCGTCGTTTAAGTTCGTAGCGCACGATGGCAGCGAGTTGCCAGCGACCCTGGAACGCTTCTCAGACGTAACAGGAGATCCGCTCACGGAGTGCGCCGCACATAAAGTGGTGCGGTGTTCGTGGGTGAAGGGTGTCAAAGCGGGGGCCATTCTTGTGCGGGATGAGGCAGTATAGCCCACTCGTTATCCTGTGCCGGGACAGTAGGTAGCGTCCGTTTTAGGTTATGCTAGTTCGAGCCTATCGCACGTTCAACCCAGCAACGAGAGCGGTGTATGCACTGACCGCTACCCCTCGTGACTCAGCGCTTTTTGCTCTATCTCTAACGACCTCAGCGGCGGTTAGAATCGTTGCCCGAGAGTGGTTTCCCGCTACCCCTCGAATCGCGGCCATAACTGAGTTGTCTAGCGGATGATCCCATTGGAGGTGGAGGAGGGCATCGAGCCTCTGCTGCGGATCTAAAGACAGACTTCCGTTGATCTCTGAGAAGTCACCAGCTGGACCACCCTTCGGTGAGGTTCCCTCAGCTCGTCGACGTTCAAGTTCGAAAAGAGGTAGGAAGGTCATGGTAAGCTCCATAAACGGGGTACACGCACTTTTTGAACTATAGCTATCCAAACATTCCTAGGCAAACCAGCGTAGCTAAGGGGGCCACGGCTACCGAGATCGGTTCGAATTGGATTAGACGAGGCGCTTTTTGATGCGGGGTTGATACAGGAGACGCTTCCGTTTTTTTAAGGGGGTCCGCTGTTCATGGGAAAAAGGAGTAACGGTTGGTTCTATCCTCGTGCGGATGGAGGGAGAATGGAGCGGTAGGTTGCCCTCAATTGCTGGTACCCCTTCGCGGACGCGACCAGACTCTGGAGCTCATCGACCGTTAATTGTCGAACTACCTTTCCTGGAGTGCCTATCACGAGACTTTGTGGAGGGATCTTCATTCCTTTGGGTATAAGCGTATGCGCGCCGATAATGCACTCTTCGCCGATCTCCGCGTTATCGAGAACCGTTGCCCCCATTCCGATCAGGCACCGAAAGAGGGTGCGAAACGCGCGGTAACCTACCTATCGCTCAATCCCCATAACCTCTGTCCTGGCCACGCGCCGCAGGGTGCATTCTGCGGGGAAAAAAATCTTCCGTTTCTACATCGAGTAGTCGCTAGCTGGAATAGCGAATGTCCGGGGTCGAGCTGGTGAGGTAAAGCACCCGGTCCGCTCGTTCGCTACATCCTACTTTTGAACCCTCCCTTCCCTTGTCCCCCCGCGCATCCTACCCCCCTCTGGGTGAGGGGAGTGCTTACTCGAATACCCATCCCAGGTTGGAAGGCCCGCGGCACGATGGGTGGAGGAGCCCCTTGCATCGGACGTTGCCAGCCCAGCGGCCACCTTGACTAGCGCCATTCAACTTGACGAACCTCTTCTGCGCGCTGTCCCACGAGATAAGGAAGTTGTCCCTGGGGCTAGACCACGTAAAGGTGTCGCTTCGTAGATGTTCACGGAAGCCGGCCAAGTTGCACGCCTTGTTGAGTGTCGCATCACCCGGCCTGTAGTTCGTGCCCGCTCCTGGCCATTCCGGCATCTTGCCCGGGAAGCGACTCCTCGCGGCGTTGTACTGAGTAAGCCAGGTAGCACCGGTTTCGCTCGCGTTAACCACCGAGCTCGGATCTCCACAAATTACCTTACACGAAGCGCATGGATCTTTTCCAACGCAACGATAGCCCGGTAGCGCGTCACCGTTCTCTTTTCTTCCCTCACCTAGCTTAGCGCAATTAGGGACCGCCGCTGGGGTCGGAGTGCCAGTGATGGTGGGGGTAGTCGTAGTGGTGGGAAGCGCGGTGGGCGTCACAGTCGGAGTTGCCGTAGCAGGCGCCGTCACCGTCGGAGTGCGAGTAGGGGTAGGCACCGGGGTCGGTTGTCTCCGTATCTTGACAACCCGTGTAATCACCGCAAGCCCGTTTTCTTTTGAACCCACAACATAGAACACACGACGAGTCGCGGTGAACGCTCCGCCGATAACTACGTTCCTGATCTGAATTGACCTCGGACCGTCCCCTTGAGAGCGAATAACCACTCGATAGCGAAGACCAAACTCACCGTTAGTGGCAGTTCCTGGAGCCGCTGAGTACCCGGCCTCCTCGCTGTTTCTAATATTTCCAAGGGTAACAACCTTTGCTGCCTGAGTTCTCTGTCGTGGGGAGATCTCTAAACGAGCCTCGAGGTTCCCAGTTTTGGCCACATGTCGTACCGTGACGCCTGGCCCTGTTCCCGAAAGCTCACCGCTATTAGAGAAGAGTGAGAGCTGCGGAGTGCCCGTTGCGGTGAGGTTAGCGACCAAAGAGAACGAAAGGGAGATGTTATCGGTCGGTATGTTAAAGGTTTTCTCAAGCGCCGCGGCTCCTGAACACCCTCCAGTTGTCGAAGCGAACACCTTCACCGTATAGGCACCAGCGCCAAGTTCGATCTCTCGGGATTGCCTGAAGAATATCCGCTTGAGAGCGCACGTTCCGTTAATTGAGATGTCAACGGGAAACGCTGGAGCTGCCCCAATATCCCTGCCGTTTATACCATGAACGACCATGATATCTGCCGCGGTGGCAACCCTCGGAGCGAGAACCACAAGACTGACAACGACACCTATCAAACGAGAAACTAAGCCCATACTGTGCTCCTACAACCTTTTAAAACTGGGGCCTAGGCGTCCGGAAATTAGCCGCCGAACACGTACGATCAGTACCGTTCCGCGAAAGAGAACACGTACCACCCCACTCGGAGTATGACGAATCACGAGAACCCTCAACAGACCATCCCGCCACCACTCTATGAGAGTTATGGAGTCATTGAATTCGGTGTGACCTTACATTATGGGAAAATCGAAAGGATAGGAGAACCAATTGCTTTTTGTAAGTAGTTGAACTGTGGTGGCGGACCGTTGATGTTTCTGGGGCGATTGATCAAGGAAGTGCCGGGATGCGTGGTTAGTGGCGCCAGGCTGGGTTTTCTAGAGTTCAAGTTCTCTTTGGTCAGTCTCTTTGGTCCGGGGTTACTTAGAGTTCTCTTTGGTCAGTCTCTTTGGTCCGGGGTTACTTAGAGTTCTCTTTGGTAGTTCTCTTTGGTCCGGGGTTACTTTTGTTGACAGCGCGGTCTCTGAGAGAAATAGTCAAGCCCTACCGGACGTTATTCGACACACCATTCAGGCCCCATCGAATTGCATATAGCGTCTCTTGTCTCTCGTCTCTCGTCTCTCGTCTCTCGTCTCTCGTCTCTCGTCTCTCTCTCTCTTCTCTTTCTCTCT
>JAULVA010000336.1:0-10821 GCA_032111275.1 Bdellovibrionota bacterium
GGTGAAAGATTTTAAAGTTGGCAGCATTTTTTTATTTGCTGCGTGTCTTTATCCTCTCCTCGACACCGACAACCCTACGATATCGCAAAACTTCTCGGTTAGATACTCCTTAACTTAATGGCCGTGACCCCGTACCAATCTATTTCCATACCGTTCCCATCACGGGCGAAGTTCCGTGCATGTGCTTGTTAGGCAGATTGTCCATCGAACACGATCACCTCGTCTTGGGCAAATACATTTTTGAAGTAGTACTCCTCGGCAGCCGACCAGCGTCGAATCCAAGCCTGAGTATTTTCTCCTCGAGCGACCAAACGAGAGGCGCGAGTCTCCTCGTCCGTATGCACCCATACTTTTACGTCGTAGTATGCTCGGAGCTCTGGCCGAAGCGAATAAACCCCCTCAATGATAACGATTCGGGTCGAAGAGGAAAGCGAAATCCACGCCCCTAAGACCCTCTGGGTCCAGTCAAACCTTTGGTATGAAGCATCCGAGCCTGACGAAAGAGGGAGGAGCACCTGCTCTATCAAACGCTCCCAGTCGAAGTACTGTGCATACCCCTCGGAAGGGCTGAGTTGGGCGAGCATATGCTCGGGGACAGCTGAGTAGAAATCATCCTTGTGGACTACTGTTGCATCTCCGAGTGATTCTTGTATTCGATGCGCCAGTGTTGATTTCCTCGCGCCACTTTGGCCTTCGATGCCGACCAGGATGGGGCGAGACGCCGGAACCCGCGCTCGAGCATCGTTAATGAGAATCAGCAATTCGGATAACATGGCGTTGCGCGGCCTAACAATCAAATCCAGCAGAGCGCTGTCGCGCCCGCTGATAGTGGCGTTAGGCGCCCAAGCATACTAAGTACCTCCTACCCAATCAATTAAATAGTTGACGCGCTGTCGCCCATAGGCGACACTCAAGTATATGGAGGCGCGCCCAAGGAAAATCAAAACCTACGTTCGTGCAAATGGCAAATCTCCATTCGAAGACTGGGTATCTAGTCTTCGCGACAAGTCTGCCAAAGCAAAGATCTTCATCCGAATTGATCGCATGAAGTTCGGGAATTTTGGGGACTGTAAGAGCGTCGGACAGGGCGTGTTTGAGCTGCGGGTTCACTTTGGACCAGGGTACAGGGTTTACTTTGGACTTGTGGGGTCGGAGGTAGTGCTCCTCCTAGTTGGCGGAGATAAGGCGTCGCAGCCAAAGGATATTAACCTTGCGCAACGGTACTGGAAGGAGTTCCAAAATGGCTAAGCAACAGAAACGAACAAAGAGCCGTAGCTACGATTCTTTTCTTAAAAAACAACTGCGAGACCCTGATATGGCAGCGGAGTATCTGTCAACCGCGGTGCGAGAGGGATCTCTGGAGGGGTTTCTTGTTGCCCTCAAGAGCGTTGCTGAAGCACACGGTGGTATCGGTACTGTAGCTAAGGTCACTAACCTCAACAGACAAAGCATGTATCGTATGTTCTCGGAGCGAGGCAACCCAACTGTCTCAAGCCTTCTGACCGTGCTCAATGCACTAGGAATAGAAATCTCGTTTACATCGCAAGAGAAGAAGCGTCGCGTAGCATAAATTCTATTAAGAGGAAAAAGGGTAGCGTCCCTTTAGCCCCCTTTAGCCCGTGTAGCTGCGCGAGAACCCGTTCAGCGAAGGCTGGCTCGATGGCTTTGGGGTCTACCTTCGAGAGTCGGTTGAATACGCCGTCCTTCCAGTAGCCGTCAGCGAGGAGTCAACCCAAACGCCGGAACCGGCAACGGAGGTAGAACGTCAAGTGTCAGCGAGCCAGTTGCTTGGCGCAGCTCTTGCGCAAGCACGAAATGTGACAAGCAATCGTCTTGGCTGCGCTGAATAGATAGGCTCAGTTTTCACCGTATGAGGAATATACTTCCGAATAGAGATACTGCATATGACTCCGCCAGGGTGATTTCCTTCCAGCCGCAAAGATGAGGAAAGAGTCGGTTCCATAGCGCTCTCACGATATACACCGACGCTGCGATTGCGGATGCGACCGAGAGGATTCCAACGGTAATTCGTACTATCACGTCATCCGGAAACATGGACTCGATGAGAAGAGGCGCGGAGTCATAGGAGAGCATCGGGGTAACTAGTACCGCGTAACCGATAAACGCTAGTGTCATTCCGATATTGAATCGAATAGTTACTTTCATGGGTCTTGCTTCTGCCTAACGCCTGAGCTCACCGGCGCCAGCGGCTGGCGCGCGGGTTGCGAATGCAAGCCGCGTGACAGGCGCGTCCGGCGACCGGTGGAGCGACTGGTTAGGGTTCTCGAGGTTTAGAGTTTCCATTGGCATCCACAACATCGGAGAAATCGGGTTTCGTGGACATACTTATCGGTAGTTGATGCTTAACCACCAGGCCGATTGCTTCCATTGCCTGCGGTGGCGGTTCGTGGTTTGGATCCTGGCGGTAGTACCAAACGATGCCGTGCTTTTCCTTTAGGTCTTTTAGGGCGGTGTCCAGGGCCTGCAGGTTTACCGGCTGACCGCTAGCGAGCGCGCTCACCCGTGCGATGGGTTCTGCCGCCAGTGCCGGCGCTCCCGCGGCGCCGATACCAAGAATGATGGATGCGAGTCGCCTGAACATAGAACCCTAACATACGTATTGTGCAGATCCGCTGATCTAACACGGCAAGCAATGGTAACAGGATACTGCACCCACTTCTGCTATCTCAAGCACAGTTAAATCCTAATCATTACAGTCTGTTAGGAAACGCTTTTCTTTCCGGCCCATCCGGTATGTACGCCGAGAACGGTAGATCACCGGATCCGCGATTGCAGGGAACGCGATCTGTTCGACTCCCTCTCGATTCCTCGCGTATGTCCTCAACGGAAGTTTAAAACTCCCCGCACTCAGAACGTAGCGCCTCTTCAAGGTTTGGCAGGGTATAGGTGTAACCTGAATCAACCAACGCTCGGGGAGACACGCGACAACTCCCAAGGAGTACCGCGTCAGCCACTTCGCCGAACATCAATCGCAAGATAGCGGCGGGCGCTGGAGCGATAGTTGGTCTGTGTAAGACCTTGCCCAGGGCCTTGGTGAATTCTCGATTCGTTACAGGCTCTGGAGCTACTGCATTGAACGCACCGCGCATCGATGAGGTGTAGATCGCGTGTTCAAATATTCCGAGTAGATCTTGAAGCGCTATCCAGCTCATGTACTGGCGACCGTTTCCGAGAACTCCGCCAGCTCCAAGTTTAAATATCGGCAGCATCTGTTTGAGAGCGCCACCTGCGGCGTTAAGCACCGTGCCGATTCGAATGTGAACCAATCTTATTGAGTCACGCAGGTTCTCGCGGGCGCTCGCCTCCCACGCTTTGCCCGTATCTGCCAGAAAGCCTGTGCCGGCGGGTGAGCGTTCATCGACGAGGGTATCCCCCGTGTCGCCGTAGTAGCCGATCGCGGAGGCCATAATCACAACTTCAGGCTTGCGATCCAGTTGAGCGATGGTTTTGCAGATGAGCGCTGATGACTTTGTGCGGCTCTCAACGATCCTTCGTTTATACTCCGGGGTCCATCGATGTCCAACGATGCTCTCTCCGCCGAGGTGAATCACGACATCGACACCGTCAAAGACAGAGGGCTCAACCGTCTCTCGCTCTGGATCCCATCTTCGTTCTCCGGAATCACGAGGGGAGCGTCGAACGAGGCGTATGACGGTGTGGCCAGCGGTAGAGAGGAACGCACAGAGCGCGGAGCCGATAAAGCCAGATGAGCCGCTCACCAAGATAGTTTTACGAGGCGCGTCTTTAAAGCGCGCGTGCAGAGCCAAATCATTCTGTAGAATCATGTGACGGTATCGAAATAGACGAGTCAGCTCCCGGGTAATGAGCGGTTTCGCCAAACTCATACCACGCGGAAGAGCGAAGTGTATCTCGTCGCGCATGCGGCACGATTGATCTGGCGCAGCGATGAACTTGTGGTAGTGCCTCCAGGAGCGAAAGGGGCCCGTAATCTGCTCGTCACAGAACTGTTCGCTGTCGCGGTAGTCGCGATGGGTGAGTTTCCATGGAATTCCGAGCGGCCCTAGCAAGGGAACTTTGATCTCAACCTGAGAGCCATCGCGAAGGGATCTCGGAGCTTTAATAATCTGGACGGGTCGCCACGGTGGATTGAATCGCTCGAAGGCGCCAGCTCGAGTATGCCAAGCGAAGACCTCCGCTGGAGAGTGGGGGAGTACACTTTCCACGCAAAAGTTTGGAGGCTTCAAGTTCGTTACCCTACAACTCGTTTCGCTATCTCGCTGGCGCTCTTGCCGTCGTACTGGCCGGCGTAGTTGTCCTTCAGGTGTTTCATGACAACATTGAGCGCGAGGCCTGGAGTGTTCTCTTTTAAGGTCACGATGATCTTCTCGAGATCGTCGGCGGAGAGCTGCTTTGGAAGGAACTCCTCAAGGATAGCTATCTCAGCTTGGAGTTTCGCTTTCTGTTCTGCTCGGCCGGCTTGCTCCTCAAAGGTGATCGCCTCTTGGCGCTTCTTAACCTCGCGCAGCGCGACTTGAAGACACTCGGCAGCCCCAAGCTGATCGATCGACTTTTGCATCTCTTCGTATTGGATCTCGGTGAGAACCGAACGGATAGTCTCAAGGCGAAGTTTATCTTGGGCTTTCATCGCGCTTTTGAGCGCTTCTTTGAGTGTCGCTTTCATGGTGAGAGGTCTTATCCTTTGGATGTAAAAACAGTAACCGAGGGTGACTATGTCGACTAGGAGATCTTAGCGCGATATCCAACGATGAACTCTTGAAGCTTCTTCGCTGTCTCCGCGCTGATGAGATGCTCGGTTTTGCACGAATCTATCTCAGCTTGCTCCGGTCGTACGTTGAGGATGTTCGCTAAAAAATCGTAGAGGATATTCTTTCTCATGAGTACAGCGCGAGCTACAGCCTCTCCCTCTTCGGAGAGGGCAAGGAATTTGTTCTCGTCCTCAAGGATGAGGTTCTTCGCCTTGAGGGACTTGAGGTTGATCGAGGCGCTTCCGGTCGTGATGTTGAGCTCCCGGGCAACATCGGTCACACGGGCATATCCTCGCTTCTCTCTTAACTCGAGGATTGCGAGAAGGTGATGCGCGGCGCTGTGGGTAATGTTGTTCTCTTCGAACTTCTTCCAAATATCCATGACCTTACCTCTGAATGGAGCCCTCCAGCCTGGCTTCGCCACGTGGACCTACTTTCGTGGGGATCTATAGTTGATAAATTTGGTCAACTATAGTTGGGAGGGTACTAAGGGTGGTTATGCATGTCAAGCATTTGTTGGCTTGTCAGTAATGGGGGTTTGGTGATGGTAATGTTGAGTATAAAGAGCCGGAAATACTAGCCCCTGAGTTGAAAAGATTTCGCGATTGGCCGATTATCGATCCCGGTATGGGCACCATTGGCCACACATCCATGACATTATGTATACGACGCGCTCTCGTGGCGGTGGTGGCGTGCTGTCTCGCCCTGATCTCGTCGCCAGACACCGCGAGAGCGATTGAAGACCCGGGGGCTATGGCTGCCCAAGATGTTGGTATATTTACCCAATTAGGCACGCAGGTTGATCTCAATCGCCAGTTCACCGATGTTCATGGCGTTACGAAGCCCCTCAAGGATTTCGCCCTCCCGGATAAGCCTATCCTGATAGCCCCGGTTTACTACAAGTGCCCTCGTCTCTGCGGGTTGCTGCTGAATGGGGTCTACGACCTGCTTAATGAACTGCCGCTTAAGCTTGGACACGACTACTCCGTTCTCGTTGTAGGTTTTGATCCTACCGAGACCCCTACTGACGCCCGAGCGGTGATGGATAAGTTTAACGCTCGGCTAGAGGGTGATGCCCGCGCGGGGAGTGCCGCGATACACTACGTAGTGGGAACCCCTGAGAATGTGTCGGCTCTTATGAGCGAACTTGGATTTAAGTTCGTGAAAGATGGAGTAGATTTTGCTCATTCAGCGGCGGTTATGATATTGACCTCGGGCGGCCTCATCTCGCAATATTTCACCGGGATTATGTTCCCCGCGTGGGATGTGCGCCTTTCGTTAGTCGAAGCCTCTAAAGGTGGTATCGGTACCGCTCTAGATCATTTTTTGCTCTACTGCTTCCGATTCGATGCCGTGCAAGGTAGATACACGTGGGCGGTTCGAGGATTGCTTCGAATTGGGGGCGCGCTTACGCTCATCGGTCTCGGTCTCGTGTATTATTTCTTTATCAGGAATCGCCGAGGTTCTGCAGCGAGTTAGTGAGACCGGAAGGATTTTTTAGGAGTAACGATAGAGACTGGTATGTTGGGACTGTTAGGACAGCAAGGCTCTGACTTTGCACACAAGGTAGATTACGCCCATGATGTTGTAACGATTCTCTCCGTCATCTGTACGGTAGCGATCGTCGGCGTAATGTTGTACTTCGCCGTTATCTATCGCCAGCGTGATGGTAAGGATCACGAGACTCCGCGTATCGAGGGTAACAATACCCTTGAGATTATTTGGACCGTATTTCCGACCCTCGTGTGTATCTGGGTTGCTTGGCTTGGATACGATTCCTTTGTTGCGCTTCGGACACCTCCAGCTAATGCGATGGAGATCAACGTAACCGGCCGCAAGTGGGCGTGGGACTTCACCTACAAGAACGGTAAGAAGACAACCGGTGAGCTGGTTGTTCCAGTTGATGAGCCCGTTAAGCTCGTCATGACCGCTAAGGATGTTCTTCACTCCTTCTTCGTTCCAGTGATGCGAACGAAAGCGGACGTTATTCCCGGACGCTACACCTACCAGTGGTTCCGCCCAGTTCAGACCGGAGACTTCCAAGTGTTCTGCACCGAGTATTGCGGCAATGAGCACTCAAGGATGTTGGCTCGCCTCAAGGTTCTTCCGAAGGCAGAATTCGAGCGTTGGCTCGCTGATGATAGCGAGGCTCGTAAGCTCGCTTCTCTTAAGCCATCCGATCGCGGTAAAGAGCTCTACGTATCCAAGCAGTGCGTAACGTGCCACAGCTTGGATGGATCTCAACGAGTAGGTCCGTCGTGGCTTAAGCTCTTCGGAAAGGAAGGGAAGCTTGCCGACGGTTCGACCTACAAGGTTGATGAAAACTACATTCGTGAATCTATCCTTCAGCCACAGGCTAAGGTTGTTCAAGGCTACCCAGCTATGGGTATGCCGAGCTACCAGGGCCAGCTCTCGGATGATGATATCACCGGTATTATTGAGTTCATCAAAACGGTTGACGGTACGCAGAAAGTTGAAGTCGCCCCAGCGCTTCCGAAGAAGAGCGCGGCCTCAACTGCTGGTATGACGCCAGCCGAGCGAGGTAAGGCTCTCGTAAACGATTCGGGCAACCTCTGCGCGACCTGTCACAGCATCGATGGATCCGCGATGGTCGGTCCATCCCTCAAGGGTCTCTACGGACGTAAGGAGAAGCTCACCGATGGTAGCGAGGTTACCGTTGATGACGCTTACATCAAGGAGTCGATCTACAAGCCGATGGCTAAGATCGTTCAAGGATACGGTCCAGTCATGCCAGCGATGTACGAGGGCAAGCTCTCGGAGCAGGACGTGGCGGACATCACCGAGTACTTAAAGACGCTCAAATAAAGGGTAGTAATTATGGCAGCGCACGCATCAGCAGCAGTAAATGAGGAGTTGAACTACCTCAATTGGCAGAAGGGCATCTGGTCATGGCTCACATCCACCGACCACAAGCGAATCTGCTTCCTGTACCTTTACGCGATCCTCTTCTTCTTCCTTGTGGGTGGCGTTGCCGCTCTCTTGGTTAGAACGGAGTTGGCGTTTGCTGGACCAACGATTATCACGGATCCACACACCTACAACGTGCTCTTCACGATGCACGGCGTGTTCATGATCTTCCTCTTCGTCGTTCCGGGAATTCCAGCGACCCTTGGAAACTTCCTGATACCGCTGATGATCGGAGCTAAGGACGTGGCCTTCCCCCGTCTTAACCTCTTCAGCTGGTACGTGTACATGATTGGTGCAGCTATCGGAGCTATTGCTATGTTCAACCCTATTGATACAGGGTGGACTTTCTACGCTCCGTACAGCACCACGACGGGAACTTCGGTAAGCTTGATGGTGTTCGCGGCTTTCGTCCTCGGCTTCTCCTCGATCCTTACTGGTCTTAACTTCATCGTTACGATTCACCAGCTTCGAGCTCCTGGCATGACGTGGATGCGTCTCCCAGTGTTCGTGTGGGCTTCGTACGCTACAGCGGTAATTCAGACCGTCGCGACACCGGTAGTAGGAATGACCCTTCTCCTCATCATCGCTGAGCGATGGTTCGGCGCGGGCATCTTCGACCCCTCAAAGGGCGGCGATCCGGTTCTCATGGAGCACCTCTTCTGGTTCTACTCCCACCCAGCTGTTTACATCATGGTACTTCCAGCGTTCGGCGTAGTTGGCGAGATCATCCCGGTGTTCTCACGTAAGCCACTCTTCGGATACAAGATGGTTGTTGTCTCCTCGATGGCTATCGCCGCGGTAGGATTCATTGTGTGGGCTCACCACATGTTCGTAGCGGGTATCTCGGATTTCTCCGCTAAGTTCTTCTCCATCGTTACCTTCCTCGTAGCTATCCCAACGGCCATCAAGGTGTTCAACTGGGTCAGCACGATGTACAAGGGCTCGATCTCGTTCAAGACCCCGATGCTCTACGCTATGGCGTTCGTGTTCTTGTTCATGGTGGCGGGAACGACCGGTATCTACCTCGCGATGCTTGGCGTTGACGTGTACTACCACGACACCTACTTCGTTGTGGCGCACTTCCACTACACCATTCAGGGTGGAGCGGTAATCGGACTTATCGCCGCACTTCACTTCTGGTTCCCGAAGATGACGGGCAAGATGTACAACGAGACCGTTTCGAAGTTCGCGTTCGCAGCGCTCTTCTTCGGATTCAATCTCACCTTCATTCCTCAATTCATTCTTGGAATGGACGGTATGCCACGTCGTTACTACGACTACCCGGCGCAATACCAGACGTTGCACACTATCTCCACGATCGGCGCGTACCTTAACGGGTTCGGATACACGTTTGCGCTCGCCAACCTTCTTTGGACGGCGTTGTACGGTAAGGTCAAAGCTCCTCGCAATCCGTACAACTCTCACAGTTTGGAGTGGCAGACCCAGTCTCCTCCTATCCATGAGAACTTCGCGGAGATACCGGTTGTGACCGATGAGCCGTATAACTACGGAACGCCGACAGGACGTGGTCACTAAGAGATTTAGAAAGGTTTACTATTAGACAGGGATGTTATGAGTGCAGTCGCCCATCCAATCGTTGATCACAACGTACCCGCGGGGGAGCCCCCACATATCCATCACATGGATACGCAGACAGCGTACGGAGCCGCAAAGCTCGGTATGTGGCTCTTTCTTGGAACGGAAATTCTTCTCTTCGCGGTTATGTTCTGCAGCTTCGCTGTCATGCGGTACTACCACTTGGGGGAGTTCCACGACGCGAGCAAGCACCTCAATATCTGGGCTGGTGGTTTCAACACCATCGTCCTTCTTATCTCAAGCTTCACCGCGGCGGTTGCGGTAACGAAAGCGCAAAAGGGCGATAACGCCGGCGTGGTAAAGAACTTCGGCATCAGCCTTGTCTGCGGACTTATCTTCCTTTGCGTGA
Source organism: Bdellovibrionota bacterium (assembly GCA_032111275.1). GTDB lineage: Bacteria > Bdellovibrionota_C > UBA2361 > UBA2361 > OMII01 > OMII01. The sequence continues at coordinate 9,622 of JAULVA010000336.1, forward strand.
AGGGATACGAGTACTCAGAGAAGGCTCATCACGGAATGTTCCCCTTCGTGTGGAACTCAGACTTCTACCACTACAAGAACTTCCTTGGACTGTACTTCTGCATGTCAGGGCTTCATGCTCTTCACGTGATTATCGGTATGGCGCTCCTGTACTGGTACGGAATTCGGCCAGCGATGAACAATCGATTTTCTGGGAAGTATTACACCCCGGTTGAACTCGGCGCCCTCTATTGGCACTTAGTAGACCTCATCTGGATCTACCTCTTTCCGCTCCTCTACTTGGTTGGATAGCTCTCGGAGAAACTACACATGTCACATTCAAACTCACATTCGCACGGCCACGACGAGGTCGGTCACGTTGTTCCCGAGAGTACCTTTCTTAAGGTTCTCATCGCTCTCCTTGTACTCACCGTCATCACGGTGCTTGCCGCGCAAGTTGACCTTGGGAAATGGAACATTGTAGGCGCCCTTTTGATCGCGTCAGTGAAAGCGAGCCTCGTCATCGTGATATTCATGCACGGTAAGTACGAGAATAAGATCATTTGGACCTACATCCTTATCCCATTCATCCTTCTCGCGATTATGATCGGCGGTATTTTTACCGATGACCCCTTCCGCTCGCACCCGCTGCCGTTTGGGGCGCAGGGTCAGCAGGCAGCCGCTCCGGCGGCTCCGAAAGCACCGGCTCATCACTAATCGATAGGTGGGTGGATACGAAGGCGGCGCCCGGGGAGACTCGCGCACCGCTTTTTTACTGCGAACCTACTCTGGCAGCTCAACGAACTCGACCGCCCCGGTTTCGGGTTGTAGAAACGCGATCGTATAGCGGTCAGCCGAGAAGAGGGCTCCCGGATTGACGATCCTCGTTCGCCCGACTACTTCATCCCGTGGAACGTGTGTGTGCCCGTGAAGCACGTAGTCGTACTGTTGAGTCGCGACCGCCTCGTCGATAACGCGGGCGCTCGTTCCGTGATTCACGAAGAACTTTTTACCGGCATGCTCAAAGGTTATGGTGTCATCTATTTGGGAGAACCCTAGATCTCCACATTTTTTCTTGAGCCCCGAGCGCTCGCCATCGTTGTTGCCGAACACGAGCTTAAGAGGAAGTCCCGCGAAGCGCTCAAGAACCGGAGGTGAGATGATATCGCCGCAGTGAATAACGAGGGACGGGGAGCGCTCTTTAAAAACGTTCACCGCCTTG
>JAULVA010000337.1:0-5037 GCA_032111275.1 Bdellovibrionota bacterium
ACCGGCTTTTGTGCTTACCCCACTAACCTCCTCGCCGTCGATCGCCACTGAACCGAGACTCGGTGAGAGCGCTCCGAAGAGCAGGTTCAGAAGCGTTGATTTGCCGCAGCCGGATGGGCCGACTGCGGTGACCAGTTCCCCTGTGGAAACCGGGAGGTGAACGCGGTTCAGGATCGTGCGACCCGGAAAACGCATTCCCACTTCATGGAACAGTATGTTTGACATGTTGGTGAATTAGTTAATGTGTTTTCGAATGATCGCGATCACTTTTTGTTGAACCACGGATACCTCCACGAGATCCACACTCCCAAGAGACGGTCGATGATGAAGCAGAGCAGAGCTACCCACAAAACGTAGGGTATGATCTGGTCCATCAACATATTTCTCTTGAGGAGGTAAACCCGGTACCCAATCCCCGCGGAGGCCGCGAGGAATTCGGCCGCCATAAGACAGGCCACCCCCATTTGGAGCCACTCGCGAATGGCGGTAACGACCTTCGGCGCGATACCCGGCAGAATGACCCGATAGAGGATCTCAAACTGGGAGAGCCCCAGACTCTGCTTACCTTGGATAAGCTTCATCGGAACCTCGGACGCCGCGTTGTAGGTCGCGAGCGTTACCGAGAAAAAGAAGCCGATGATGACCGCCATAATTTTAGGCAGCTCATCGATTCCAAAGGCGATGACCAGCACCGGCGAGATCAGGATCGGGGGAACGAACCCCAGAACCCTGATCACCGGACCGAACATCGCTCCGCAGTATGGGAACGCTCCCATATGCAGCCCGAGAAGTACGGCGATACCGACCCCATAGGCGTACGCCCACAGCAGCCGTTTACCGGACGCGATGGTGTCAACTTTCAGGATCGGCTCTTTGAGTCGCATATCCTCTTTGAGGGCGATGGTTTTCACCCCTTCGAGGATCTGCCCAGGATACGGCATGATCTTTTCCTTATCGATGCCGTTGTTCTCCACAATGCTCGCGGCGTGACGCTGCTCTGCTTTGTGGAGATAAAGCCCACCCAAAACGAGGAAGGGAATGATCGCGAGGATCACCCCTATCGTTTTCGGTGGGATGCTGTCGGTGCGGAGGAACGGGTTTTTAAGCCGTTTCCACCACGGTTGAAGCGTCTGAGACGCGGTATTTTGGTTCATGGTGTATGTAGGAGTTACTGAATTGTCATGACGTCACCAAAAGGTGCCGCCTGAAGCGCAGCTCAGTATCTGCTTTCTTCGACTACCCGGAATCCTTGTCGCCAAGGCGTAGGGGTAGATGGAGGAGAAGACAGGTAGGAAAAACATTCGAGAAAACCCTCGAAGTTGTGTCTGTCGACACCACGCCTGGCGATAAGGCGTCGTGTTGACAGACAACAACGGAAAAAAACATTCAAAAAGAACCTACAAGCGCATCCGTGACCTCCTGAACATGTATCGCTACAAGTCAGGAGGCCAGGATGGGATTGCTTAGGAGTTTTATTGGCCGTGCGGGCTATATCGCTATATCCCGCACGGAAATTTTTCGGTTACTTCGACGCGGCCTTCATGAATTGCGTATCGAAACGCAACACCACGTTGGCTTTATCTCCGACAACCGAACCATCAGGAAAGGCGATCCCCAGGGCGTCCACCGAAGCGGCGGATCCAAGGTAGCCTTTGGCGAAGAGGAACTGCCGCACCTTTTCGGTGGCGGCCTTGTTCTCCGCGCCCTCAGTGAAGCGCACAGCATCCTCTGGGGTCCAGAAGAGCGCCGTGGTTTTCAACTGCGCGTCATATTCGGCAAGGGTGCACTCGCTGGCTTTCGCCATCTCCGTGCGCGCCGTTTTGGCGGCCTCCGAACGACCTTGCATCCGACCAAGGATCTGATACCAGCCCTTGGCGAGGATCTGCCCGACCTTGGGATTCTTCTTCAGCACGCTGGTCTTGACGACCAAGAGATCCTGGATCTCTCCGGGAATCTTTGCGCTGTCGAAGAGACGCACAGAGCCGACCTTCTGCTCGCACTGGAGCGTGAAGGGGGCCCAGGTCGTCACCGATGGCACCTGACCGCTGGTGAAGGCGGCGGTGAGTTCTGATTCAGCCTGGTTGTAGAGGCTAAACGAGCTGAGGTCTCCCCCAAGCTGTTCAACCCCTCGCGCCAGGAGATACTCGCTCACGGATTTCTCCACGATTGAGATCTTCTTGCCCTTCAGATCGGCCAATGATTTCACCGATTTTCCATCGCCGATCACAGCGTCGTTGCCGTTGCTGTAATCACCCATAACGACCACCGTACTGTCGATCCCAGCGGAGCCGGGACCCATCAGGAGGTCCATGTTGGTGATGACGATGGCGTCGGTCTGGCCGGAGGCGTAGTTCTCAATCGTTTCCCCGTAGGTGCGGGGGACGAACTCGAACGTGATTCCTTCAGCTTTCCCGAGTTCAGCGAAGACGCCGTTGGTGTCGCCGTAGTAATACGGCATCCAACCGGCGTAGACGCTGATCCCGATCTTGACGGTTTCAGCGGAGGCGGCGGTGATGCCGCTGATGATAAGGAGCGCACTACATGCGCCGCGAATGAATGAGGTGAGTTTCATGAGTTTGTTTATCTGGGTGTTCTAACGGTTTGGTTTTGGTTTGGTTGGTAGCCCGCCCCACCTTGCTTTCGCAGAGGTGGGGCGAGGTGAAGACCGGTTGTTAGCCGGCCATGCTGGGTTTCGCCGGGGCTTCGGCTTCCTTCTTCTCTTCGTTGGCTGACGTGCCACCTTCGCGCTCTTTTTTGCGCGCGGCGAGCATTTCGGCCATGCGGTTACCAGAGGTCGACTGCGACCCCGCCGCCTCATACTGGGCATCCTGACGCGCGACATCGGTGCCAGCCAGACGCTCGGAGATACGAGCGCGTGACTTGAGGTCATCGTTGGATTTGAGAACCGCCGCAACCGGATCGAACTCATCGTGCTGCGACAGCCCTGCAAGGCGGTCGTTGAGCTCGATAAGCTGCTCCGACGAGACGCGATCGGCGATCGCTTGAGCCTCTCTAGCAGGCAGATCACGCAGCTCGGATTGGAGCTTCGTGAGGTTCTGCATGTGAGACTGCATGCTGTTCTCGAGTTCCTTGATGGACTGTGCCAGTTGGAGCTCTTCCGCTTCGAGGCGCTGAATGTCAGCGTCAAAGCGGTCGAACGCCGCCTGGTGGCGGTCCTTCTCGGCTTGCTCCGTGGCTTTTTCAAAGAGGCTCAGCGCCCCTTCGCGTTTGCCTTGAAGATCCTTCAGGTTCTTGCCGACCTCGGCGAGGCGATTCGGCGAGGCGATTACGTTTGCCCTGGATCACGCCTTCAACCTGAGCGACCGCGTCCCGGAGGTCCGTGTAGCGTTTGCTCAGACTCATGGCTTTGATCTCGAAGGCGTCCTTGATACCGTCCACAGAGCCCGTGAATTGGGCTTCCGCGGACCGCTTGATTCCGAGAGCGGCTCGGATCCACCGGAACAGAAAGAAGTTCCAGATGCTCTTTGTCATTGATGGTCGATTTGTCATGGTGATGATGATGTGGGTTATTGCCCTTTTGCTTTTGCCGCTTCGAGATACACTTGATCGTCGTCCGCTCCAGTGTGGGCGGATGTGTTGAGACGACCTTCGACACGACGTGCCGCCTGGAGAGCCATTGTGAGGCTATCTGGGGCGCCGTTGTGCAGTGCTGCCGCTTGAACTCCAACCGGGAGTTCAGCGGCTATCTCGAGTTTGGCTTCATTGAATGCGGTCGTCAGGGCGTCGACAGCATCCATCGCTTGTTCCAGTTCCTGTTCCTTCTCTTCGTGCAGCTCGATCAGCCTTGTGAGCTGTTCGAACCGTGCACGCCCCGCCCCTTCCTCTTTCTCAGCCAGTTTTTTCTCAAGCCGCGTTCTCTGTCCCCGTTGTGTGCTCACATCGGATTCTTCGAGCGCTTCGTGAAGTTGACTAGCCTGTTTGAGGATAGCGATACCGTGGAGAAAGTTCTCCTCGGCGAGTTCGAGGTAGCGGGTCGAGCGCCGGCCGCGCAACGGATCGTTCACGTGAGCTCTGAGGTCCTCGACGAGGTCCTCATGAGCCACCTTGAAGTTCCATGCGCGGCGAGTAAGCTCCTCCGCGTCCCTTTGGTCCAGGTTCTGAATTACTGTGACAATCTCCTCAAGCTGTGCGCGCCGAAGCGTTTCACGGAACTCGGAGATGACCTTCTTGGCGTATTCTGGCCCACGGTACAGGTACCGATAGGCGAACGTGCCAAGACCAATAAAGGCTAAACCTACGGAGGCAACGAGGCCTCCGAGGTTCAGCCCGAAAAGAAGGCCATGCGTCATCAGGACCGAGATCAACCCGAGCGGGTATCTCCAGATCCATCCAGAGCGCATGACCTTACGATGGGCGCGTCGGGTGAGATGAGTGAGTGGAAGACTCGCCTCTTTTCCCTCGTCTTAGGAACGCTCTACCCAGAGGCGTACCGATTTGGAGATTCGGCTCTTGAGATATTCGCGGACGCGGTGCGGCTGGCTTCAGACTCAGGATGCGCTCCGCTCCACACTCAATCCTATGAGACGATGATCGACACGCCGATCTCGGAGCTACGAGCTCTGCTTGGTATTCCTGAGAAGGGCCTCGCTGAATACTTCCGCAATGAAGCGGTCCGCTTTCCGCGAGATATCGCCAGCCAAAAAGCGGCTCTCGGAGCGGATGTATTGTAAATGGAGGGATGGCGCAAACGGCACTACAAAACCTTGGTAAAAAACCAACGCTCGCAGTAGTCCGTTTACGCCACCACATCACGCCGCTTCTTTCAGCAATTCAAGCTTGATCGGAAGATCCTTCTTGAACACGCTAGGGATCGCCTCGAGCGAACCGAAAAGCTCGACGATCTTTTTAATAGCTTCATCAGCGGCCGCGTTTGCTTCCGTGATGAAGGCGTTAGCCGAGCCGGCAACGAGACCAGGCACCGCTCTCTCCACCGCTGATATGCCTTGCGACAGAACTTGTGGGATAAACGGCTCCGCTTTACTCTTGAGCTCATTCGCCTGCTGCATAAATCGTGAT
>JAULVA010000338.1:0-4920 GCA_032111275.1 Bdellovibrionota bacterium
ATGCCTTGAGCCTTCATAAGGTATGCGGGAGACCCCTCCTCTCACCTCTTACAGGTGCTTAGAGCGTGTGCTCGCTAGCTTGAGGCACGGTGCTAGAGCAATCGTAAAGAGGCGGGTGGTTTGAACCTCGCTTGGGATCGTTGAGAAGATCTCCACACTAGCCTTTTCCTCCCACAATGCGTTCTCATCGGGGGCGAGATCAAAATACCTGAGAAAACTCTGAAGGGGCTGGGGAAGGAGCCCTGAGCGAGGATTTGATAACTCGGCGCCAACGCCGACTTTCTGACCTAGCCCCTCCAAGGGCACAGCTCCAACCCGCGCCAACGCGTGAAGGTCACAGAACGCTCTCTCCCCGCGCTTTGACACCATTTTTACAACCTTGCCGATCGCGGGGGACGTTGACGCGCGCGAGGTCGCTTCGAAGTCTCTCAATCCGTCGAGCGCCGCCCGGTCGTATCCGTCGTAGATCCCCCATACATCGGGGGCGATCTCCGCCGCGAAATAGCGCTGCGGATTGAGGTCATCTAAGAGCTTCTCGACCCGCGCGCGATCAATTGTGGTGAGTACGAATGATGGGGTAAAGATCCCAATTCGGGGCACGACAACCTGCCTGCCCTCAAGTGCCTCTTTAACCGGACCCGGAAGGGGATGTCGACTCAGGGTGGAGATAAACCGATAGAGGTCGCTACTGGAGAGGTCCAGCGGGAGGCTGCTCAGCGCGGCTCTCTCGGGCACCGCGAATGTATTCGACCTTTTGTAGGTGCACACCGTCGCCAGACAAAAGCGGATCGCGGGATGAAGGTTAGGCGGACAGAGTATCTCACCGTTGGGCAGCACATCTACGAAGCAAGAATACTCAGCTCCAAATCTGGGCACGCAGGAGCTCTCAGCCCTCTCTCCACTCCCCGTAGAAACACAGGCGACCCCCGTTGAACGTATGGGGGACTCCGGACTCCCCAACTCCGGACTAACCAACTCCGGAATCACAACTGAGCGGAGCGCCCCGCGATTCACACGGAAAGCCTCAACCTCACTCTTAAGCCCCTTTTTATCCAAGGTAAAAGCGAGATCGAGGAACCCGCACCACCACCCGACCATGCACTCCCGCACCCAAAGAGCATACCGCTCCCCGGGGTTACCAATAACGCCGTACCGACCTGTCTCGCGGACGTTGAGAAGCTTCCCGAGATCAGAGAGCCGTATCCATTCCCGATCCGGTACCGATTGAAAGAGCGTGATCAACTCGCCAACATAGGGGAGATCCCCCAAAAAACGGGTCGGCGTGACCCTATCCCTCACAAGATCCTCAACTGCGCATACCTTGTGGTCGAGGGGCGCGGTGATCCCTTGGTAGCGGTAGAAGGTATAGTTAAAAACCAACTCAAGTAACCAACGGGACGATAACGGCGAGATCCCTGGCCACAACTTAGACGCGAGCTTTCCAAAAGGGGTGAGTGCGAGCTCACCGTTGGCCTTCAGCTCAAGATCGCCTCTTGTCAGAGCCCCATACAGCACCGCTACGGCCTCCGCGCGCTCATGATCCCCGAGCGACATCACGATGCTCTGAGCGAGCGGGAGGTGCTGCGCATGAGCACCCTGAGGACAGAGAACGGGTACCCCATCGAGCACAGCGCGCTGAACCGCTGGGGAGCAGACGAGCTTCCACTGGTGTAGTTGGGAATCGATGACCAACGAGACGGAACCATCCTTTGTCGCTGTGGGAAGCGCCGCTTTAAGATCCGCCCTTACGGCCTTCGGATCTCGCCGACCGTTTAGAGAGAGGCGTCGGTCGCCGCTGTAGGATCGAGGGCGCAGCGAGAAGTAGTCCCCTAAGATATCCAGCTCGGCTTGTGGTGGCGCTGGGGCACGTAGCGCCTTATAAAGTGAGGAGAATGGTTCAGACAGTAACTTGTGCGCCGTAATCCAGAGAGGAGGGTACTCAGGCGTCTCCCCGTTGGTCCGCCCCCGTTCGTTCTCTATCTGGGTACGCTGCGCGGCGAAAGCCATGATAAAGCTCAACGTCGTGGAGTGCCACGCCGCGAGGTCAATAAGCTCCGGTTCCGGATATACGACACCTACGGTACCATCCGCCGCGATATCACTCGCACTCACCTTGAGGTGCAGCTCATGCCGCGCGACATCAGGTGGAAAAGATCCGCGCTCAAGCCACCGTGTTGCCAGCAACGGATGATAGTATTCTCCAAAGATATCTCTCGCCTCAGAATCAAGGAAGGCCCACCGAGTGCAGAATATCCGCGCGAATTTGGCGCTCACAACGGGATCAATAGCATCGCAGCTTCGCGCCAGCGCAAACGCGCGCGGCTGTAACAAACGAACCAGTTGACACCGGTGAGAGTAAAAAACACCGGGCTGGCGCGCCATCTTGATCCACGTCTCGAGCTCCTGCTTGTCGTCATCCTCAACAACTCGCCGCAACGTGTACTGCCGACCTTGAACGGCACCGATTCCGCTCCCTAACATTCCACCTCCACTCGTTTCGGTTCCGGTGCTCCCCTGTGAGGGGCGCTGCCCGTGAGCCGAAGACAAATCGAGCTTGCGTTGGAGCTCCTCCCTTAGTTCCGCCAGCGATATCCCACTTGACTTTGACACACCGCTCATTAGTGGCTCACCTCCGAGGTAAGGGCGTCGAGGATAGCTCCATCGGAGTTCGAGACAGCCGCTGCGAGCCCCGTTTCAGCCTCCCTCTGAAGGGATGCACCTACTCCTTCCCGCGACCGAATGACTTCCCAGCTTAGCCGTTCGTAATCGTAGCCCTGCTCAAGGAGAAACTTCTGCCGATTATCAGCGAAGGGCTCCTCAGCGCTGTTCTCGGTGACAACGGTGAAAAAGAGCGCTTGATTAGCCCCCAATTTTGGCCTCAGAGCCCGCCCCAGACGCTGCGCCTCCTCTTGCCGGGAGCCGAATTGACCCGACACCTGAATAATCATCGAGGCGTCCGGAAGATCGATGGAGGTGTTAGCGATCTTTGAAACTACCACCCCACGAATCTCGCCTGAGCGAAAGCGACGAAACACCTCGTCTCGGTCCCTCTGGCTCGAGCCGCCGTCGAGAACAGGCCAGCCTACCTCGCGCGCGATCGAGCGGATATGCTCAACAAACGTTCCGATAATAAGAACCTTTTCGTCACAATACATACCGAGTAGGTGATTTATAACATCGACCTTCGCCACATTTTCAGCCGCCAGTCGAAAACGGTGGCGCTTCTCAGCCCCATCATGCAACGCTTGGTCGGAGCGAGAGAATGGAACTCGGATCTCAAAACAGCGAGCCTTCGCAATCCACCCCTGCTGCTCAAGAATCCGCCACGGCACCTCATAACGCTTCGGACCGATCAGACTAAACACCTGCGGCTCCTTATTGTCCTCCCGCACAAGGGTCGCGGTGAGGCCGAGCCTGCGGCGCGCCTGCAGCTGGCTCGTCATACGGAACAGCTCCGCGGGCAACATATGCACCTCGTCGTAGATGACTAATCCCCAGTTGTGTTCGTTGGCGATCGCGAGGTGTTCGAACTGCCGCGTGGTCGCGTCCCGTTTACTGAAGATCTGGTAGGTCGCTATAGTAATCGGCCGTACCACCTTACTTTGCCCGTGGTACTCACCGATCAGGTCATCTGGGAGGTTGAACTTTGACGTTAATTCCGCCCTCCACTGCTTAGCGGCAACGATATTCGCGGTGAGAATTAGGGTCTTCATCTGAATGGCAGTGATGATCTCTCCACCAACCAAGGTCTTTCCAGCGCCGCACGGCAGGACGATGACCCCACTACCACCCGACCCCGCATCGTTGCCAAGAAAGGACGCGACAGCCTCTCCTTGATACCCTCTAAGCGTAAACGTTCGATTCACCTCTCGATCCCACTCACTCTGAAAGAGTGGGTCGCCGTTACAGTAACCCGCGCGGTCAACCACCGGCAGCCCCCTCTCAATCAGGGCGAGCTTGAGAGCACCCCGATCAACTTCATCGATCACAAACGAATGGGATCCTACTGGTGTGGAGAAGAACCGAGCTAGCTCAGGGCTCGCTACTAAACTCAGCCTGATCGCGTCTGACACAACATCTAAAACGTAGCATCCTCCATCCCTACGAAGCACTAACGCCCCATACCGACCGATCATGTCCGTGATGAAGGCCCTCACCGATTCCGGGAGCGGGTAGTGCGAAAGCGCGGATAGTTGACTGATAAGGTGCTCAGCTTGCAAGCCGAGCGCGGCGGCGTTCCAGAGCGAGATCGGGGTGAGCGAGTATACCTGCACATGTCCCGGACTCTTCTCAAGCTCCGCGCATAGCAACATCAGGTCACGAGCCTCGGCATACCTCTCGGAATCTCGCATGACGAAGATCGTAAGGTCGGGATTAATTATCAGCGGGGAGGTCATGGCGTACTCTTGATTGCACAAATACCTTGAAGATCTTGCCGACGCGCAAAAAAACCCAGACAGAACTTACACCATCGCGGGTACGGATCAATGATAACTGAAGCTCTCAGTCGATGCGATTCCACTCTCGCGCCCCCCAGTCTGGTACATAGTAGAAATCCCCCTGGTTCAATCGTTCTCAACTGTTCATCTGGGCTGCCCCACCTCCCTGGTGCCCCCACCTCCCTCGTGCATGGTACATCTCCAAGCACTACCTGCCGAAAGTTCCCAACCTCCTCTACAGCGGCAGGCTACGAGCCCCGGTTCGATTCAGTTCGTTTTAAAAGTGCCCTGTACCAGAATCAGGCACTTGCGTGCTCAGCAGCGGCAGGTCGTTTGAAGCCTCCTCCTTGGGGGCGGCTCCGCGGGGTCTACCACCATCGTTGTACGCGCCTCGTGGCACAATCGGCCCCCCGAATTAGCTCATAATTCGATGTTACCGAAAGTTATGCAGCATTAGTGGCTTTACGTGCTGCGGAAAGTC
>JAULVA010000339.1:0-4298 GCA_032111275.1 Bdellovibrionota bacterium
AGCGAGAGCTCATGCAGCTCTTTGGCTGCTGCCTTTAGCGCTTCAATCGGTTTGCGGTCGTAGCTCTGCTGAGACACTGTGCCCCACCTCACTCACAATTAATCACTCTTAATGATCTCCTTCAGACCATCTCGCATCGCCGGTACTACCTGCTCGGCTCGTCGCACCTGGTATCCACGCGTTCCCCAGACCCTTCCAAAGGTTCCACTATCCGGCTCGGGCCGCATAAACGGCAAACCATCTGGTGTCGGCACCTCTCCCTCTTTCGGTTTCACGTCGGACACCTTGTAGTTGCGCCCAAACTTAAACGCTAAAAGCTTTGCTCCTACCTTTTGAAGCTCCTGTATCGCGGCCTTGCTCTCGTCTTCTGCGGATGTATCCCCGTCAGTCACCGCTACGACGATATCAACAACCCCCTCGTCTCGCGGAAGTTTTCTGATCCGCTCGGCTACCATGCGAAGCGCTGGCGCCTCGTATGTGCCTCCATCAGCTGATAGTTTGGCGTACGATTTGGCTATATCGGCGTAGTTCGGATGACCGGTAAGAGGCAGAATCTCAAAAGCATCATTGTTGTATCCCACTGACCCAAAACTCGCTCGGAGGGAATGCTGCTCAAGCTCGGCTCCGAGAGAGAGCGTTTGCGCAGCACCTGCGCAGATAACACTGAGCTCGCGAACGAGCTTGATGTCTCCTTCCATGCTACCTGAGAGATCAAAAACTCCCCATAGCCGTACGTGCTGAGGCTGTTGGGTTATCACCTCCTGATATACGTCCTTCGTGAATATCGCCGCCTGGGTCGGATTTGTTCGAATGCCGTGGAACTTTTCGATTACTTCGGGCACATCAAGCGCCTGTCCCTCAGTAAAAAAACCCTCGGACACCTTTCGATGCGAGATCGTATCCCGAACGATCTCTTGCAGAATCTCGGCTACCTGCAATATCTGCGGAGACACCCTGCGATGCGTTTCCGCGAGGTCCTGTGCCTGCTCCGGCGATAGATGCTCTTTTGCCTGGTCCTCTGCCGCCTTCGCTCTCTGATCTGCGGCTTTCTCCTCCGCGGATTTATTCGCTTCTTCGACTTTGCGCTCGATCTGTTTCGTTGCTTCCTCAATGTCTTCTATCGATGGCTCTACACCTTGGAGATCGCCACCAGGATCGCCCCTGTTCGGATCTTGATTCTCTTGTTTATCTTGTTCAATCAATTCCTCAAAGCGTTTGCGCAAGGTCTTGTCGATAACACTCTTTCGCTCAGAAACCGTGGCATGCCACTCACCCTTGGCACGGATTCCGATGGCAGGAACGAGAAATCGTTCGATGATCTCGCCTGTCGAAACATTCCCCCCAAAGAGCTTTAAGGGCTCATCAAGAGCCTTGCGCACCTCAGGCGACACCTGCAGGTCCGCCCCGACACCCATACCGATGTTAAGGAGCGCGTAGCTGTACTGCGTCGACTTCGGTAGTGCCGTAAGATCGCGCTCTTTAAAGAGCCGTCCTGTGTACATCTCTTGTATCTCTGGAGAGAAGCCACCTGATCCATCCCCATACACCGGAGCACGATTAAGGGTGTTTCTATTCACATAGATATCGAGGAGCGCGTTGTAAAAGCGGAAGTATGCTTGCCCCAAGCCGTCTTCCCGTTTTCCTTCGTCAATTACACTCCGATAGCCAGATGGATCCTGCGACAACTCATAGAAGTGTCCGAGCTCATGAAGAACGATAAAATCTACCTGTGATTGCTTAGAAATCCCAAGCTGTTCAAGTTGCCCAACTCCGACAATCACCGTTCCAGGATCTGTTGAGTGGTCGAAAGCGGTTTGCGACCCATTTCGCACCTGAAAAGGCAGTCCTGTAAGCGCCTCATACACGTCAGATTTGTCGCGAATTCGGTCAAGAAAGTGTGAATCCTTAACTTCGGCGCTGGGAGCCCCTGCCTCCTTGCCGACGCCGGGTCCCTCCTTGGCCCCGCCTCGTGAATCACCCTGGGTCTTCTGAAACATGGACTCTCCCTTCGGTGCGATGTACGTCACTCCTGCCCGAGGAGATCTATCTCTGGATGAAGGGCTTTCAACTGATCAAGTTTCGCTTCAAGTGCGGCAAGGTCTGCCATGCTACCTTGCTGTTGTTGCGCCACTGTTTGCACTCCATCCGGCCACTGAGTTCGGGCGGGAACATCGCCGTATAGCTTCTCGATTACCTCTCGCGCTGGAACGATCTCAGAGGGCGCCGCTGCGTTGTCTGGGATCGTAATATTAAACCGTGAAATGCTGTCGGGAGAGTAGTTGGGATTTTCCTCCCAACCATTCGACTTAAAAAACCCGAAAAACTGCCCCTTTTGGTAAAGGTACGCGCGATCCTTCGGATCCGTTGCTCTGCTAAATATGTCTTTTGCGATATAGTAATCGAGCTCGCGCTCACCACCATCCTGTCGCCACTGCTCAATCACCCGCATCACACCACGATTTGAGAGCTGTACCTTCGGAACATATCCAACAGTGGTTGCACCCGAGCGAAAGCCGTGCGCCTCACCATCGCTTACCTCTCCATGAAAGGCCATCTGAGTCACAGCCGCAAACTGGGCGAATCGCCACAGGGTATCGAGCCCCTTCTCCGCACCTCCCGGCAAAAACAACGTGCCGTATCGACTCTCAAGCTTCTCAACGGTGTCACTAGCCGGCACCGATGGAAGAAGCGCCGTTGTCAACGCGATCGCAAAAAGCTGTTTATCGGCAAGCTCATAATCCTTTGGTTGGCCCTGAACCGCTTGCGGCAAGCGCTTGTACGAGACGTTCGGCACACGATCGGTGAACGCAGCATCGAACTCTCTTCTGCCGATGTAACGCTTCGCTAGTGGGCCAACAGGGGGATTTACGTTACCGGTAAAGATAATTCCAAACCCCTCTTGTACCGTGATCGGTCCCACTCCATCCTGCTGCACATTGATCTTTTCTCCTGGTTTCTTGGTCAGAATATCGTTAAGGCTCGCCAGGAGCTCGGGCGGGATGTAGTTGGCCTCATCGATGATGCAAACCCGCCCCTCTTTCGCGGCGCGATACACCGCTCCAAGGATATATTCAGTAGTAGTCACTCCGCCGCGGCTCAACACCCCCTGGGCTACCTTAGCCAGCTCCTCCTGCGTAGCCTGGGGGAACCTCTCTTTAAAGACCTTCTCTGCATCTTCAATATCTTTCACCGCCTTCTGCATACGCTTCTCAGAGCTATCGGTGAGAGTCATGTGACCGTAGAGCTCAGAGGCCCCCATGCCCGCGTACCCTCGCACGACGATCTCTTCGCGACCATTATTAAATTCCCGAGCCACTATTCGGGCGACCTCTGTTTTTCCTGTACCCGTTTCGCCTGAGATAAAACACATCCGTGAGCCCTGGAGCCCTTGCAGGATCTCAGCTTTTTTCCCCTCTACATACGGGGTCCGGATAATGCGACCGAGAACGTACTGACGCCGGTATGCGCGCAGATCTGCCGCGTGAGCCGCCATAAAGACCTCGGGAGATTTTTGTAGAGCGTCACGGTATTCTTTACTTGCGGATTCGAGGCGATTCTTGATTGCGCCCAGCATCTCGGCCTTAGTCCCTTCCGCAACTTTCGGGTCAGCAACGATTTCACGACGCAGCGTCTTAAGCTTTGACACCAGGCGTGAATGACGAGCGCGGGCCTGAAGTCCACCGAAAGCGTCTTTTTGCTGCAAATCACGCAGCGCCTCTGCCTCTGGAGTAAGGGGGCCTAGTGGTTGCGACAATGAGCTCAGTCTGGGCATGCTCACGCCGAACTTGGCAAACGGCTCGTCATACGAACTCGGCGCTGGCTTATACACGCGGTCCCGTGTCGCCGCGGCGGAGTGCGTATCGAGCTCCTGCTCACGTGCTTTCCAATCTGTTTTTCCCCCGTGCTCTTTCTGGCCTTTTTCTGTTGGTGTCTGCTTCATACCTGTCCCCAATCGTCGGGCACGCCCCACACTAGCTGTGTAGACCCCTCTCACCTAAGGGGTCGGAGGAACTTGGAGATGCCTTTAGGGAAACTGGCACATAATCTGTGTCTCGGGGCAGGGATTGGGTGACGGAGGAAGAAAGTAGGTATAACCAGATAGTTAGCGAAGGGCTACGGTGCCTCTGGTCTCCTCACAAAACTCTGAGATTGCAGGATGCAGCTGGTCCTGTAGGTATTGGCATGGCTCAGAACGCCCAGATATGACTGCACCGTCTGTTCAAGGTGATGAGGTGATCCCCTCCCTGAGTGACACCGATTAACAGTTCTGGAGTGTTTTCGAAAAATCCGACGCATCG
>JAULVA010000340.1:0-2215 GCA_032111275.1 Bdellovibrionota bacterium
CTACACGCCATCGATAACCTTACAGGGAAAGGTAGATGCCCTTACCTACTACAGCGGTTTCTTTACCAACGCTACCGGACGAGACATCGGCGAGGCGTTCGTGGAGTTCAACTCCGGATGGTCACACATCACTCAGGTCTACTACGATCTCGGGACACAGATTGGGATGGACGACGTCACCCTCTATGGATCCTATATCCATAGCGATTACAACGAAAACTCTACCAACATGAACTACTTCGAAAATGGCGTATCGGGCGCCGTTATCGTGCATAAAGGGAAGTTCGCGCTCATCAACGAAATTACGGGTGGTCTCGGTAACGACAACGGAAACGCGACAGGGATGAACTTACAGCCCAGCTACTTCTTCAACAAGAGATGGCAGATCGTATCCCGGTACCAATTAGCTGGCTCAAACGGGCAAGAGGGACTTAGGCCACAAAAACGATACGAACAGCCAGCAGGATTTGAGTCTGGCGATCGCTACCAAGCAGGATACCTTGGGCTCGACTACTACATCGCGAAACATCGCCTCAAACTGATGAATGGTATCGAGTACGCGAACATGAGCGGCCAAGAGGCATGGACCACAAGCCTTATGATTCGCTTCTACTTTGGGCCGCACTCCGGTGGCGCGTTCCCGATGAACAAGATTCTGCCGCTCGATTACGACTAGCCTTACCCTGGGAGCAGCGTTCTAAACATCGCACGTGGTCCACCGACCTCTCCCCGTCGAGAGGCTATGAGGATCTATTCCCTTGTGACAAATTTACAAAACCGACTATCCTCTCCAGAGGCGGTATGGTCTTGGTAGAGGAACGCCAGGTGTTTACTGTCGAATATCTTGAAGAATTCCTTCCACTCTATCTCTTCAAGCCCCTCATCCGGCTCCTCCTCCGGAAAGTCTACTCGTAGAAGACCAGAGCCCTCATTTTGATGAGTCGCTCGAACAACCGCGGGCACCCCGCCCCGTTGCTCTATCCAGTTTTGAATTTCCCCGTGGTCTGTGGTTGTGTTCGCCGCGTGTCGCATAGAATGTTTCTCCTTTTGTCGGATCAGTAAAAATCGATTCAAATAAACTTCTCCACACCATGTGTTCGCTCTTCTCTGATGAGCGCCCATGAGGGATTTTTATTTTCTATCAGATCGAGACGCGCGAAAGAGATCCTCTCGTAGCCTGGCGGCATCAGCGTTTCGGGTGAACTCCTCTAGCGCTTCACCAACGCGTATACGAAGATCATTTTCGACGACCTCAACGCCTCTCACCCGTTTGGCGATCTCCTCAAGTCGATATTTAGTATTTATGGTATCAACGGATCCCCTCAGCCACACAATCTGGTCCCGAACATCAACCTCGACCGATACGTTAGCCCATTCAGGCTCTCCTTCAAGTGTGACCACAACCCGCTGTTGGAGCGCCTCCTCCTGCGCGTTCCGTTCCCCCCGAGACTCCTGCCCGAACGGGTCACCGTGAGCCCGAGGTCGAACTCGCTCAGACTGACTGCGCATGTCTCTCGGGGTCTCACCTTTTCGTGCCATAGGAAGCCTCCATAGTTGAACGTACCGCTAAGGATATCGGAGGCTCCTATCGCATGGCATGAGAGGGAACATCCGCGTTCAGCTCAGGGCGGCAGGAACGGTCTCGGCTGGCAAGCGACCAATCAAGAAGTTCCAAACGTCTGGCATACACGGCGCTCAGAAGTTTCATCACACTACAGAGGCTCGGAGAGTTAGGCACGAACTCCGTTACTCTCCTACCTGACTAAAGGTGTTGTTTTCATGATGTATCCATCATGATGCGGGTGCTACCATGGTGGCTGGGTTGGATTCTCAAAAAAACTCTATGAAAAGATCGAAGGTAGTGTGCGGTATCCTTGTTTCCCTTCTTCTCTCACTGACAGAGACGCGATTAGCTTACGGACAATCCCCCTGCGCCCAACCTACCAACGATATACCCGTGGGAAATACCCTCGCCTCAGCTGGGTTCTTCGATAATTTACGTAATTCAGATGACTCCATCCGATTCCAAATGGATGAACTGCTCTCTAAATCCGAGGCTCAAGCGACCCAGCACGTTCAGCCACCGAGACCCTGCGCTCAATCCTGCGTTCGCCCCGTCGCGGCTGTTGTGTTCTCCTCCGTTCCGAACATGACCTTGCCAGCATACGAGGACTCTGCGATATGCCAAAAATTGCTGGAGGAGAGCACTAAACAG
>JAULVA010000340.1:2225-3737 GCA_032111275.1 Bdellovibrionota bacterium
GCCAATCGTCTATGGCAACCGGACGTTCGACACACAAAAAGACGCCAAGGGGTGGTACAACGATCTAACCCAAGGCGATGGCCCAGATGGAGAGGACCTCTACCGTCGCTGTCCTGGAAGATGCAGTCCATCGTACTCCTCACTGATATACCGCATCAAAAACAAGTTGGTGGTAACGACCTCTATCATTTGCGGACACGCTCGTGACAAGGACGATAACCAATATCGATTAACATCTTCACTTCGATGGATCTGCTCGTAGGGAGAAGAGGCAAACCCTTCTACTAGTCTAATTGCGGACCTCAAAACGTGAACGTGCTCGCGACACCGTTCCTGAGCGCATGATAGATAGTGAGGTATCCATTACATGCCTCTCCAAGCTCCCGCAGGGTTATCTGCTCTGTGTCCGTGTGAGCGTGGGTCAGGGATCCCGGGCCGTACATAAGAACGCGAGCTCCGCTCTCGACGTAGTACGATATATCCGATCCACCACAGAACACGGTAGTCTCAAAACCTGGCAGCGGCAGGAGCTCAATAGGTTCACTTTCAACGTCAAAGGCGATGCGAACGTCCGCACCGGCGAAGCTTCTCGCAACCGACTGAACAGCTGAATCTATCATCTGCCGTAAAGCGTTCGAGGAACTCACGGTTCGTAACCAGAAACCGAGTTCGGCCGATGGTGATACGATGTTGCCAGCCTCACCACCTTTGAGCATTCCAATATTGATGGTCGATTGTCCGAAGACGGGGTGCGTGCCAAAGTCGATTGAGCGTAATGCGCTCGCCACATCGATTAACAACGCGTTGGCATCCACGCCGAGATGGGGATAGCCGGAGTGACAGGACCGTCCTTTGACGGAGATCTTTCCGGCAAGAACTCCCTTCTGCGCGATCACCAACTTCCCCTCGGTAGGTTCGCCATTCACGATGAACTCGACCTCTCTCTCTCTCAGCATCGGGACAGCGATCCGCGCCCCAACGCTATCGGTCTCCTCGCCAACCACAAAGAGCAGGCCGATGTCATCGTGACCATCCCGCCGAAGAGCGTCGGCCATTTGAATCATGACAGCCGCGATTCCCTTGGTGTCACACGCGCCACGCCCAAACAAGACACCGTCGACTATGGTCGGGGTAAAAAGACCCTCCGGCGCCGGCACGACATCAAGGTGCGTTGTAAAGATGACTCGCGGATTTATCGCGGCTGGTTTCGCAAAGAGGTTGAATCGAAGATCATTCGGAATCGTCCACCGCTCGGTTGTCCATCCCATCTCTTGAAGCAGAGACTCGACGTATTCCATCACCGGCGTTTCACGTCCGGTCAGGGATCGGAACGCTATCAGCCCCTTGGCCGTTTCCACAATCTTGAGGACCAAAGGTTCGTTTGCGACCTCTTGGGGCTTTCCGAGAGCGATAGGAGAGGACCCTGCTGAAGACATGAGAAGATACCCGAAAGAGCACGCGTCACTCCTTTTGTAGGGAGCCGACCCAAAGCATACCACACTATACCGAAGG
>JAULVA010000341.1:0-9621 GCA_032111275.1 Bdellovibrionota bacterium
GCCTCAACGACCACGTCTACCGCTCCTGCTCCAGGCAGGAGCACCTGTTCGAACCGCGCCCGTTCTCCGCACCAGCGATATGAAGAGCTCTCAGAGGAGGCCTCCTCGGCGAAACATCCAAATTGTCTCTTTTCCGCGTAAAAGGCGCGGGTGTATCCAGGCGTTATAAACTCCCAAACTATGTGGAGCGCAACGAACGCGACACACACAGAGGGAGGAGCCAAAAGGGACCGCGCCGTAAGCTCAGTGCCTCGATACGCCACCGACGCTACTATTCCCAGGAGAGCAAAGAAGAGAAGCTGCAACTCCTGAATGTAGAAAACCTCCTGTACGTTGCCGTAGATCAAAAAAGCGCAGGCATAGCATGCGCCGGTAAGCATGATGAGCTTGTCGGAGATGGAACGACCGGGGTTTCGAAGAACTCCCGGGGTCGCGGCCAGCGCAAACAAAGGAATCGCGAGCAGGGTCAACAGCCCGCACAGCCCCTTACCCGAAAAGGTCTGGGCGTACACATTGTGAGCCGAACCATGCAGAGGGAGAACGAAGCGGCCCGGGAATGAACCACGTGGAGACTCTATCTCTCGCTCGAACTGCCAGGCGAATGAATCGGGCCCTCCGCCGAGAACTGGATGGAGGGAGCCGATTAAGAAGCCAGCTTTAAAGAAATCAGTTCTATCTCCCGTGCGTTGAATATCTTTAAAGCGAGATACATAAGGTGACATGGCGTCTGTTACCGAGCTCTTGCCTTGGATGAGGAATACAAGAAGGAGGCTGACTACGGCGGTGATCGGGAGGGAGATGAGTACTTTGAGTAGGGACCGTCGTAGCGCCCGGCCGATGTCGCTCTCATTGCGCTCCAAAAGGCGCACAACGTATATGGCGGCCCAAACAGCGACCAGCGTCAGCGGATACGAGAGCCACCCGCCACGTTGATAGGTAAGGATGAGAACGAACTCTCCCAACCCGAGTGCGACGAGAATGGCGGTCGCCCGAATCCAAAAGGGTACCTTGAGGGCCAGGATTACCAGAGAGGTCGGTATAGCGAGCGTGAGGTATTCAGCGTACCACCCCGAGTGGCCGAAGAGAGATTGAAGGCGAAATTGCTTTCCTCCGGGATTAACGATCGGGTCGAGGCCGCGCAACCACATCAGATCGAGAAACCCATAGTAGTCGAGCACACCGATAATCAGCGACAGAAGTAGTCCGAGGAACGCGGCGGCAACAAGGAGCGTTGGCTTTCGCGTACGATCGGACATACAGATCCGATAGATCGCTATCCCAAGTAGGTACGCGAGGGATGTGTAATACACGGAGAGAAAGCTATAGGTGAAGGTGTGCTCACTGGTGAACACGAGCGAGTAGAAGGAGAGCGCTACAGCCTCTACACTATCGGAGCCGATGGCGTTCCGAAGATCGTCGATCACATGGATGAAGGGGACCGAAATGAGGCTCGCCACCGAAAAGAAGCAATAGAGCATTCCCAGAAATATCAGTGGATTTCGAAGCTCTTCTATAGAGATGCGCGAGAGCGTCTCACGGCGGGAGAACCACCCTCTCGCCGCTATACCCAGGAAGATGGAAGCCGCCGCCAAGGTAGAGAGAAAGGCCTGGCTTGTCCCTGGGCGATTTCCTCCGAGGGGCAACGCGATCAGTCCAAGAGCGCAGGCCATAGCTGGGGCAACGAACCCCAAGCCTCCAGCGGCGAGCACGAGCAGGAGACCGAACGGCGGGTAGAGGTCATGAGACGCACCGAACAACGCAAAGAGTCCGGAGCCCAGCAGACAGAGCCAAAAGAGAACGGTATGAACGCCGCCAAAAAATCGCATAACAAGCCCTTCAGGAGCGAGCCAAGAGATTCTAGTACTATCACGTTAGAAATCCCTACCTGAACGTACTCGGAACGAAAAGCCAACCTTTCCGGGTACGTTCACGTTTACGAGCACGAGCACGTTCACGTGGCCGGGTCCACAATGACACTATTGTTAGGTTTGGTCTCGCTTCCCCTGAGGGATGCTACAAGTAATTGCGGAGTGAAGCGAGGGGCCTTAGGTTTGCGGCCTATCCGCACAAAAAAGCCCGGCGGTATCTCTACCGGCCGGGCTCCTTCTGAGAGGACTCTCGCGAATCCCTCTTAGTGGGCCAACGTTTTGAGCGCCTGCAAACGGGCGACCTTCTGAGAGAGAACCTCCCACGCTGGGTCGTAGAGACTCAATTGCTCAAGCTCCGCTTCGAGGAGCGAAAGCTCATCGTCAGAAACCTTAGCGACCGCAATCTCCTCCGGCTTATCCACCGTGTCAGCAAGCAACGTAAGGACGTTGTTGTTGAAGGTACAGATGCCACCCGACACAAGGCACCTCTTGGAGGAGGCGTCACTGACATCGGTATATTGAGTGATGCCCGTCGCGATCAATCCGACATAGTCGGCGTGATTTAGAAGGAACCCAAGCTCCCCTGACTCAGAGGGAACCGTGACGTCGGAGACGGTAGCCTCGACCTCAAGTCCTCGCCCAGAGAATACCTTTAATTGAAATGTACCGTCTGACATCCCCTACCCCTTTACGCAGCTTGCGCGAACTCAGCAGCCAACTTCTCTGCCTTAGCTCGTACTGAATCAAGTCCGCCTACCATGTAGAACGCCTGCTCCGGAAGATCATCAAGCTTACCGTCCACAAGCTCGCCGAAGCTCTTGATCGTGTCCTCAAGCTTGCAGTACACGCCTGGAGTGCCGGTGAAGGTCTCAGCTACGTGGAACGGCTGCGAGAAGAATCGCTCAACCTTACGAGCGCGAGCTACGATAAGCTTGTCGTCCTCAGACAACTCGTCCATTCCGAGAATCGCGATGATGTCTTGAAGATCCTTGTACCGCTGCAAGGTCTGTTGAACCTTACGAGCAACGCGGTAATGCTCATCTCCTACAACGGTTGCCTCAAGAACCGTCGAGCTTGAAGTGAGAGGATCCACGGCTGGGTAGATTCCCTTCTCAGCGATCGAACGCTCAAGAGCGATCGTAGCGTCAAGATGTGCGAAGGTCGTCGCTGGAGCTGGGTCGGTGTAGTCGTCGGCTGGTACGTATACAGCCTGAATCGACGTAATCGATCCCTTCTTCGTTGAGGTAATGCGCTCTTGGAGCTGACCCATGTCTGTCGCGAGTGTTGGCTGGTAACCTACCGCGCTCGGCATACGTCCGAGGAGCGACGATACCTCTGATCCCGCCTGGAGGAATCGGAAGATGTTATCCACGAAGAGAAGAACGTCACGGCCCTCTTCATCACGGAAGTACTCCGCTGTTGTAAGAGCGGAAAGAGCTACACGGAAGCGCGCTCCTGGAGGCTCACTCATCTGTCCGTACACAAGGCACGCCTTGTCGATAACGCCAGAATCCTTCATCTCGTGCCAGAGGTCGTTACCCTCACGAGTACGCTCACCTACGCCGGCGAATACGGAGAATCCTCCGTGCGCCTTAGCGATATTGTTAATGAGCTCCATGATAATAACGGTCTTTCCTACGCCGGCACCACCGAAGAGACCGATCTTTCCTCCCTTAAGGAATGGAGCGACGAGGTCTACTACTTTGATTCCGGTCTCAAGGATCTGCTTTGAAGTTGACTGATCCTCGAACGATGGAGTTGGACGATGAATCGACCAACGGATGTCGGTATCAACTGGACCAAGCTCATCGATTGGGCGTCCAGTCACGTCGAGGATTCGACCAAGGGTCTTCTGTCCAACAGGCACCGAGATAGGAGCGCCGGTATCAACAACGGACTGACCACGAACGAGCCCCTCTGATGAGTCCATCGCGATACAACGAACGACGTTGTCGCCGAGATGCTGGGCAACTTCAAGAACGAGGTTGTTTTCTTGGTTGTCGATGTTTGGGTTGGTGGTGAGCAACGCATCGTAGATCTTTGGAATACCGCCACCCTGTGGGTACTCAACGTCAATTACCGCGCCGAGAACCTGACTAATCTTTCCTTTACGTCCCATTGTTTCTTTCATAGCTATTTCCCTTGGTTACTTGAGTGCTTCAGCTCCACCGACGATATCAAGCAGCTGGCTGGTGATACCTGTCTGTCGCAGTTTGTTAAACTTAAGTGTGAGAGAATGAATAAGGTCCGAAGCGTTCTTCGTGGCGTTATCCATTGCGGTCATCCGACTGGCGTGTTCACTCGCCTTTGTATCGAACGAAGCCTGACGAACGATCGCTCGAACAATTCGTGGCACAACAGCGTCAAATACCCGCTGCGTATTCGGTTCGAAGATCGTAATCCCGGTTGCCTCCTCTGGCGAAGCGTTCACAACAGCGAGATTTTCCTTATCGAGTGGCAACAAACGCTCGGAAATAGTGACCATGGAGATCGCCGAACGGAAGCGCGTGTACACCACGTACAACTCGTCGAACTCGCCTTTCAGGAAATCGACCTCAAGACGCTGACAGGTCTCTTGGATCGGCCAGTTGGTCGGGTCATCCGAGAGGGTTTCGTTGGCGTCTAGGTATTGACGACTGATTCGGCGATAGTGCTCTGCCGGCTTCTTTCCAAGGATAACGGTATCGATAGAGCATCCAGGATGCTTCGCCGCTATCTCTTTGTACAGTGCGTCAACCTTACGGTTAACGTTGGTATTAAAACCACCGCAGAGCCCTCGGTTAGCGCCCAGAACCAGGACACGTACCCGCTTTACTTCAGCCCTCGTCTCAAGGAACGGGTGCGTGAACTCGTTACCACCTTCAAGCTGAGAGAGCACGCCCTTCAGAGCGTCCGTGTACGCCCGAGAGCGCACAACGGCCTCCTGAGTCTTTCGCAGCTTAGCGGCTGCGACGAGCTTCATCGCTGAGGTGATCTTCTTTGTATTTTTCACCGACTTTAATCGTCGGCGAATCTCTTTAAGACCTGCCATGAGGTTTTAATCCTTATGCTGCTGTAGCGTGAGCTGGAGCCGACTTGTGTGACTGAGACCCGTGTCCCGCGCCATTCGCGCTCGAGCTGAGAGATGTCGCTGTTCCAGCGATGAACTTCTCAACGAAGCTGCCGATAGCCTTCTTCAAACGCTCAGTGATGTCCTTATCGAGCTCCGCTTTTACGCGAAGATCGTTCATAAGAGCTGTCTCGTTTGAAAGCATGTGGCGGTGAAGCGCCTCTTCGAACGGACGAACCTGAGCAACGTCAAGCTTGTCTGTGTAGCCGTTAGCTACCGCGAAGATGGAGAGAACCTGAAGCTCTACTGGCATCGGAACGTTTTGTCCTTGCTTCAAGATCTCGACAAGACGAGCACCCTTTGCGAGCTGCGCGCGGGTAGCGGCATCAAGGTCTGATCCGAACTGCGCGAACGCCTGTTTCTCGCGATACTGTGCGAGGTCAAGTCGGAGCGTTCCGGCGATCTTCTTCATCGCCTTAACTTGAGCGGCACCACCCACACGCGATACCGAGAGACCTACGTTAACAGCTGGACGAATACCCGAGTTGAAGAGGTCAGCCTCAAGGAAGATCTGTCCATCTGTAATCGAGATCACGTTCGTTGGTACGTAGGCGGATACGTCCCCCTCAAGGGTCTCAATAACTGGAAGAGCTGTAAGGGATCCACCACCGAGCTTGTCGCTGAGCTTAGCGGCTCGCTCAAGGAGGCGTGAGTGGAGGTAGAATACGTCTCCTGGATACGCCTCACGTCCTGGTGGACGTCGAAGGAGGAGTGAAACGCTTCGATATGCTACGGCGTGCTTCGAAAGATCGTCGTAAATGATGAGAGCGTGCTTGCCGTTCTCCATGAAGTACTCACCCATCGCGCATCCCGCGTACGGAGCGAGGAATGCCATCGGCGCTGGCTCGGAAGCGGTAGCGGAAACCACGATCGTGTGGTCCATAGCGCCGTGCTCCTTGAGTCGCTCAACTACTTGAACAACTGAGGAACGCTTCTGGCCGATAGCGACGTATATACAGATAACGCCGGTGCCCTTCTGGTTAATGATAGTATCGATAGCAACCGTGGTCTTCCCGGTCTTCTTGTCTCCGATAATAAGCTCACGTTGGCCACGTCCTACCGGGGTCATCGCATCGATAGCCTTAAGGCCTGTCTGCATCGGCTCGTGAACGGACTTACGGCCAACGATACCAGGAGCTTTAAGCTCAAGACGGCGAACTTGAGAAGTGTTGATGTCGCCAAGTCCGTCGATCGGAGTGCCGAGCGCGTCAACCACGCGGCCGATAAGGGCCTCTCCTACTGGCACCTGCGCGATCTGGCCAGTTCGCTTCACGGTATCGCCCTCAGCGATTACTGAGGTGTCACCCATTACTACCGCTCCAACGTTGTCCTCTTCGAGGTTGAGAGCGATCGCCTTCGTTCCGTTCTGGAACTCGATCAGCTCCCCAAGAGCTACCTTACCAAGGCCGTAGATGCGAGCGATTCCGTCACCCACACTCAACACGGAACCTACCTCGGCGAGGTCTTGATCGCCCGATACGTTGCCGATCTTGTCCTTGATGATTCTGCTTATCTCGTCTGCACGTATGTCCATAGTTACCTCTCTCTTTGAAAATTTAGGAACTCTTTTCCCTCTATCGTACTAACTGAGCGGCCACCCGGTGCAAGGTTCCAGCTACGGAACGGTCAAGGAACGAGTCGCCCAAACGAACAGTCAGTCCGCCAATCAATGACGGATCAGTTTTTACAGTCATCTTCACCTCTCCGCCGAGCGACGAAGAGAGCTTCTTTTGAAGGTCAGCTATCGCTCCCTCGTTCGCTGGCTGAGCCAACGTAACTTCAAGCAGGAGGCTCTTTTTGTATACGCTTACGAATTGAGCGAAAGCGGCCGAGAGAGCTGGAATAACAGAGGACTTGCGAAGCGATGTGAGGGTCGTGAGGGTTCGCTTGAGGGGCTCGGTCGCGAATCCACCAAGAGCCTCTACCACAGCGGCGATAACAGCGAGGCGAGAAGCCTCATCCACCCGAGGATTACTCATGCTCTCACGGAAATCCGATGAAACGGCCCAGATCTGCGCCAATGCCTTCAGCTGGGCCTCAACTCGATCAAGATCTGCCGGCGCGCACACGTCAAAGAGCGCTTTAGCGTATCTCTTGGCAATTCTTTGTTCTCGTCCCGAACTCATGCTGTTTTTGCTTCCCTTCTTATTACCGAACTAACTTCTTCGCGCGATCGATCGCCGCGTCAACATACACCGACTGCCGAGCCGCGAGCTCACCGCTCTGGAATCGGGTCTTCGACAATTCGACCGCCTTAGCTACAAGCGCGGCGCGGAAATGAGTTTGCGCTGAGCGAGTCTCGCCCTGTAACAGATCCTTGGCCTGCGTCTGGAGTCGAGCGGCTTTTTCTTTAGCTGCCGAGATGAGGGCGTCAGCCTCAAGCTCGCCTTGCTTGAGAATTTCAAGTCGGGCGCGCTCTTGCTCTTGCGAGAGGTTCTTAGTGAGAGCCTCCACCGCGGCAAGCTCACGCTCGGCCGCTTGCATGTCAGCGGTCGCGGAGGAAACCTCCTCGGCGATACGGTTTCTTCGGGCTGCCCATCCGTTCTTGATCGGATTTCGAAGAAGGATCGTCATGAGCACTACGTAGATGACGAAGTTGACCCAGAACGGCACGATGTCATGAATGGAAGGAGTGTGTCCCGCTCCAGCACTGGCGAAAGCCAAATTGGAGGTGGCAAAAGCTGCCACAAATGAGGCCGCTATCAACGTACGTACGCGGGGCGAGGTCTTGAGAGAGAGAATTGTACCTGTGGGACGAATCATAGGCTTTTTAATGTAGTAAGGTCTCTTTGCGTAAACACCCGTAACGGCGACGGAAGTCTAGCCAACATCGCCTGAGAAGTCACCCCTTTGGCTTACAAAAGTCGTAGACGGTTCGGGGCACTTGCGGGGCGAATTCACTGACCGCAGGGGCTAGTGAACGGTTAGCTGGAAATCCACCTTAGTTGTCAAGGTGTCAGCGAGAGCTTGGGCCTCCCCTTCCGCCTTGGCGTGCGCCTGTTGAAGGGCGGACTCGATGGATTGTCTTCCGGTCTGGAGCTCCTTAGCGGCCTTGGCCTCAGCCTCGGTCACAATAGAGCCAGCCGTAGCTTTAGCCTTGGCAACAGCGGTTTGACGCTCTTTGTTGGCGGCGATGCGAGCTTGCAGCATCCCTTCGTCGTAACGAGCGCGCAAAGCTTGAGCTTTTTGGCGCATTTGCGATGCCGTGTGAACCGCGCCCGCAGTAACGGCCTCACGCTCCTGAAGGTGCGCAAGGAGTGGACTAAAGAGGGAGGACCGAAGCGCGAAGTACAACCCAAAGAGGAAGATCGTACCAACAACGATCATCTGGGCGTCCCCATTAGTAAGTGAGAAGAGGTCGAGAATCGGGTTTTGTTCCATGGTGGAAAGATTCGTTGATTTCGGTTAGAAGATCAACGGTAGTGGCGGACGGTTATGCGGAAAAAAGTCAACAAACGGTAGCCGGGACGGTCTGACGTCCGGAGAGAACCCGACGAGCCAGGCTCCGGGGAATGCGAGGAACGCCGGGGGATACGAGGAACGGTAGTGGCCCACGCGGGGCCACCTTACCCGACTACGTCCCCTACCCTCTAACCTACGCCGGCTGCGGCATGGTGCATCGGCCGACGAACGTGGCGCCCGGCTCGATAACGATCTGCGGGGTCGTAACGTCGCCGCGAACCTCAGCCGAACTCAAGAGCGTCAAGGATTTCGTAGCAACGGAGTTGCCCTGAACCTTGCCCCCAAGAACAACCTCAGCGGCACCAACGGCTCCGATAAGGGTTGCGCCAGCGACGATTGTTACACGGCCATCACAGGCTACGTCACCTTCAAACAGTCCGGCGATGACAACGTCCCCTGCCGACTTGAGATTCCCTTTGAGAACAACATCGGCGCCAATGACCGTAGCGCCACTACGCGCGCTGCTCTCATTTGAGGCCGTTTTTGTTGAGTCAAAGAACTGAAAAGACCTTACTTCGTTTGCCATATCCCTACTCCTTTGAAGTGCTGAGAATATCAATTAGACGGTCGAGCTCAGAATCGGAGAAGAAATGAAGCTCTACCGCTCCACCCTTTTTCGATCGACGAATCGTTACCTTCGTACCGAGCGCATTGCGCAATCGCTCCTCGATCTCTGGAAACTGAGAAGCCTTGATTCTCTTTTCCATTCGAGGCTTTTTCGGATCCTCAAGGACCACTTCTCGCGAGACGATCGCCTCAAGGGCCCGCACAGAGAGCGATTCATGGATAACCTTTTGAGCGAGACTCGTTTGAGCGGCAGGCTCCTTCACGGTGAGAATCGCCTTGGCGTGGCCAACCGTAATGATCCCTTCGCGAAGATAGTCCTGCACCGCCTGGGGAAGCTTAAGAACTCGCACAAGGTTCGCGACGGTTGCTCGGTCCTTTCCGACTCGGGCGGCAACCTCCTGAGCGTTAAGGTTGAACTCGTCCATGAGGCGTTGATAGCCACGGGCCTCTTCGAGCGGGTTCAGGTTAAGGCGCTGTACGTTCTCGACGAGGGCGACCTCAAAGGTATCACGGTCCGACAATTCCTTTATAAGTACAGGCACTTGAGAGAGTCCTGCGCGGATAGAGGCGCGGAATCGGCGCTCACCCGCAACGATCTGATACCCCCCCTGCCAC
>JAULVA010000342.1:0-1873 GCA_032111275.1 Bdellovibrionota bacterium
ATAATTAACATAGATCATATCGCTAAAGTTTATCAGGTTGGTTCTGAGGAAGTTCATGCATTGCGTGATGTTTCTGTAAAAATCGATAAAAATGAATATGTTGCTATTATGGGTCCATCTGGTTCAGGAAAATCTACACTTATGAATATGCTCGGCTGTCTCGATACTCCAACCAAAGGTAAGTAAGGATCATGCTGTGAGTACTCAACGAGCGAAGCTGAAGAATCCCACAAACAAAGAGCTCAAAGCCCTTGAGCGATACGTCGTGCCGTACAGCAACAGTGCGGGTGACGTGAAGTTTCACTTGGCGTATCCGAATAACTACTGGGTAGCGATGTCGAACCTCGGATTTCAAGCTGTGTATGATATCCTCGCCCGCGATTCGAGGGTTTTGGTTGAGCGCGGATTTCTTCCGGAGGAGGCCGATTCAGAGAAGGTCGCCTCGACGAAGTGGCGCTCCTTCGAAAATAACAATCTTCTTGGTGATTGTGATATCCTTGGGTTCTCGATGTCCTTTGAGACCGATTATCCCCACTTTCTGAAGATGCTTGATAATCAGGGGCTTCTCTTTGGCTCCTGGCAAGAGCGGGATGCCGCCGCGCAGGAGGGGAAGTTTCGCTTTCCACTCCTCATCGCCGGTGGTACTGCGGTCACGTTGAATCCAGAGCCGATCGCTGATTTCCTGGACGCCATCGTGATAGGAGAGGCTGAGGAGCTCCTTCCAGAGTTCGTCGACGTTTTTCATAAGGCGAAGAGTGAGGGATGGTCGCGTGAACAGGTGCTGAAAGGGCTCGCTCAGATTGAGGGGGTGTATGTCCCACGTTTCTACGAGCCGCTCTACAACGCTGATGGAACTATGGAGCGGTATGAAGCTCCTGATGATGTGCCTGCGCGTCCACGACGTCGCTTCGTCAAGGATCTCTCAAAGTTCAAGACCCACAGTCGTATTCTGACGCCGGAGACCGAGTTTAAGGACATGTTCCTCACCGAGACGGGCCGTGGGTGTGAGATGGGGTGTCGCTTCTGTGTAGCGGGATACATTTATCGCCCGATTCGAAAGCGGAGCGAGGAGACCCTTCAAGACACCGTGCAGGTTGGTCTTGAGAAGAGCGACGCTATCGGTTTCGTGGGCGCCTCAGTTTCCTCGCATAAAGCGATATCCAAGCTAGCGCAAACGGTCGCGGAGAAGGGGGCTCGGGCCTCGCTGAGCTCGATCATGTCACAAAAGGTGACTCGGGCGCTTGCGGCCAGTATCTCAGAGAGCGAGTACAAAACCGTGTCCCTCGCTCCGGAAGCGGGGAGCGATCGCCTCCGGCGTGCTGCTGGAAAGCGGGTGGTGAACGAACAGGTGATTAACGCCGCGCGGGAGCTCGCTGAGTCCGGTATTCGTGGATTTAAGCTCTACTTCATCGTTGGCCTTCCAACTGAGACCGACGAGGATGTTGACGCCATCGCTAAGCTCGCGACCGCGGTGCGTGACGCGGTGACGGAGATATCCCGCCCCACCGGAAAGATGGCGTGGGTATCGCTCTCAGTTAATCCGTTCATTCCAAAGGCGTCGACGCCGTTTCAGTGGGAGCCGATGCTCGATCCGAAGGTGCTTGAGAAGAAGATCGAGCAACTTCGTAAGCAGGTACTCAAAGTTCATAACCTTGAGTTCCGCTTCGAGCCACCGAAAGAGAGCTATTTTCAAGGACTGCTCTCGCGGGGGGACCGCCGAGTTGGTAAGCTTCTGCTTGAGGCGGAGCGAAAGGGAGAGACGTGGAAGTGGCTTATGAAGCGGACTGAGAAAGAGATCCTCCCTGGTGTGCCGCCCGTTGATTTTTATGTCTCTCTACGGATCGGGTTCTATGAGCTCCTTCCGTGGGAGGTT
>JAULVA010000342.1:1883-4172 GCA_032111275.1 Bdellovibrionota bacterium
TTCAAGGTCTTCATCGTTAATACCGAGCTTTCGTAGGTCCAAGTCTTGTTTTTTGTAGTACCATTGAACTTTGATCATCGGCCATTCCGGCTGCTAAGCTGAGCCACCAGTTGGGATGATATCGACAAGTCGGCCAACGATCGTTGATTTTTATGTCTCTCGACGGATCGGGTTCTCAGAGCTCCTTCCGTGGGAGGTTGTTGATTCGTTAATTCCGAAGACCTTGCTTGAGCGTGAGGCGATGCGAGCGCACAACGGCGAAGATTGGGTTCATCCAACGGTGCCAGGGTACGAGCGAGCGGAGGAAGACGAAGTGTCTCAAGAGATTGGAGTATAGCTATGTCGACTATTGGTCAGATCGTTCCAGTGATTTCAGGAAAGGGCGGTGTTGGTAAGTCAACTGTTGCGGTGAATCTCGCCATTGCGCTCGCGAAGACGGGCGCTAAGGTCGGATTGATAGATAGTGATTTCTACGGACCAAGCATACCGACCTTGCTCGGCGGTGGGCAGGTTCTTCCCGATCACGAGGAGAAGCTTATCCCCCCGGCGAAGTACGGCATCAAGTATATCTCCCTCGGGTTCTTCCTCCAGCATCCGGACGACGCGGTAATTTGGCGTGGTCCGATGTTCAACAAGGCGCTGCGTCAGATGTTTGAGGATGTGAGTTGGGGCGTTGTTGATTACATGATCATCGACATGCCTCCGGGAACAGGCGACGCGCAGCTCTCTCTCTCTCAGATGGTTAAGCTCGCTGGTGCTGTTGTGGTGACGACCCCTCAAGAGGTCGCGCTCGCGGATGTGCGTAAGTCGATCAACATGCTAAAAAAAGTGAACGTTGATGTTCTCGGTATCGTTGAGAACATGTCCGGTCTTCCGATGCCGGATGGCTCCGTTATGCCGATCTTTGGAAGTGGTGGTGGCGAGCGCACCGCCAAAGAGTTTGGAGTGCCACTCCTTGCGCAGCTGCCTATCG
Organism: Bdellovibrionota bacterium; assembly: GCA_032111275.1. Classification (GTDB taxonomy): domain Bacteria; phylum Bdellovibrionota_C; class UBA2361; order UBA2361; family OMII01; genus OMII01. The sequence continues at coordinate 2,857 of JAULVA010000342.1, forward strand.
ACCCAGCCATCCGAGAGGGTGGGGATGCTGGCACGCCGGTCGCGGCGGGTGAGGGCAAGGTGGCTGAGATATTCTTCGACATCGCTCGAAAGGTTATCGCCACCCTCGATGAGAAGCGACGGAGTGAGCCCGGTCTTAAGGTCGTGAATTAAGGTCGTTTTGGGATGTGGAGGGCAGCTGGCGGGTCTTACTACCAGGTGCCTCATGTCGTTATTTGGTAGGGCCCAAGTCCTCGCGGGCCGTATCATTCGCCTGTCTATGAGGCCACGATACCTCCAGTTGTCATACGGCCCGCCACGAGTCGGGCCCTACCGGGTAGGCCATTCGCTCATGGTGTTTCGATAGACTATACGGCACCCGGACTCCTAAAACCTGTTACCCTCTGAATTAGCTGTATGCCATAGGGGGCTATCCTCTAGCCCTCCGCCCCCTCAAGTGCTAGGGTTGTCCCCAGTCTTCGTTCAAGGATAGAGACCATGTATACCGCAGTCCTTACCCTCCACGTCCTCTTGGCTATCGTGCTCGTTATTCTCGTGCTGCTTCAGCAGGGGAAAGGGGCCGATGCTGGCGCTGTGATGGGGGCTGGTGGCGCTAATACGGTATTCGGCGTCGGCGGTGCATCATCGCTCCTCGTTCGAATGACAACCTTCATCGCGATCGCGTTCATGTTGACCTCGGTTGGTCTTGTGAAGCTTGCGCTCCTCGATGGTGGGCAAGGGGCCGCGAAGGTTGATGCGGTCGCTGGTTCGGTGATGGGGGCGATTCCTCAAGAACAACAGCCACCTGTGGCGCCTCCGGCTGAGCAACAATCTGAGCAAAAAAGTGACGTTCAGGTGCCCCCAGCAGTTGACGGCGCAAACGTTCCGCAGTAAATTCCCGGTCCGCGTTGAGACAACGCAGACAATCATACGCCCAGGTGGTGGAATGGTAGACACGCCAGTTTAAGGGGCTGGTGGCAGAAATGTCGTAGAGGTTCAAGTCCTCTCCTGGGCACCATTCACTCTGAGATTGCTAGCTCTCAGATTAGCTTTTTCCTCCTTCTCCTTCTTATCCTTATATTGCACCGGTTTCCTAATTCTCATCTGGATATCTCGATGAGCATACGAGTGCGCGGATAGTGACTAATGAGTTGAGTTTAATATTGGCAAAAAGGCATACAAAGTCGTTCGCGGTATTAAACCCAATGTCTTTGAGATCTATGTCGATGGAAGTTTGCTGAACCAAGACGCAAAAGCAAAAGACTATCAGGATCATCTAGAGAAGTTGATCCTGAAGATGAACTACAAATCATTCACACAGATTGTTATTCTAGGTTC
>JAULVA010000343.1:0-4762 GCA_032111275.1 Bdellovibrionota bacterium
TGTGCCAGACCTGGTACAACCTATCCGACGATGGGATAGAAGATACCCTGTACGACAGTTGAAGACCCTCTGCATGTTGGCGAGCCTCTACCGCGCAAACGACAGCAAGAAGAACAGCGCGGTCGCCACAAAAGAGAACCCGAAACTCGCAATCAACACGGCGAGGGAACCCCTCACGTTCAGGTGAGGGTTTAAATCAAACTTGGGCGCGTGTGGCATCATGAGCGACATAAGCCCCACAAAAAGGAGCAACCCGCCCAGGTACAACATCCGATGGAATCCAGCGTCAGCGTCCCCCTCAAGTCTCACGAGAAGCTCACTCGCGTCAAAGATCCCCAGCTCAACAAACAGTTGTGTTGACGCTTGCGCGCCGACCAGGCTTCTTTCATCCTCCTGAACCGTTAGCACGGTGTAATCACCTGGAGGAAGCACCTCGTACCACACTCGAGTATCGCCAAGCGATGGAAGCTGCATGCTCGGATTTCTTCGAAGCACCAGTTTATTCTCTGAAATTTCAAGGGATGAATCCTTGAGCATCTCAGGTGTGAGGTTCAAAGGTTCTAACTTTTGAATCAAGGAGAGGAGACGGCTGCCATTAAAAGCGCCAAACTTCGATTGCTGAGCTTGGTATTTCTGGCCAGTTATTGAGAGAAGCGGATTCTCATGTCCCTGCGGCACTTGGAACCTGAAGAAATCCACCTGCCCCTCAACCCACTGCAACGTGTAGACGGGCGCCACGCTCCCTTCCTTTTGCTCCTCCACCCACTGCAACATCTCAACACGTCTTTGCAGGAGGAGCGGTCCAGTCGGCCGCAGAAATTCGTCCTCATATCGATCGGGTGTGATCCACGGCGCCGCGGCGACAACGATCTTTCCATTATCGTTGGGGTCCGGATGCTCAGCGTCGATATCTATGGCCTTTTTGACCACGCCGCTTAATTGATTATCAGTGGAGACATCCGACGAAACCCCAATCCACATCAGGACGAAGGCGCATACGACCATGAGTCCGCCACCGAAGACACCCTGAGCTTTTTTGAAAGCATTCCACTTTATCGCCACACGCACTTCCCTACAAAAGATTAGATAGCATCGCCCGAAGCACGAGCGCTAAGGACTTTGCGTCGTTAAGTCTACCGGTACGAATCGACTCATCGATCTCCGCTCGAGAGAGCTCTACTGTGGTTATGAACTCGTCCTCATCGGGCGTTGCCTTTTGCTCCCGCAAGTCACGAGCGCAAAAGAGATACTGAAGCTCATCACAAAAGCCCGGGGCCGGATACAGCGTGCCGAGGGCGATAAGCTCGCCTGGGGCCATTCCTATCTCCTCCATCAGCTCACGCGCGGCGCATAATGGTGGATCCTCCCCCTTCTCAAGGGTTCCCGCCGGCAGTTCGAGGATATTTCGCCGAATCGAGTGACGATACTGGTCAACGAACACCACGCCGCCAGACTGAGTTATAGGCAAGATAACCACGGCACCGGGATGTTCGATGGTCTCGTGTTTATGGCAGCGCCCGTCCGGATACTCCACGGTATCACGCACCGCTTTAAGTTTCCCTTGATACAGAACCTCAGAATCTATTATCCGCATACGCAACCTATCGCATCCCACTATTATACAAAGGCACTACACTCCTATTCAGGTATAAAATCGGCTGTAGCAGGATCCCTACCTACCGCAGATCCGCATCCGAGAGCTACTCTGCATGCCCCTTACTCTCGCAGGAAGCCCCTCTCAACGGTAGCGGGATAGGTGAAAAGGGCTCCCGAGCCATGGTCGAGGCGGGCAGCTCTCGCGCTGCGCAAACCCGGATGCGAAGGGCGTAGACACTCACTATCCCATGACATCTCACTATGTTATCAATGCAAGGTATCCCTCGCGGGGTATCGCAGCCCACGGACGAATCATGTATGCTTCGGCGACGCAGTCAGTTGTGAGTCATATGTCTTCTGAAAAAGCGCACGGCAACGAGCGCGTTACTACTTGGATCGAGCAACAACCGGTCACCTCGCCCCAGGTCGACCTAAGTATCGTCGTGCCTGCTTACAACGAGGAGAGGCGTCTTCCTCCGACCCTCATTGACCTCATCGATTTTTTTGATCGAAAATCCATTTCCTATGAGGTCCTCGTCATCGATGACGGCAGCACCGATAGTACCACGGAGGTCGTGCGAAAGTTCGAGCGAGTTCGCAATCAGGTACGCCTCATTCAACTACCGAAAAACTACGGGAAAGGTCACGCGGTCCGCCTTGGTGTTCTCAACTCCCGTGGCGCCAGCATTCTGTTCGCTGATGCCGATGGCGCCACACCAATCCAGGAATTCGATAGATTAGACGCCGCTCTCCGCGAGGGCGCGGACATCGCTATCGGCTCTCGCGCGTTAGCCTCAAATGAGACCAAGGTCGCGACCTCGCTCCATCGTCGCTTTCTCGGAAGGGTCTTCAATAAGTGCGTTAATCTGATCTTGATACCATCGATCGCCGACACGCAGTGTGGATTCAAGATATTCACCCGAAAAGCAGCCCTCTTCCTCTTTCGGCGGCAGCGCGCGGATAGGTTTAGCTTTGATGTAGAGCTGCTGTACATGGCGCACAAAGCCAACCTGAACATTAAAGAGGTTCCGATCAATTGGAAGAATGTTCCTGGATCCAAGGTCAACCTGATTGTCGATTCTCTATCAATGTTTCGCGATGTCTTCCGTTTTAGAGTGATACACCGGGGGGTAGACCGAGCATCTTTCGAGGAATCCGATGAGCAGGTTGGTGAGGGGGCTAAGAGTTAAGGCATCCTTAAGTAAGGGAGGCAAAACCACGCTGACGCGTGCTTATGCTAGGCAGCGGCGCTACCGCAACGCTTTTTCCTCGCCTCTTTGCGACCAAAATAGGCTTCACACCTATGCAAAACAATGCGAACGCGTTGTTTTGCGTTGTCTCCTTAACGCTCCCTTTTTTCCCCTCTGTCGAAATAATCCCCACTCCATGCCATACTGCGCCCCATGACGATCCCATTTGAAGGCTATACACTTCTCGATTCAGGCGAAGGCCGCAAACTTGAGCAGTTTGGCTCCAAAAGTATCGACCGCCCCTCATCCTTAAGCACCTGGCGCTGCCGAGAGCGGGCATCTGTGTGGGAAGACGCTGACGCGTCGTACAATCCTCCCGATCGATGGCAGATATCAGGAAAGCCTTTTCAGACGTGGGAGGCGACGATCGCCGGAGTTCGTCTCGAACTTGAACTTATGTCGAACGGACAGGTCGGTATCTTCCCCGAGCACGCCCTCTACCTTCCAAAAGTTAAAGCTATAGCCGAGCGACTAAGTGAGAATGGCGCCCGCCCCCTCAAAATCTTAAACCTCTTCGCCTACACCGGACTCGCGACCTGCTACTGCGCCGCCATTCCTTACGCCACGGTAACCCATGTGGATCTCGCTAAACGCGCGATCGAGTGGGCGAAGAAAAACGCCTCCTTAAATGATATTCCAGAGGACAAGATTCGCTGGATCGTCGATGACGCCCTCGGCTTTATGGCGCGCGAACATCGCAAGGGGAATCTCTACGATATTATTATTATTGACCCTCCATCCTTTAGTCGGGTCTCAAAAACCAATTCCTGGACCCTTGAGGAGAAAGCCCCCGACATCGTTGAGTTGATGCTCAACGTGCTTGACCCGAAAGCTGGGGCCGTCTTCTTCACCAACCACTCAACCGCGAGCACCTCGGATGTGGTGCGAAACATCTCGCTTGATATGTACGACGATAAGGGGGTGGAGATATCGATTGAGAGCCTCTCACTGAAAGAGAAAAGCACCTCTCGACTGCTCCCCGCGGGATCGCTGATTACCCTGTTCCATTCAACGGATTCAAAGTAGAACTACCGAAACATTATTGGAGGAAAGTATGACCCAAGACATCAACGCGCTTATCGAGCAACAGCTCTCCTGGCGTTACGCCACGAAGCGTTTCGACCCAACGAAAAAGATCTCAACGACCGATTGGCATACCCTCGAGGAATCACTCAGGCTCGCCCCCTCCTCCTTCGGCCTCCAGCCATGGAAGTTTATCGTGGTAAAGAATCCTGAGGTACGGAAGCAGCTCCAACCACTCGCGTGGAACCAACCCCAACTCGTTGAGGCGTCGCACCTTGTGGTTATCGCCGCCAAGAAGGAGGTTACGCACGCCGATATCGACGCGTTCCTCTCAAGTGTGTCGCAAACTCGATCGGTACCGGTCTCAGCGCTTCAAGACTACGGCGGAATGATGAAAGGTTTCGTTGACGCGCTTGCTCAGCAAGGAACCTGCGAACACTGGTCGACCCGACAAGCGTACATCGCGCTAGGAATGCTTCTCTCGACGGCTTCGATCCTTACGATCGACGCGTGCCCCCTTGAGGGAATTAATCCGACTGGATTCGACGAGGTGTTGAACCTCAACCAGACGGGGTACTCAACCAAGGTAGCGTGCGCTCTCGGATACCGCTCGGCCGAGGATCCAGCCGCTTTCTTCACAAAGGTTAGGTACGACCGCTCACAGGTTGTAGTGGACGTATAGCTCCGCGCGGCGAACTATCGTTCGTTGCTCAAGGGCGGCCCGAACAAGGCCGCCCTTTTCTTTGGCTCTTCGTGGAATCGAGTGGGTAGATAAGCGCAAGAATCGATAGAATTAGCAAAGAGTTCGGATGGTTAAGCGGTTTTTGACAGCCCTGAGTTTAATGCGATTATTAAGCGATGGAAAAACGTCGCAATAAGAAGAGCCTCTACGA
>JAULVA010000344.1:0-23915 GCA_032111275.1 Bdellovibrionota bacterium
AGACTTAAAGTCCTAACCTGCATGCTTCCGGAGCTCTAATTCCTCTCTTTTTACCCACTCGAAAACCCGATGAGCCCTGTTTTCCCGTTTTCGTCGCAGGACCTCGCCAAGGCTGCCATGATTGTTACTGCTCGTCCCCAGCCTATCCCGATCTCAAAAGATTCACTTCAAGCTCTCGCGCCGTTAGTTGAGCAGAGCCCCCTAGACCCACTGACGAAGCTCCAAATGCAGGTTGAGATATTACGCACTCAGGGCGACACCCAGGGGATTTTTTCGCTGTTGATGAATCAATCTCAGCCTATCTTAAATATATATTCGCAAGCTCAACTATGTAAGCTAAAGGGTAGCCAGAAATCGCTGGCGGATGAGCTTGGTTGTTATGAGGAGCTTTTACGACGAGTAGAAGGGCATCCGGTACTTCGGCGTGCCATCGTATTACACCTCGTACAGTCGAATAGCTTTAAGTTAGCGAGCCTGTTTCTTATGCCAGAAGATGAAGAAGAATTAGCACGCCAGGATAAGCGCAGCCGCGGAGTCATTCTTCGACAAAAAGCTCTTACACTTTGGATGTCAGGTGAGCGCCTGGAAGCAAGTCGCTTATTTCAGATTGACGATACCTACCGCCAAAGCTATCCCGCCAAAATGACCGTGAATAGCTATCCGTCCATCGTCAACCAGGTTAAACAGAGCGGCGGTCGCGTCGTGGCCATACAGTATCCCATGCTTGGAATTTCCTCTCTGAGAGCCCTTTTGGCAGACTCACCGCCCGATGGATATATCGAGCAGGAGCAATACTTCAAAGAACAAGTTCTCAAGCATGGCTACCCAGCGATTTTTAGTGATGCCTTCGCCGGGTCGTTTGGCCATACCCGGGAACTTGGAAATAGCTTAATCGCGGAGAATGTATTCATTCAACTTGCCCCCATACTAACCAAGTATTTTTCCGAATGGGGAAAAAGCAGCCGAACGCCCCCGAACATCGAGCGTCCGGATTAGCACGGCACTACATGCAGTGGTCAGACGAAAAACTCAACCTCGACAATCAGCGAATCTCAGAGAGGATTGAGCGTAAACGGCAGGGAGTCCTTAACTTGATGGGTAGACATCGTCCCCGCAAGCTCGGCTAATTGATCCGCCCAGTCATCGAGCGAACGTCGTATGTGCGCGTACATCTGATAATCCCGCACCGATATAGGGGCTGATTTATCCGCTTCGCGGTCTCTGAATTCGGCAAGCAGGTCGGCGGTTTTACCATCTCGGAGGATCCCCTCTATGGCGATGCTACCGGAACCGAAGACCCTGATAATTCCACTTCCGGGAAAGAAGAAACCGGCGACCGTGGCTACGGCGGACACCTCCGGAACATTCGGCGATATCTCGGTGATCGCTATCTCCAATACGAGAGTTTCATCCGTCGGCTCATCCCGTACGGTAAATTTCCTCACAACGATCGGTATCCCCTCGGCGGAGAGTCCATCACCATCGTATTCCGAGAACGCGTTTTCAAGGCGGGTGTGAAAGTACCCGCTCAGCTCCCGGAGGTCGGCGATTCGTGATTCCTCGACCCCTGGTGGTAGATTCCAGGCCTTAATCCTGGTTTCCGCCGGCAAGGTAGTGATCGGCAGGACCGAAATACTTTGGTATTTCATCCGTAGCTCCTCAAGGCGCTTTGGGTCCGGGACATACACCGCGTTGAAAGGCGCGCGCTCCGGCATCGGTTTGAGGAGTTCTGGAAATGGCAAAAACCCACTATCCTTCGCGGGCCTCGCTTTAAATACGCTACAGGCGGCACAGAGTACTACTGGAATCAGCGCGAGTACGATCAGTCGTCTACTCATCGCGCTTTGCTTTGAACTGGTAGCGCGATCTCTTTGTCAATCACGGATGTGATCCTGTCGCTCAGCGGATTAACGAATGAACCAAAACGAGCTACGACCTTCCCTTCTCTATCGAGAATAATCTTCTCAAAGTTCCACGCCGGTGGCGCGCTGAATTCATAGGGAGCTTGCGCTAGCAAAATGCGGTAAAACGGTTGCATCTGCGGCCCGGTAACTGGGCTCTTCTTGAACAATGGAAAGGTAACTCCGAACTTCGCCTTGCAAAACTTAGCTATCTCACCGTCGGGCCCCGGCTCTTGATTACGGAAGTCATTGCTTGGGAAACCAAGAACAACGAAGCCTCTTTTCCGGTAGCGCTCATACAAAACCTCAAGGTCCTTGTACTGAGGGGTGAAGCCGCACTTAGACGCGGTATTAACGACGAGGATCACCTTACCCTCAAACTGCTTCATCGAGACCTTGGTACCATCAATCCTGGTCAACTTGAGTTGAAAGAGGGAGGGAGCCGAGAGAGGCGTCTCAGCCCAAGCCTCGAACGCCGCAACCAGGCTCATGATAAAGATGACCGCGAAAGAGAGGAGCCGAAGGTAACTACTCACGCGAAAAATGCCGGCGATGCTATCCATAATAAAGGCGCCGCGTAGTGTACCTATCATGTTTGGGTCTCCCATGCTTCCCTCCGCACATCGCAGGTATAGTGACCATCTCTCGAAAGTACGCGTCGCCTACACATACTGTCGGCGAATCATCCTACTTCTGCTTCTGCTCAACGTACTGCTGATAGAGCTGCGCGTATTCCACGTCCAACGCGTCGTATCGACGTTTCGAGATGAAATACTGCTCGTTACCCTTTTGAATCTCGTTCATTAAGGTCTCCACCTGCTCCTCGGCCTTCAGAAGGTCCGCCTTCATCACCTTCACCTGCTCCTGCATCTGCACCGACATCTCGATCTCCGACATCAGGGCCTCCATCTTGGTGGTCGAGTGCGCGATCTGCACTCGCAATTCCTCGTTCTTAGTTTTGAGATCGCCTTCCCGCTTCTGGAGTACCTTGAGCTCCTCTTTTGTCTCTAGTGTGCTCGCTTCGAGCTCGCGATTAACCTCGTCAAGTTCACGAAGACGAACCTCGACGCTCTCCAGCTCCGCTTGCGTGATGATTACCCTGCCTCGCTCAGCTTTGAGCGATTCACGGGCAACATTCAGTTCCGATTTAGCCTTTTCATAATCAGCGGGGCTCGCCATCTCCTGTCGAATGCTATCCAGCCGCGACCACAACTCCCGTTTCGTGGCGACCTCCTCCTTTACCTGATTATTTCCGGCGTTCGCCTCCTTCCCCGCCAATAACGCCCGTCGAAAGAGAAAGGCCCCAACGAGGAACGATTGACCAACCGCCAGGAAGAACACGAGCCATGACATGAGGACTATACCTCCCCAGTAGGTGGCGTTTCCGTGGGCTCTTTCTTCTCCTCCTCTTGGAGCTCCTGCTCGGGTGGCGAGGCTTCTGATGAGGAGACGTTCGGCTCAGCTTCCCTGTCCGTCTCAAGCTCCACAACTCCCACCTTAATATCGGAAGAGGCGATCTTCTGTTCGAGACTCGAGATCGCGTCTAACATCTGCTTGGGAGGATTGTACTGATTCGACGTCGGTGTCGATGATTTTGAACGCTTCGTGAGGACTACACCAACGATCATCGCCAAAATACTAGACCCACTGATCAAGGCTATCGGTAGTAGCTGAAGCCCCTCAGCGCGCTTAGGTTCATGCGCCTCACCTTTTTGCGCTGGGGTCGGTGTCGCCGCGCTCTTTTTCTTGACGCTCATGAGCTCAAAACGCGCGGGATTACTCTCAGTCTCAATCTCTTGGCCCTTTTTCGAAACTCCTTTTAATGTCGCGGTGATCGAGTAGATCCCTACCTGCGAAAGTTTTTCGGCCGTTCCCTCGAAGAAAGCCCCCTCATCATCGGATCCCCGTTTAAGTGGGATCACCGTCTTTCGACGATCGGCCGAAAGAGCCTCAACAGAAACCTCTAAACTCCGGAGGCCGAGAGCCTCCTTACTGAGCTCCGCGCGGAAAACTATATCCTGGTTACCTTGTATCGCTTTGGGGGAATCTCCCTTGGCGTCACCGTGACCGGACTCATTGGCGGCACCGTGAGCAGCCGCGTCGTGATGTCCATGGCTCGCGTCCTTTTCCCCAGGAATCATCTCTAAGGTAAGAAGGGGTGGACGCACTCGGAACGGCACCTGTTGCGAGCGCTCAAACGTTGGGCCCCTCGCCACAATCGATAGTTTGTATTCCCCTGGATCAGAGATCGTGCAGTAGCGAGAAAAGATTCCATCTCCCGCGACCCTATCTCCCTCTCGTCCCTCGTCGTTCAAAAAGTCTTTCGCCACAGGCGCGGCGACTCGATCCGTTGGAACAACTTGGAACGCGTACTGAATGACTCCGGACATCTGTGGCAAGGAGATTGGCTTAGAACCGTCATAGAGGCGAGCTTGTACGACACTCTTATCTCCTACCCGAACGACCACAGGCCAGTCGGTGACCAACCTTACATTGGTGAGAACGGTAGCGAATCCCTCCGTAGAGACCCCTCCCTGTACCTGCCACTCACCGATGTCCGGCTCCCGCATCGTGATGACATCAAAATTCTTTCCAGCGAACCAGATCACCCAATCCGGTCTCTTTTCAGCCGTCATCTCCTCATTCTTGGGGCTGACAAGGGTAAGTTTCGAACCCTCATCCCGGGTTATGTAGAAGGTCGCCTCGTCTACATCCTCATCAAGCGTGAACGACTTGCTGCGCATCTGTAGAACCTGCGGCCGCTTCACCGCGAGGAAGAGATTCGCGAAGGATTTGTGAACGTCGTCTGAGGTCGAGGTGTAAAAGCTTAATCCATCGGTGACAGCGGAGATCTCCGAAAGAAGCATCTTGTCAGCTTGATCGGAGAACGCCAGGGAGTGAACCTTTATCTCCTTCGCCTTCAGGTCAGGAAGCACAAGGTTAACGAGTTCGAGCGTTCTGGCCGAGGCCGCGCCATTTTGCGGGTTCGGCTCCATCTTCCCATCTGAGAGCAAGACGATGATACGATCAGCGTCGTTACGGGGACTCGCCTCAAGGATCTTTCCCGCCGCGCGAATCCCCTCCAAAAGGTCCGAGTACTGCCCTTCTGGCTTAATCGATTGGATCGTTTGAACGACCCCGTCCCGAGGTTCTGTGCTGAACTCTTTCAGGTCACTGACCACCTTCGCTTTGTCAGCGAAGCTCACTATCCCGAGCCGATCATCTTTTCCGAGAAATTGCAGGAAGAGCTTCGCCCCATCGTACCGAAGCATCTGAGTGTCAGTTTTAAGCATGCTCCCAGAGGCATCCAGGAGAAGAACCGCGTCAACAGCGGGTCTGGCCTGAGCGAGCTCCCGTTGGTCCGCGCCAGAAGATGAGGGAAGCGCGCATACAACAACTACGCACACAGAGAGCTGCGCCAAAAACCGAGAGAGGGACGAGGAGGATCTCATGAGCGTACGTTCTTAAAGCTGTAAACCTACCAGCTATCTTTACCTGTTCGGTGACGATAGACCTCGTTCAGGCGGTCATCGCGCGCCACATACGACCAGTCCTCCCTCAACGGAAGGAGTGCCCTTAGGAGATAGGTTTTGCTGACCACACTATAATACTATAGTCAGGTAACGCCGGTGTCGCCAGCCAACAAAAAGGTCGGCGATACCATGCTTGGTACGATCAACCGCAACTAGGGTAGCTAGATAACTCATGAAACGGCTGTTCACCCTCGCCCTCTGGATAGGCTGCCTCTGTTGGTCACCTCCAGCCTTTGCCACGGAGCCACCTTTCGAGCTCCCTCAGAAATCTGAGGTACTAAAAATTCGTAGCGCCATCGTCGAAACCTCTAAGGGGAAGCTCTTTATTGAGCTTTTTCCGGAGGAAGCACCGTGGCATGTAGCGAACTTTAAATATCTTGCCGACAAAGGGTTCTATCGGAATATCTCCTTTCATTTCGCGCAAAAGGACTACCTAATCCAGGGGGGCGATCCGCTCGGTAACGGGCGAGGAGGTCCCGGCTATGACCTTCCAGCGGAGTTCAGTAGCCGAAACCATACACTTGGAACGGTCGGAATGGCCCGTAAGCCGGACGTGGACGCTAAAACGGGGAAACGAGCAAATCCCGAGCGCCGTTCTAACGGGAGTCAATTTCATATCCTCCTCGCCGATGCCCCCCATATGGATGGCCACTATACCGTATTCGGTAAGGTTGTGGGTGGATTCGATACCCTGAAGCATCTCCGAGCGGGGGACCGAATTGTTAACGTGACCGTGTTTATCCGGGAGGGAGGAAGATAGCCGCTCCGTTACAGGTCAGGCGACTCCAAATACGAGCTCGTACTTGCCTCTCGCTCCTCACCCTCCCCTTCAGAGGTATCCCCTACATTCGGATACTCATCAGGCGCTGTTCCCTTAACGTAGTACTCAAGAAAGGCCCCCGGGCTACCTTGCACTAAACGGGCCCCCGTCGTTTTATTAATCCAGAACGGCTCTACCCCTTCGGGGACACTGAAATCGAGCTGTTCAGTAATCTTTGGCGCGACATATTCGATACCAAGCTTATCGGCCTCACCCTTAGCTTCTCGTTCAAGTGAATCGAGCGTCGCGGTACTTGAGCGCTCCAAGAAATCTCGCATGAAGTAGAGCCAAATCGGCGCTGCTACTACTCCTCCGGTCTCTTTTGGCCCGATCTGTTTCTTTTGATCAAAACCCACCCACACGCCGCACACCCAGGTCGGCGTGTAGCCGATGAACCAGGTATCCATTTGGTCGTTTGAGGTTCCGGTCTTTCCAGCGACCGGTCGCCCGAGCTCCTTGATCCGATACCCGGTACCGTGACTAACAACACCCTTCATCATATTCGCCATGACGAAGGCGCTATTCTCACTGATAACTTGGCGAGTCTTGCCCGCTGAGTCGGTCTCACTTTCATACACAACGTGGCCGAATCGATCCTTGATCCTCTTAACGAACACAGATTCGAAGAGCACACCCTTGGCGGCGAAAACAGAATAGCCGCGGGTGAGCTCAAGGGGAGTTACCTCGCTACTTCCCAAGGAGAGGGAGAGGTTGCGTCCCAAAGGACTCTTAATTCCTAGCAAGCGCGCGTACGCGATGGCGGCATCGACACCGATTCGAGATACGATATCCGCGGAGACGAGATTACGAGACTTTTCAAGAGCCGTGCGAAGGGTAATCGGCCCAAGAAATTTCTCATCAAAGTTCGCCGGCGTCCAAAAGGTATCCCCCACACGGAACGTCCTCGCCTGATCCATCATAATCGTTGATGGCGTGTAGTTGTACTTGTCGATCGCGGCGAGATAGAGCACGGGCTTAAAGGTCGAACCTGGTTGCCGAAGCGATTGCGTCACGCGATTGAATTGACTTTGCGTGTAATCGTAGCCACCCGCCATCGCGCGAACTTCCCCAGTTCGTGGATCAATAAGGACAACAGCCCCCTCGATATCAGGGGTCTGATCTAACATCACCTTAAGTGGAGTCTTCTCTTGCGGCTTACCTGATGACATCGGCCGTCGAAGCGCGACCTCTATAAGATCCCCTACCCTCACGATATCAGCCGGCGAGGCGAAGCGGGTGGAATCATCCTTCTCAAGAAACTTTTTAGCCCACCCAGCCTCATTCAGATCCACTTGGTAATCGAGCTCTCCAACTCGAACCTTTACGACACCACTAACATTGGCCTTCACCAACGCGGGGGTCGGGTTGTTTTCAACTAAACTTAGCGCGCCGTACCGCTGCGCGTACTCCGCTTCGCTCATCTTGCCGATAGGGCCTCGCCAACCGCGGCGTTTATCAACCTCCCGGAGTCCTTGACGAAGCGCCGCTTGAGCTGACTGGTCCGCCTGAGGATCGACCGCCGTGGTGATCTCAAGGCCATCACTATCAAGATCAAGGTTCTTCCAGTTCTCCGCGAATACCCGTCGTATCTCACCGACGTAGTACGGAGAGGCGAATACGTTTTGTTGCGAAGCGGGATAAACCTTGGGATCCTCTTTCATCGCCTCCCGACGCTGCTGGTCGTTTATGAACCCGGCCTCAACCATCTGGTTGAGGATCTGCGCTTGGCGTTGGCGAGCTTTTTTCAGATTCTTTACTGGAGAATACTCACTCGGTGCCTTCGGGAGACCGGCAAGCATCGCCGCTTCTGCAAGCGTTACCTCTGGAAGCTCTTTGTGATAGTAGATTCGCGCCGCCGCTTTAATGCCGTACGCGGTGTTGCCAAAAAAGATCTGATTTAAATAGATCTCAAAGATCTCATCCTTTGAGAAACGGCGCTCAAGACGATACGACAGGATCGCCTCCTTGCCTTTACGAACGAAGCTCTGCTCAGAGCTCAGGAGAAGGTTCTTAACGACCTGTTGCGTAATCGTCGAAGCCCCCTGCTTTACGGCGCCGCTCTGCATATTCTTAATGACAGCTCGAGCGATACTCACCGGGTCGATACCGTGGTGGCTATAGAAGGAGGCATCCTCCGCCGCGAGGAAGGCCTTTCGAATCACATCGGGAACCTCAGCGAACTTAACGGGATACCGTCTCTCTGAGTAAAACTCCGCCATGAGAGAGCCATCACTCGCGAGAACACGGGTCACAGCGGGTGGTTTGTAATCCTCAATACGAGAGAGTTTCGGAAGATCCCGAACGAGATAGTAGTAGCCCCATACAGCGAAAAGTCCGCCGACGCACGCGAGACCTAGGCCGGTCACCAGTATAGTTAGAAGGAGCTTCTTAATCATTCACGGTCAGGTTAGTCCGACCACCATATTAAATAAAGACTCGCCCATCCGAACCACCTTACCTGGCCGCTTGGGCCGATGCTGGAGTCGGAGTGGAGCGTTGAACTAAAACCTCCTCATGAGGAATAACGCGCTTAGCCTCAACATCTCGAATCAAGGCTACCTCACCCTGTTCGCCAACCCTTACGTACCGGGCGGGTCCCTGGGCAGTTGAGGTCTCTTTACCAACGGTAACTACCGAGGTCTCTCCCCCCAACCCTTGCTTCTTGGTCAACGTGAGGACCAAGAAGGGTTGAGCGAACGCATCCTGGGGCACGCTCTTTGGGAAATCGATCGCGGTCAGATTAGATACATTGGTCAGAAGCTCCTCGACAAAGACCGGGTCGCTTATTTTACCATTAACTGTCCAGTCCATAGCGGCAGCTTGAATCTCAACCGGCTCACTAGCCGTTCCGCTAGAAACCAGTTTCTCAATGTCTTTCGCTTGCACGTTCAAAAGCGAGCGATCACGGAGGTCGATAACACCCTTTCGAAGCGGAATGACCTTTTCGGCGGCGACTTTAAAAACTGAAGGAGCCCCATCATAGGTAAAGAAGGTCTCCTTTGAGTTCGGTGACTCTCCCACGATCACCCGAATGGAACTCTCCTTGAGTCCATCGCGCAGCTTAATAGCCATAGTCGTGGTCGGCTTATCGAGACCAAACTCCGAGAGTCGCGCCTCGCCACCATCGACAAATTCCTCTACCGTCAGATCACGCGCGTTACTTAGGAGCACCTCAATGTCTTGCTTGGACCCGGCGCGAGCCTCTGAGTCCATTACCTTCCACTCCCCTACCGCTGGTTGGGTAATGACGATTCGCCCGAGGGAGGAATTAAGGATTACCTCCCGAACGTCGGCGGTGTTAAAACTGATCGGGGTCTTGTCTCGGATATCAGTTCGACCTTTGTTAAGAGATTGGAACGCGGCCTCATCAACAAGATACAGCCCTGGCGCGCCAGAGACCTTCGCGTATCGTTTATTGAGGTATTCGCTCCTCTTTCCAAAGGCTACTTTCCTCTGCGATGAGTCCTTTAACTGGAGCTCGATCGTGAGCGTTGGAGATGCCAATCCAAATATAGCGAGATCGCTCCCGACCTCAGCGTCAGAGAGAGGCCCCTCAAAGGTGAGGCCCTTGAGCGTCGCAATCAAACCTCGCACCGCTCCATCATCAAGTTTCGCCGTTGGCAGATCGGTAAAGGCCCATGCGGGAGAGCCCTCACCACCTCCCACAGACATTACCGAGTACGAAGCCCCCTCTTTTGGAACCTCAGAGAGACGAGAAACCTGGGGAACATCCACGGCGGCGAAGAGTTTATCCTTCTCCAACTCAGCTTTACGCCGCGGCTCCGATACCTTCGTCAGATACAGAACAGCAGCGACGAGCACACCCGCAAGCAGCACCGTTTTTTTAAAGTTCATCGCCGTACTTCCTCGTTACCATAATGCTTAGGCAGGCGATTGTTGTCGCCTCCACCAGATAAAGAGCCCCAACAGCAACATAATCTCGGGGCCCAAGAAGCTCAGAGCCAGGATAGTCTTAATCGTCGCTTGAGAGAACTGAACCATCGACCGTCGCATCTGTTTAGGTCCGATAGCGATTGCCCCGTCTTCGCCCGCTACCCAGTTGACGATATTGAGCACCAGATCTCGATTACCCATCGAGCCGAACGAATCGTTTCGTAGCCATGTAGCGTCACCAACCACGACAACTCGGGATACGATTGGCGCTTTGTCCGAGCCTTGAGAAACCGTTTTTTCCATCGCGACAGCGATCGGAACCGGGCCTTTCAAATCCTCTTCACCAAACGACGCCTTTCCATCCGCTTGATCAAAGAGGCGCGTGATATCGCGTTCCGCCCATGAGTTTGGACCGGTCTTGAGTAGTTCCGTGTAGGTCGTGCCGCTAATCTCTCCCTTTGGCGCTACGACGCTCGAAGCAAAAGAGAATACCGGTGGCTGACGGCCGGAGAGCTTTGAGGTGATGGCGTGTGGGCTGAACCCCATCGCCACGAATATCTGCGGTCCGCCAAAAAACATCTGCGACTCAGCATCGAGGATCACATCGCTACCGACATCGATATTGAACCGTTTAGCGAGAGCTTGAACCTCCGGATTTCCACCGTCCTCGGGATTAGCCAACATCACAAGTCGGCCACCTTTGTTCACATACTCAACAAGTGCCTCTTGCTCCGCTGGTTGAAGCTTTAACTTAGGAGCCGCGAGCATAACGACCGCCGCGTCCTCGGGGATCTTCCCTACCCGAGGAAGCATCAGGGGTTCAACGGTGAGGTGTTCATCTTCGAGGGCATCCTTAAACGAACGCATCCCACTCTCGGTATCGGTGCCGACATCTGGCTCTCCGTGCCCCTCGATGTAGTAGATCTTTTTCGAGATCCCTTTGGTGAGCTTTACGATCGCGTTCGTGATCGACTGCTCGTCGACCGTGTTGATGCGGCTGATAGCCGATTGCGGGCCCTCTCCATACTCAAGGTAGAGAAGATTGCCCTGCTTCATACCGAGTCGCTCAACCTCGACCGGCTTGGTCCGAGGATCGATGATCTCAAACGAAACCTCTTTCGAATTATGATATTTGTAGAGGTCAAGGAGCTCGCGAACACGCTCTGGATCTACTCCGCCGGCGAGGCTCATCATCTTTGAGGTGTCCATCGCGACGAGACGCAGTGGCTTATCAAGCCCCTTCACCACATTGACGCTCTTCTCTGAGAGGCTATAGACCCCCTCCTCGGTAAGATCCCACCGCTCGTTGTTTTGCAGAACGAAGATGTTCGCGACGACAACCAGCCCAACAAAGACGGCCGTATACAACACCGCGTTGTAGCCAAAGCGAGCGCTCCGACCAGCAATAACCTGGGACGCTTTCGATACGCTCGAAACCCCAGAGGTCACGACCCAGATGATGAGAAACAACGCCCCTACAATCAACTGAAAAACTACGAGGGGCTGGGATGTGAAGGACCCGACGATAAGGGATCCTAAGACACCGAAAGCCACCAAGACCGATCCGATATAACCAGAAAAACGAAGCGCTGTTTCCATCTCTCAATCTCCTTACGCCTAACTCAACCGACTATCGCCACCTGTACGCCTCAAGGGCGCGCTGTGATAGGAAGAGCCCGACAACTATCAGGCTTACGAAGTATGTAATCGATTTCAGGGTGACGATCCCTCGAAGCAGGTCTTGCAACTGATCTACTGGGGAAAGATAGCGAACGACCTCGGCCGCGGTACCACCAAGGGACTCCGCGGGAGCTTGAATGACATAGATGAGCAAGAGCGTGACCATACTGACTACGCCGGCCACCACCTGATTCTCTGTAAAGGATGAAACCGCCATGCCGATACTCGCGAATCCTAAACTACAGAGAACCAGCCCGAGAAAGCCGGACACGATCGGTGGTATCTCAGGGTCTCCGTATGTAATGAGGAGAGCGGGAAAGATAAGATTAACTGAAAGCATGACGATCAGGACGATCGCGAGGCTCAAGAACTTTCCAAGAACGATCTGCGACACGGAGACCGGCGAGGTAATAAGAAGTTCGAACGTGCCTTTCTTCTTCTCCTCCGCGATGGTTCGCATCGTGAGCAGCGGAATAAGGAACACGAGGATAACCACCATCGTTTGGTAGACCCCCTCAATAACCGTCTGGTTAAGGTTAGGAAGATCCCGTCCACGCAGGGATATCATCGCGGACATCTCCACAAGCTGCGCGAAGTACGAGAGGTGGTTAAAAAAGAAGAAGCCAACGAGGAGTGTGAATCCCGTGATAACGAAATACGCGATAGGAGAGACAAAGAAAGCGAGCAACTCTCTCTTACAGATAGCCCAAATAGTTCGCATATATCCTCTCTAGATTCTCTTTAGAACTTACGCTTTTTACGCCGCCGCCACGAGACTGCCGTCTTGGCTCACACTCTCAAGGAAGACCTGCTCAAGAGATTTGTCGCGCGAGATCTGACTTAATGGACCTTCCACAACAACGCGCCCGCGATTAACGATCACAACTTTGTCGCACACCATCGAGACCTCCGGAAGGATGTGGGTACTCAGAAGAACGGTGTGCCGCTCTCCGAGCGACTTAATCAACTTTCGGATCTCAATAATCTGCTTCGGATCAAGACCACTGGTTGGCTCATCCAAGATAATCACCTCAGGATCGTTCATGATAGCCTGCGCGAGCCCCACTCGCTGACGGTAACCACGAGAGAGGTGATTACATAACTTGTTCCGTACATCAGCCACGAAACACTGCTCCATCACCTCGTCAACTCGGGCCGCGATTCGAGAACGAGCGACCCCTTTAATCTCAGCGATGAATTTGAGGTACTCTACTACCTTCATCTCTCCGTACAGTGGGGGATTTTCCGGCAAGTACCCTATTCGCTTTCGAACCTCATCCGCTTGTGTAACAACGTCGAACCCCGCGACCGTCGCGGAACCGGCGGACGGCGGAAGGTAGGTCGCCAACATTCGAATAGTTGTGGTCTTACCGGCGCCATTCGGCCCCAAGAATCCAACGATCTCACCTTTGCCAGCGGAAAAACTAATATCCGCGACCGCCTGGTAGTCCCCATAGCTCTTGGAAAGCCCACGAACCTCTATCATGACCTCAGTATCTCCAGTTTGTGCCCTGTGCCGTACGGCTGCGTAGTCGTACGGGGTAGGACGGGCAAAAGAGGGGGTGTATTCAACTCCCCAATGTTAGGAATACTGAGCATTTATCGCTGAAGTTTCAAGAGCATTTAATAATCCTCTCATCTCGCGGCCGATGATCGGTCACCGATAGGGCCCGACCCTACAAATCGGCCACCCGGTAGGGCACGACTCCTGGCGGGCCGTATGACAACTGGAGGTATCGACGCCTCATCGATAGGCGAAACGACACGGCCCGCCAGGAGTCCGGCCCTACCGTGTGGTGGATCGCAACAGCATGCCGGAATCTGCGCCTATTCCCCCGCGATTACAACGACCGACTCCGCTCAAAGAGCGCCTCAACGACCCCCTCAAGCTCCGCTTCAGAGAACTCGGAGATCCTCGGCAGTAATTCCTTAAACGCCGTCACCACATGAGCGCGGTCACGATAGACCCCCGAGCGAATGCGCTGAACCACGACAGCGGCGGTGACACCGAACGCGAAGCTCCCTAAGGTGGCCGTCGGGTCGGCGGCAGATGCGAGATAGACCCGGCGTTGCACCCGAGCGACGGGGAAGATCCTTCCGAGGTCTCTCACATCAAGGGAGAACCCCTCCGGTAGCTCATGCGTGAACCAGGTTGCCTCGGTATTTCGGAAGATAATCTCGCCAACTAAGAGCCCGAGCCCCACCACGAAGCGCTCAACTTCTCCGTCAAGAACGGGTTTAGCTACCTCTTGAAGGGTCCCACCTGGCTCGAAACTGAGATCAATAACGCGATCGATCTCCTCAAGGTCTCGCAACGAACCGGTCAACTGCGCGCCGAGAGCTTCCGCTTTGTGCCGAGCCCATTCCGCCTGATGATGGAAATCCTCCACCTCGCGAGCACCTGCTTGATGCCACAACGAGGAGGCGTACTCACCGTAGGGAGACGACGGGGTATCGTGTGTCTGCGCCTCCGCCACCAGGGACTCCAAGGAGGAGAAATTATCTCCGCTAGCTCCGAGAAGGATCCGCTCATGAACGAACGCCTCCAGCGGGAGACGGGAACCTCGTTTGAATACGACCGCAACCCTTCCGGCATCAGACTCATGACTCCATGATGCCCCACACTCCGATACCAGGACTCCACTCAGATGGAGCGCGATCGCGCGACCGATCGCCGCGGATCCGATCTCATGAAGATGCCCCATATCACCGCCGGACATGAACTCACCAGCAGGCGCGTATCGGTTGATAATGTCCTCAAGGAGGGCGAAATCGTTAAGGTGACCTTTGATCGGTAGCCGCCA
This sequence comes from Bdellovibrionota bacterium, assembly GCA_032111275.1. GTDB lineage: Bacteria > Bdellovibrionota_C > UBA2361 > UBA2361 > OMII01 > OMII01. The sequence goes on from JAULVA010000344.1 coordinate 14,633, forward strand.
TTCCCGCAAGGATTGGCGCGCGCTCGCAAGCGCTCGCTCTACCTCCGCGGACCACAATTCGGAGCGTTCCTCTTGGTCGTTCGTCTCAGCGTTAGCGATGTGGCCTTGAATCTCCGCGCGCAACTCCTCAGTGACGGTTGGAGCCAAACCACACAGGATCTCTAACTCATCGTGTGCGACGGTGAACTTTTTCGCGGCGCACAACACACGCACAAGGGCGTCCCGACTAGCGTACCGATCTCGTTGAAAGAGCGACTGCCGAAGCGCTACCTCAGCCTGCTCAAGGGCCCCCAACCGACCGAAGATAGTGCCGGCGTGAAAGAGCGCCTCTGGCGCGTTAAAACCACCCGCGTGCGCGACCTTTTCGAGGTCTTTGAGAGCCTCTCGCAAGCCTTCTTCATCACCGACCGGGTATGAGAGCCCGCGCTGCGCGATCCCTCGAACGAGATACGACTCAAGATAGGTAGCGTCCTTTTTAATAGCGCTCGTCGCGATATCGATCGCCCGATCGAACTCGCCATTCGCCACAAACGAGCGAGCCAACTCGCATGACGCGATCACGCCGAACTCCTCATTGAAAGTTAGGGTATGAAGAATCGTTCGTGCCTCGTTGTACTGCTTGAGAAGAAGTCGAAAGCGAGCCGCGACGAGCTGCGCTTCAGGCTCAGAGGAACCGCGTAGGATGTACTGCTCGTAGAGCGAGAGAGCCTCATCCGGCAACCCCATGAAACTGAGCGCCATAAGCTCCACGAACCACGCGCGATGCGTGTCACCGATGTCTTGGCGCTTCGCCTTTCGGGCGAGGCACAACGCCTCAAAGAGCGAATTCCTTCGAAGGGCTCGCTCCCCTCGCTCAACGATATCCACCACCTTGCGCTTCGGAAGCGCGAAGGCGCCAAGGATCTCCGGTATCTCGGCCCGTGAAAGACGAAGTTCAGGAGAGAGCCCTTCAGGACCGCTTGTCTCAATTCCCTGCTGTTGGGCGGACGTTCCCGGCTCCTGACCTCTGGGATTGATAATGAGGTGAGAGACTCCCTGGATATGAAAGAAGATCCGCTCAAGCGCGACCTGCGTCGGAATCTCTACCGCCTTAACATCCGCGCCGTGCGAGGGGATCTCGGTAAACGCTGCAACCGTCTTGGCGCTCTCGCCCTCAGGAAAGGTGAGATCATCGATAGCTCGAACCGCGAGGGTGTCGAAGATTCCCCAACGACGGCCGACCTTGTAGGCGCCTCCCTGCCTGACCAGGAGGAATAAAACCGGCACCTTCTTTACGAGAGCTTCCGCCGTAGAGGGTGCCTCAACCGATCGTTTTACCATGCCTTGTATCCGTTACTCCGGTCGCATAAGCGGGAAGAGCACCACGTCGCGAAGATTATCTTGGCCCGTAAGGAGCGCCATAAATCGATCAACCCCCATACCCCAACCGCTGATAGGTGGCATACCGTGCTCCATCGACACCAGGTACTCAGTGTCGATATCCATAGCCTCCTCGTCACCCTCACTGCGAGCGGAGGACTGTTCCATGAAACGCTCACGCTGATCGATAGGATCAACCAGCTCAGAGTAGGCCTTAATGATCTCCCACCCATTCACAACAAGCTGGAACTGATCGACGAGATTCGTATCGCCGTCATTGACTCGCGCGAGAGGCTGCAAAATCTTTGGATAGTTGAAGAGGATCGTCGGTTGAATAATCTTCGGGCGACTCACCTTCTTGTAGAGGTTATCGATCAGGGTCGTGAGGCCCATTTGGCTCATCCCCTCAAACTCGATCCCTTTCTTGCGAATGTCGCTTCGAAGCTCGTCGGCCGAGGTGTATCGCATTACATCAAGACCTGAGTCCTTGCTGATAAGCTCGATGTAGTTCACCCGAGGCCACGGCGTGCTCCAATCAACCTGATGCTCGTTTCCATCACGATCCTTGAGCGGCATCACTTTTGGAAGGTTCAGGGTGCTGAAGAGGTAGTCAAACATTCGCTCCGTGAAGAGGATATTCTCCTCGTAGCTCCAAAACGCGGCGTAGTGCTCCAGGTGCGTATGCTCTGGAAGATGCGAAGGATCGTGGCCCTCATTTCTGAAGGCCTTACCGAGCTCAAATACCTTCTCAAATCCGCCGACGATTAACTCTTTAAGCGGAAGCTCATGCGATATGCGCAACACGAGATCGATATCGAGGGCGTTGTTATGCGTGTGATATGGACGAGCGGCAGCACCCGTCGCGTTGTGCATCAAAGTTGACGTCTCAACCTCAAGGAACCCCTCCTTCCAGTAAAACTCTCGAATCGCTCGAATGAGAGAGCTTCGAAGCGCGAACCGCTTACGCGTGTCCTCGTTTGAGATGAGGTCGAGATAGCGACGGCGGTACAATACCTCGCGATCCTTGAGTCCGTGAAACTTTCCTGGCGGGGGAAGGAGCGCCTTACCAAGGAATGTCCATGTATTCACCTGAATGGACTTCTCTCCGGTTTTTGTGACAAAGGTAACGCCCTCAACACCGATATAATCGCCGAGGTCGTGGTTCTTCGTGATCAGCTTATAGAGCTCCTCGCCCAAGATATCTTTCTTAAAGACAACCTGCATGCGCCCCGAGAAGTCCTGAAGGTGCGCGAAGGTGATGCTCCCCATCTGTCGGAAGAGCACGATACGCCCGGCCGTCTTCACAGCCGCCTCAAGGGGGAGCTCTTTTGCGTCGGCGAGATCGATCTGTTTGTCGAATTTGGCGGGATAGGGATGAATGCCCGCCTTCTTGAAGTTCTCAAGCTTCACAAGGCGGTTCGCCCGCTCTGCTATCTGATCAACGACCGGCTCTACAACGCTCTCTTCAACTGACATGAGTATGCTTATCCACAAACAACGATGCTAAATAGTAGGAGGACGCTACCACACCTCAAAAGTAAGCTCCAATCACCGTTTTTTACGAGCTTCTATGACCGGCTTCTGAGTTGCGAGGACCTCCCTTCGAACGTCAAAAGCCTGAGACATCTCGGCAACCGCCCAGTTAAGTGGGGTATGGGGAGATGGAAAGACGAGGGCTCCCCCTTTTGGGGTTCTTTCAGAGATGTAGCACTCGGGCATTCGTAACGGCTTCATGCCGATAATCCGGGGAGTTCCCTTTGAATCCTGCTCGACGCTCGCCTCACCTGAGCCCGTGAAGAGCGCCATACCTCGATGGAAGTAGCGATCGTGGAGCCGTCTATAGACCTGCGAACCGGTGTTCAGGAAACGCTCACCACTCCATGCGGCGAGTTGCCATACGAAATGAGTCCATGCCGCCTCTCGTCCCTTCGGAACGGCCTTGTTACGCGCGACAAAGTGACCACTGGCGTCCCCGGATGGCGCTCCGCAAATAGCGGCAAGCTTCGCGATGGTGAGATTCCTAAAGTAGCCCGTTCGCTGATAGCAATCGCCTCGGTACCGCCGAATAGCTCCCGTCACGGGATCGCTGAGCGACTCAACGGTTTTGAGAATCTTCGCCTCCAGAGCATGCGCCCATCGCGCGTCCTTTCCTACGCGAGCAGCGAGGAAATATGGATAATCGATCAAGAGGAGATAGATCAGCGAGCCGTCCGCGGTTCGATACCGCGCGTCATCTTTTTTGTACGAAGGGGATTCTTTCGGCAGGTCGCGAAGCATCTCCTTGACAACTTTTCGCTCCATACGGAGTACCGCCGCATCAAGCGTTTTTCGCCTGAACTCCGCCGGTAAGTGCCGTTTGTGAGCCTCAAAAGACTTACGAATAAACGCGAACTCCTTGAGCACCGCGACCTTCGCGAGTTTAACCACTAATCGATGCTCCCACGCTCGCACCGAAGAGCGCACCGCCGGCACCTCCTCCCACGATCCGCTGTTTTCGCATCGCCAAAACGCGACGTGAGCTAAGAATGGGATCGCCAAGCCGATACATTTTTTGTGCTTAGCTGAGAGATCGTTGACCGAGAGAAGCCCCTGCTCGATCGCCTCGATGATGTAGAACATGGCGATCTGCCAGGCGTCCTGCTTATGCGCCCACCCCTCCTCACGAGAAGCGGTGAGGTTATCTCGCACGCCGGCGAAGATGTATGGCCAGTTCGCGGGATCTTCTCGAAAAGCCGCGGATGACGACTTTATAATCTTCTCAAACCGAGCAAGCTGCGACTTTGAGGACATGAAGGCAAGCGCCGAGAGGAGAAGATCTTTACCCTCCTTTTTGCGCTTGCCATCACGAGCGAAGAGATAGCGCGCGCCAATAATCGCGTTATCACGGACCCAGTAGTGAGTTCCCATCGGCCACATCTCTGTAGATGCCGCCCGAGCAAGGGTGAAGGTACGCCGCTCTCCGTCGAGATCTCTCCAGGGACGACGTTCGAGCTTGATCGAGAAGGCCCCCGCCTTCTCAAGGGTCGCTTGTAGCGTTTTTAGACCACCTGAGCTCTCACTCAGGGAGTGTTGACGGAGCAGGCTTTGGTTGCGCCACTCTCCCGCTACCTGGCGACGTGCAAGACGGCGCTCAAGGTTGTTAATGAGCTTGTCATCCTGGACTTGGAGAGATTTTCGAACTGCGCTCGGTAGCATTGCTTGAAACTATGAAACGGTATGTTTGAAGTGGTGTTTGGTGTTGTAAACCAGATATCCCCCCAAGACTACAGGGAAAAAGACTAGAGTGGCGCATCGAGGATTCCCAACGCATCATCGTATCTATCATCACTCTTCAGAGGTTTTCGACACATGGACTCAAAAGACTTTCTTCATTCGCTCCTTCTTACCCCGTCACCCACCGGTCACGAACAGCCGGTGCAACGCCTGGTGAGGCAACGAATGAAGGCCTACGCGGATTCCATTGAAACCGACCTGCATGGCAACGTCATCTGCGCACTCAACCCGAAAGCTTCCCGTAAGGTGATGCTAGCCGGTCACTGTGATCAGATCGGACTGATGGTGAGACACATCACGAACGACGGATACCTCTACGTATCCGCGCTCGGAGGGATAGATGTCGGCGTGCTTCACGCCGCGCTAGTCACCATTCACACCGAGCGAGGCCCCGTTGAAGGTGTGATCGGGCGAAAGCCGATTCACGCGCAAAGTGGAGATGAGCGAGACAAGACCAAAAACGATATCGATCGAATTTGGATCGACATCGGAGCGAAAGATAAGAAAGACGCCGAAAAACGGGTAAAAATAGGCGATGTCGCGACCTTTCATCTCTCGGTGCTCGACCTTGGAAACGGTCTGATCTCCGCTCCTGGACTTGATGATAAGGTAGGACTCTTCGTCGCGATGGAGGTCCTGCGCCTCTGCTCCAAAAAGAAGCTTAATGTGGGGCTCTTCGCGGTGAGCACCGTTCAAGAGGAGGTCGGTCTGCGCGGAGCGCAAACCTCCGCGTACGGCATCAATCCTGAGGTTGGAATCGCAATCGACGTAACCCACGCGAGCGACAATCCTGGAAACGAGAACTCGAAAGCGACGCCGTGCAAACTGGGCGCCGGACCTACCATCTCAGCGGGTCCGAACATAAATCCCGTTGTTGAGCGAATGCTCAAAGACTCCGCCAAGAAGACGAAGAGCGCTTTTCAGGTAGCTCCTACAACCCGCCCACTTGGCAACGACGCAAACATCATTCAGGTGGCGCGCGGAGGGGTGGCGGCCGCCGCTATCGGCATCCCAAACCGGTACATGCACACCCAGGCGGAGGTGTGCGCCTACAAGGATCTTGAACTAGCGATTAAGATCCTGGTGCACTTCGTGAGCAGCATTACGCCGAAGACCGACTTCAGACCGATGTAGAAAGAGCCAGCCAAACACCTGGAATCACTGAGCGAATTGCGCGACATCTCGTTCACATGACCGTACTCGCATACGTGAACGGGCGCCTGCGCGACCGCCCATGGCGCTTGGCTTCGAGAGGATAGGGTCTTCACTACGGCATTGATCGGCCGTGGCTACCGCACCGTGTGGTCTACCGCACCATGACCGCCAACACCCAAAATATCTAAGCATCCCAACATTGTAGAATGTCAGCAGCCCATAAAGCACCTTTCCCTATCCCTGCTCTTTCCTCTATATATAAAGAGCTCGTTTCAAGGACTTTTCTGTAAATTATTTGGCCGCTTGAGCGTCAAATAGAAGCAAGGCATCCAGTGAAACGGTTCACATGACCTACCACTCCGAACAAGGGTGAAGAGTTCATAGGAACAGATCCAGCACGCAGCGCTCTCAGGGCGTCTACGCGCTCGTAGTACCAAAGGAAAACAAAGAATGAAGAAGATCTCTCCACTCCTTATCGTCGTGCTCGTTATCGTTGGCTCATTTGCCGCGTATACATTTTTCGGCTCTCGCACCGCTCCTACGTCATCTCAGCAAAGCCCAACAACTCCCACTTCCAATTCATCACAACAAGCAAGTCAAACCACTGACCTCGTTTCTCGGACTGCGATGAATACGCAGAACAACAACGCGCCGGTAACGGGCAACGACGAGGAGCCTGGAGAGCAGATCAAACCCGCCCCTGAGGCGTACGCATCCTCGGAGGAGGCTCTTGCCGCGGTGCTTAAGGGCGCCAAGGATTACGACGACTCGATCTTGGAGCAGTTCACACTTCCTGATCCGAACTGCTCATGGTGTTCAGAGTTCTACTCTTCGGTTCGCGATTTGGCTCTGAATCAGGATACACCACAAGAACAACGCGCGTATCTCGCCGAGATCCTGGCTATCAGCGGAAGACCGGACAACGTACAAGCTCTCATCGACGCGGTTAAAAACGCCCCATCGAACGACACCGCGGATCTCTACGCTGAGGCTCTCGAACTGAGCCTCGGCCGCGAGGATGTGGTGACCCTTCTCGGTGAGCAGATGAACGATTCCAACGCCACCCTGCGCGAGGCATCAGTAGCCGCGGTTACTAATCAGGGAACAAAACTTGCGGCGGAGCTCCTTATCAAAGACGCGCGGGAGAGTGGAGATCCGGATCTCTACTACGCGCAAGGGATCGGAATTGGAGAGGCCATTCCTGAGGAAGAGGCTATTCCGGTGTACCAAGAGTTTGTTCGTGAGCGCCTTCCAAACTCTCACCTTGGTGTAAAAGCGCTGCTCAACGCCGGACTTCCAGGAGTGCAAGTTGTGTTCGATGAACTCGAGAACTCGCCAAATCCCGAGGCTGATAAGGGATTACTCAAAGACGCGTCTGACCACATTAACATCGACGATGAGATAGTCGCGCTCGCTGACCGCAAACTTTCTGAGAATAACAATCCGAACTCTGTCGAGCTTGCTCGCATGATTCGCGAGCAGGGTCAGAACGCGGACCAAGGCGGCGACGAAGAGGGAGAAGACCTGGTCGTTGAGGCTCAGTAATTCGACCTCTTCCTTCCCCCGGCGCGTTGCTCTCTGAGCGCGCGCGAGGGGAATATGAGCGACTGAAACTTCGAAGCAAGGTCGCGATTAATTTTTGCGCACTGTGATGGCATGTCGAGCACCTCAAAAGCCGAATGGATAGAGCGCGATGGAAACACGGGGGCGCTACAGCCTCCGTGTGCCAAGCTTCTTCGGCTCGCGTGCATCTTGGTAGCGTTTCTTATTCCTCTAAAACTTTCGCTGACCTATATCGTCCTCATTCCTCTAATCATCTTGTGGGCGGTCTCTAGTTCATGGCGATACGGTGTACTCGCGGGCACCGCGGGAGAACGCGCCATAACGGTTCCTCTCGCCTTCCTCCTCCTCTCCACATCGCTCTCGGTCATAACTGGAATTGATCCAGCCCACAGTCTCTCGCCCCTTCTCTCGTTGATCTTCTTCGCCTTTACAGCGCTTGTTTTTAGGGATTACGGCAACCCTTACTTCGTTCCCTTAGCGCTCGTAACGGGACAGGCGATCGCCGCCGCGCACACCGTCGTAAGCTCCGCCTTTCCCGTTATTCCATCAATCTTCCTCGGCAGCGTCACTGAGTCAGGCCAACTCGCGCTCTCCACCCTTATCTGCCTCGGTTTAACGTGGGGGAAATTCACCACTGCCCGAGATAGTATGTCCCCCGCGACACCACGAGCAGCGGCCGTCTGCGGAACTATCGCCCTACTCATGCTGTCCTCCTTTGGCTTTCGTCGAGACATTCATATCGACCACTCCGCGCTCCTTGCTCTGTGGCTTGGAGGCGGCATGCTCATCTTCCTCCTCATACGAGCGGCCGCGCCAAAAACGCGGGAGGCCCGGGGGCTTCTCACGTTCTCAATACTCTACCTTCCCCTTCTCCTCTCCGCGCTCTTGTTGAATCTGAAACGGGGGCCGTGGCTTGGGGTTACCCTCGGTATCGGGTTACTCTGCTTCATCTTTGCCCGTAGATTTCTCGCCATGATCATCGTGGCGGCGATTATCACCGCAGCCGCGGTTCCCCCTATCAGAGATCGATTAGCGGTATCGTACGATCACTTCACCATTTCAGGTGGCCGCAGCACGATTTGGCGTATCGGAGGTGAGCTTATCTCGAGGTACCCACTCGGAATCGGGTATCACAACAGTGGCATCATGAGAAAATTCTCTTTGGAGATTCCGGAGGAGCTAAAGCATTTTCACAATAACGCCATCAATCTTGCGGCCGAGAGCGGCATCCTTACGCTCGCTATCTTCGCATGGTTCATCTACGCGACCTTGAGAGCGTCATTCCGTCGCCCGCTTTCTGGATTGCACGTCACGATCGGCTGCGCCTTCATATCGTGGCAGACCGCCGGACTGGTCGAATACAATTTCGGCGATAGTGAGGTTATGATTATTGTGTGGCTCCTCTTGGGCCTCTTGCTCGGCGATATCCGAAGGAGGGCCCCCTCGACAACGGCTCGATGACCGCCACGGGCCGGTCTTACTGCTCGACCGCTCGCATGAGGATAGAGCCCCAGCTTAATCCAGCGCCAACAACCGCGATGACGATCTGCTGTCCCGGCTGAATTTTATCCCAATGCCCGCTCAACACGGCGGGAGCGCCAGCGCCAGCCTGGTTACCGAGATAGGTCACGTTATGCCAGTGATTGGTTGGTGGGATCTCTCTATTATTCGTGATCTGCTCAAGCATGGTGCGATTAGCTTGGTGGCCGATAAAGATATCTCGGCTCCAATCGAGTGGATACGCCCCTTCAAGAGCCTTAATCAAACGAACGGTCTGACGAACGGAGAAATCGCGCACCGCCCGGCCATCCTGTCTAAAGTGACGGAAGGTATCGACGACAACCGCGCCGCAACGGCTCGGATCCGCGGTGAAGGTTGAATCAACCATCTCAAGTCGTCCCTTGTGCGTCGGTGAAACGATCCAAGCGGCGGC
>JAULVA010000344.1:23925-26552 GCA_032111275.1 Bdellovibrionota bacterium
GCCCCATCTCCCCAAATCGCTCCGTCGGAACGATCGTTGTAGTTTACGTGCTGGGTCATCGCCGCGGTTGAGATGCAGAGTATAAATTCCGGCAGCTTGTTCTCTTGATAGTTCCGGAGAAAATCGATGTGAAGGGCGAACGCGGGACAAGCCGTGTAGACATCGAATGCCTTGCCTGAGCATCCAAGTCGTTCCGCGATTCGAACAGCCTCACTCGGCACGGTTTTGCGAGGCGTGCAGCAGTTCACAATGACCATTCCCACCTGCTGAGCGGTGATTCCCGCCTTCGCAAGCGCCTCTTCAGCGGCTTTGACACCCATATCCTCAGGGGTCATCGAGGCAACCTCGTGCGCCATTCGGGGATCTTCGTTTCGAGTGGTCTTTATGTAATCCAGGGTCAAGGTGGTGACACGGGTAAGAACTCCGATCTTTTCCTCGATCCACTGAGCGTTCGTTCCGACATCAAGGTCCTCAAGAAACTTGTTATCAACGACCGTGTCCGGGTGGCATGCGCCCATGCTCAAAATGTGAAGCATAACTCCCTCGCTTACTCAGAAACTACCACCGTACTGCCACCCCAGGTGCCCTCTCCCGCGTGCAACACCGCGATGGAGGAGCCAGCTTGCACGGTGTCCCACAATGACGACAACGCGACGCCGCAACTCGCGCCAAGCGCATAGCCAACATCTCGTATTCCCGAAACCATGGTGCCCGGCGAGAGGCCAAGCGTTCGCTCATAGTCCTCGAACTCACCCGAATAAAGCTGAGGACCAACCACGGCCACCGGGCGGCTCGCTGAGGCTAAGCGATTCAAGGAATGAGTGAGCATCTCCGCAATCTCCGCCTTAGGAAGGACGGCGTCCGCCTTGCACACGACATGCCGTTCAACTACCGAACTCGCCGAGCGCTGGGCGCCCCGTTCTACGAACGAATCAACGATCTTTAATGTACCGGGGTGACGCGGAGAGAGAACAAACGCTGACGCGGCATCTCCATATACATACGCGGAAAGGGCTGAGCCACCGTACGCCACATGTTGCGAGAACGTGTTCGTGGAAACACACAAAATATAATCCGGAAGCCGTTCAGGCTTCCAAGATGATAGCATCTCAAGATAGAGAGGAAACGACGCCTCTCCGGCGACCACATCGTAGGCCGGGATCTTAATTCCGAGGGCTCCGCCAATTCTCTGAGCCTCCGATGGACAGGTTTGATACGGAGTAGCGGTATCAGCGATAATCAAACCGATCTGGTCGGGGGTAATGCCAGCTCGCGCCATCGCTTGGCGACTTGCGTCCACTGCAAGTGTCGTCGGCGTGGCAAGCGCGACGGAGCGACCATCCAACACCTCACTATTCTTGGTGCCTTGAATGTATTCGAGAGGAAGCGAGGCGCGCCGAGAACGCACACCACATCGAGTGAGCAGGTGAGCCTCTTCGCCAGTGGGTGTAAGCCCCAACGACGAAAGAAACTCATCCGTGATCTCTATGTCAGGATGTGCGGCACCAACCCCGAGAATAAACATCGTCAACTTCCTCCTCAGCGCCCATGATGGCGCGTAACTCTGAGAGGACTCACAATAGCACTGTCAGCGCATCAGGTCACAGTCGAAATAAAGAATTTTTTCACGTGGTTACAAACTTTTTGCACCTTCCACAGGTCGAACTCCCCCTCTTCCCCTCTCTTTCCGCTCGCCGATCCGCCTGACCGAAGATGAGGAAGACAACTATCTTAATTCCAGCTACTTAGAACGAAGCCTCAAGCCTGTTCACTCACCACCATGAACGCTAGAATGGAGCCATGCAGTTTCGCTTCTCCCTTAAAGTAACCCTGACCTGCACCCTTCTCGCCGGTGGCATGGTGTGCGCCTCCATCTGGCAGTGGGGCCGCCACCTTCAGAAACAGGACCTCATTCAATACCTTCATGAGACGCTTACCTTAGATCCTATCCCCCTTACGAACCTTCTCTCGGAGAATCCAAACTGGGAGCGATTAACCTTCCGACGAATTAAGGTTTCCGGGACGTACGACTTCGAACGGGAGATGCTCCTGCGAAATAGAAACATAGAGGGACGCGCCGGGGTCCATGTCATCACACCACTTAAAGTGGATAATTCGAACTCGTATCTCCTGGTAGACCGTGGCTTCATGCCACTCGGACGAGAAAGCAGGGAGAAACGATCGATCTCTCAAAAGCCGCTCCACGTCGAGCTCTTCGGGTTAGTCAAAAACTCCATGTCTCCCAAGTTTATGGCGCCAAAGGACCCTCCGGCTGGCGGTGGTCGCCCCTGGGTTGATCAGTGGTTACGCGTGAACATCCCACCCAGGAGGGAGCAGCTTCCGTATGATCTACTTCCTGTCTATATCGAGGTAATGGAGGATCCGAACGATCCCTTGCTGGCCTCCAAGATCGTTCGAGAGGGAAGCGCCGGGCGCAACGATGTCTTGATGCTCACAGGACAGAAGAACGTTGAGAATTTCGGGATGGACTCTCCAGATGTCCAGTATCCTATCCCGACCTACGACATTACCCCACCACCAGACATCCATCTTGGGTATGTCTATGAGTGGGCCTTCATGGCGCTACTCACCCTCGCAATCGGTATCATCATGCAGCTTAAGCGTCC
>JAULVA010000345.1:0-6405 GCA_032111275.1 Bdellovibrionota bacterium
ATCAGTAACCATCCACTGCCGCATCTCGTAAAGCGGTGCGGGAGCACCGCTACCTAGCAAAAGCACGCGTCAGCGTGGTTTTGCCTCCCTTACCTAGGGAAGCGAGGCACCGCGCTCCGCTGATAGGAGTTTTGCTTTCCGCTCCAGCCCCCATCGGAAGCCACCGAGTGAGCCATCGCTTCGTATGACTCGGTGGCAAGGGATAAAAATAGCGATCGGGTTCTGTCCGCACGCGTTAGCCACCGCTCGTACTGACCGAGGAGACCCAATAGCTTGCGCCACCTCAAGATAGGTTCGCGTCGCTCCACAAGGAATCGTTCTGAGGTAGTCCCAAACCTTCTTTTGAAATTGGCTCCCCCGAGGTGCGAGCGGTGGATCGAAACTTTTGTCGCTGCCAGCTAACCGAGCGGTTAGTACTTCCTCTAGATCTTCCAAGCGCTGACGCTCCCATCCGGCGATGGGCGAGCAAGGCTCTCCGTGGAAGCGCCATTGCAGTAGTCCAAGGAGGGATGCCGAAGACTCGGCGAAGTGAAGGCAGCAGATCTCGTCACCGAGGAGGCCTATGAGTGTTGGGCCGAGCTCAGTTGTGAAGATGTGATAGATTATGCCCATGCTGTTCGCTCAGTACCCCCTTCTCATTATTTCTCAGAAATCTCGCCGAAATGAGGGTATCGGTTCTTTACTCAAGGTCAAGGGGTGGTGAATAGTGTCCACGTTGGAGGTACTTTCCGTATCCCAAAGGTCCGCCCTACACCGAGTTTTGTTTGGGCGGAAACTAAACTGCCCCTGAGGTGCGCATGAGATCGACGCGACTTTTTATCTTTCGAAGCCTAGGCATCCTGGGTGTTCTGTCTCTCCTCTCAGCGTGTGGCGGTGGAGGCGGTGGTGGCGGCAACCCCGAGGGAGATAGTCCCTATGGTGTTCGAGTGCTTCACGCGGCCATTGATGGAGCCCCCGTTGATATCTCATCGTCAGCGGCAACTGGTCCTCTTGTTTCCCAACAGGTGTTTGCTGGTACTAAAGGGTATCGCGCGTTGCCTGATGGCGCCCAACGCCTCTCGCTCACACGCACCGGGACCCCCTCGGATGTCTATAGCAGCTTCGAGGTGAACGCCGCTTCGGATGAACGTTATACCATCCTTCTCTACGGGGATGTCGCGACATTCGGACTACGCACCCGAATGCTAGAGGATGAAGTGCCCACGACTGGAGGGGGAGCGTGGATTAGAGTGGTAAACGGAGTCACGCAAGCCGCGGACCTGACGGTGACCGTCGGCTCGTCTCCAGCGCAAGCTGTTCCTTTCGGCGGCGACACTGGGTATGTCGCGGCGGGCTCTGGAGCGATTAACGTTTCGGCGACTCGAACGACCGATGGATTCCCCGTTCAATCAGGAGCGATCACGCTTGAAGCTGGTAAAGCATATACACTTCTTCTCGCGGGTGAGATCGGGTACTACGTAAAGAGTTTGTTATTCACTGATGGACGATGAGTCCTCGCCGACGGAGCGCGCGTGATAGACCGGGCTAAGGGATTCAAGGAAAAGCTCCCTACGAAGGTGTGTCCTGTATGCAATCGTCCCTTCTCATGGCGTAAGCGATGGCGGCTGACGTGGGATCGGGTTCTCTACTGTAGTGAACGGTGTCAGCGTCAAAGGAAGCGAAAAAAGGATCTGTGAATAAGCCAATCTTGCGCCTCATTCTTGGAGATCAGCTGAATGTGCAGCACTCGTGGTTTGCCGAGGATCCCTCGGTGGCCGAGTACGTTCTCATGGAGGTCCGTGAGGAGGCGACCTATGTTCGTCATCACATTCAAAAGATTATCGCTTTTTTCCTATCGATGCGGGCATTCGCCGAGGAGCTTCAGAGCAAGGGATTTCGAGTCAGGTTGATCCGGTTCGATGATTCTACGAACTGCCACTCGTTCGTGGCGAATGTCGAAGCGATGATCGCGACCGGTAGCTACTCCGCGTTTGAGTATCAAAGACCGGACGAGCACCGAGTCAGTGAGGCGCTCAAGGCATTGAGTTCGACCCTACCGGTGCCAACACGAGTGGCCGACACGGAGCATTTCCTGACCACTCCTGAGTTCTTCCAGGGAGTATTCAAAGGGCATAAGCGGTACGTCATGGAGCTCTTTTACCGGGAGGTTCGTCGGAAATACGACCTGCTCATGGAAGAGGGAGGGCCGGTCGGCGGCCGATGGAACTATGACCAAGAGAATCGAAAGAAGCTTCCCAAAGGGGTTACCCCTCCGCCCGCACTGGAATTTGGGCGGGATGTTTCAGAGGTCGTAGCGATGTTGCGCACCGCCCAGGTGCCTTGGATCGGTTCGGTTGACGAGCGCCGATTTACATGGCCAGTGACACGTACAGAGTCGTTACGGTTGCTGAAGTATTTCTGTGAAAAGCTTCTCCCTGATTTCGGGTCCTATCAGGACGCGATGCACACGGATTATAGGTTCCTCTTTCATTCAAAGCTTTCATTCTCACTGAACGTGAAATTGCTTTCGCCGCTTGAAGTTATAGAGGCGGCCATCGCAGCGTGGAGGAAGAGCAAAGGCGCGATATCGATTGAGCAGATCGAGGGATTCGTGCGCCAAATCGCTGGGTGGCGAGAGTTCATGAGAGGTGTCTATTGGGCACATATGCCTCGGTATAAAACCCTGAATGTTTTGGGTGCCGAACGACCTCTCCCGCGTTATTTCTGGACTGGCGACACCAAAATGAGGTGCGTGAAGCACGCAGTCGACCAGTCACTGCAAGACGCGTACGCCCATCATATTCAGCGTCTGATGATAACGGGCAACTTTACGATATTGGCCGGCATTAACCCGGATGAGGTGGACGCTTGGTATCTTGGGATCTATGCCGACGCGTTAGAGTGGGTGCAGCTTCCTAACACGAGGGGGATGAGCCAATTCGCCGATGGTGGGATCGTTGGCACGAAACCGTATACTTCAAGCGCGGCCTACATCAATAAGATGTCGAACTACTGTTCGGGATGTTTTTACGACTTCAAGGAGAAATACGGCGAGCGGGGATGCCCATTCAACACCCTCTACTGGGATTTTCTCATTCGTAATCGGGAGCTGTTAGAGAAAAATCCCCGAATCGGCATGGGGTATCGCCAGATAGATAAAATGAGTGACCGGGAGGTCGCGGCTATCTCGGCGAAAGCGTTAGAGGTTCTCGATGGGATCGAGGAGCTATAGACGTTAATCATATAATCGCAGTTCCATCTATGGACGAAACGTCGAAGAGGCGTCCAAGAGCTACATATAGCAGATCTCCTTGCACGATCTTCATAGGAGGGGTAGTTGATAGGCCTCCTGTAAGACATGTTATGTGATGGTTCAGATCGCGAGAAGAAATGAGAACGATTAATTTTTCAAAGTTGAGTTCGGCCGACCAAGCGTTACTGGTCGCGGCGCGCGATGTCATGGAGCAAGCGTACAACCCGTACTCAAACTTTTTCGTTGGCGCGGCCTTGAGGACGGTCGATGGGGATATTGTGACCGGCTCTAATTTCGAGAACGCGGCGTACTCGGCTTCGATCTGCGCGGAGCGCGCGGCTATAGTTCGCGCGGCGGCCATGGGACATACGGTTTTCGGACGCATAGCCGTAATCGGCCGAGGGGCTAAGGCGCCGACGACCGAGGTGGTCGCTCCGTGTGGGGTCTGTCGGCAGATGCTTTTTGAGTCAGCGCAGATCTCTCGCATGAATATCGAAGTCATCATGTCCTCCAGTGAGATGAGAAAGATCGTTGTCGGGACAATTGGAGAGCTCTTGCCTTTAGGATTTGGCCCCGCGAATCTTGGCGTGCGCATAGAGCGGTTTCGCCGGTAATTTTACGCTACGTGATTGCGCGATTGTGGGCGGCAATTGTGGAGAGGAGACTCCCTGTTAGGTTGCGGCGGGATCGAATGGCGCGGGGTGCGCCCTGTATCATCCAGCGAGATTGTACGTTCATTCGTCATCAGGACGGAACATGACACACAAGGAAACGGAAAGGTTTGAGAGCGGGTTGATGAACGAGCTCTTACGGGAGTCCGCGAGCAGGTTGAATCTTCCAGACGAGATAGCTGAGCATGGTTTCGACCTTCACTACGGTGCCGTTTCTCCAACGAACGCGAACAGGGTCGCCGAGCGATTTTCAGCTAGGGTGTATGTGGCGCGGGAAGCCCTCGCTCTGATGAATGAGCGAATCACGGGAGGGGAGAGCGAGGATGACCTGCGAGCGATCGAGGAACATCTCGCGACCATCATCTCCGATAGTCCGGGTACCATCTCCGAGGTACGGGATCCCGTAGGGATACTCCGCTCTTTGGAAGGGAGGCCTCGGTTCCGAATCGCCACCGAGTTTATCTCCACAATTCTAGGCATATCTGATGAGCGGATTGGTGGGGATGTCGAGCGGTATTCCAGGACCGAGTTAGTGACAACCTACGCGCGTGGAGGGTTCATGTATCAGTCCTCCGAGATATCGGAGATTCAACCGATCTTTTCCGCGCTGCTATTCCAGCCGGGGATTCGGTTCTATGACCTCGGATCAGGGTATGGACATCCGCTCTTTTACGGAGCCGCTCTGAGGTCCGATATGTTCTTCGCGGGCATAGAGATCATGCGAGCAAGGGTCGCGGAGTGTCGAAAGGTTGTGACCCGACTGCGGCTTCCAAACATCGCGTTTGAGGTGGGGGATGTCTCCAATGGGGGCTTCTCAGACGCCGATGTTATCTTCTTGTTTAATCCATTTCCTCCTGACACCCACAGAGAAGTGGGCGCACGCATAGCTGAGCTCGCAGACCAAAAACCGCTCGCCGTCCTTGATTACGAAGGGCTGGTAACCCAGTCTCTTCCGGAGCTGCGTCCGATACGGTGCGCTCCGATATCCCCGTTTAGGCTCGCCGTATCGCGAAGCTTTACCAAAGAGTCATGCGCTTTGGTTGGTCGTTAAGGAAATGACCTCATAGGGAGCCCGGGGTATGGTAGACGGCTTGACTTTTGGGGCCGTGAGACAAGGGGCTTAGGGGCGGATTTGTAGTAAACTCACGTTATCGGCTACACTCAGTGTAGGGTCATAAAACGCCAGATGGTCGTAGTGGAAGGTTATCGTGTATGCCTGCAGGACTTGTCGCAATCTCTGAATATATTCCCAAACGTGAGGGACTGCTCGTCCGGGTCGACATGTCGGACTACCTCATTGATTACTACCTTCACCGCAAGGATGTCGCGCCTGACACCAAATCGGAGCACGATGAGAAGCTCAAAGAACTTATAGCCTGCTTCGCAATCCACCTCTCCGCGCGCACTGCTCGAGAGACGCACGCCTGGACGGTGCATATCGCTGGTGACGAGCCTTATTCACTTTTTGTGACTGGGAATACTGGAGAGACCGACTCCTCCGGTGTGGCGAAGGGGTATCTGGTCGGACATATCCTTACTGACCATATACGTCACACCGAGGTGAACTCAATTCACGCTCAGTTCACGAACCGGGGACAGACATATACGAGTATGGTTCGCTGCGATACGTCGGATATTCGAAAGATGGTTGAGCAGTTTTACGCGCAGAGCGAGCAACATCCGCTGCGAATCGAAATCTCCTCAACGAGCGATACCGCGCTTGGCTTGGTGGCGTTGCCCGAATATGACGAGGAGTGGATCGGATCCGTTGAATTAGGATACGCCGCCGAGAGCCCTGAGGTAGTCCGCACTCCTATGCGGACCTGCGAGTTCGCATTCGTGTGTGATTGCTCCCCCGATAAGTTGATACCGTTTTTTCGCTCACTGTCTCAGGCATCCTTGGATGACCTTTATGGTGAGGACCAGGAGCTCCAGATCTCATGCCCTCGGTGTGGAAAACAGTTTGAAATTAAGCGGTCTGAGTTCGCGCCGGAGCAATAAATAGGCTGTATTCAATATGTTGCGCAGGTCTTAAGGTTTTCTAGGAAGCGGCCGATACTCATCGTATGGAAAGCCTATCCATTGGGTCATTGGTCCTAGGGGCCGTCTTGGCGTTTTGCGCCTCGTTCGTTCTTGGACTTGCTGTTCTCACGGTATTTCGTGGTGTCGCCGGCTCCTCTTTTGGTTTTCTCCGAAAACGAGGAATCTCCGACGTTCAGTTGGAGGCGGAGGAGTCCCTTGCGCGCTACTCGGGTGAGGTTGAAGGGATACGACAGAAATTTAATATCCTGAGTGTATACGTAACCGACTATTTTAACACTTTTCACGCCGCTGGATGGGATGAACTGCAAGTGCTTCTTGGCGATCTGCAGTTAGCCGAGGACTCTTTGAAGCTCCTCTTAGAGAACAAAAGTTACCACGAGGTAAAAGACGTATCGGACTTCTTATTGGGGCGACTTCCCGAGGACAAAGTTGAATCTTTGCTGCAACGGTATGACGGTT
>JAULVA010000346.1:0-2573 GCA_032111275.1 Bdellovibrionota bacterium
AAGACAGTTTGATGTAATTACGATGTCAGACGTGATTGAGCACCTGGTTGATCCCTTCGACGTGATATCGAAGCTTCGGGGGGGGCTCAAGAAGGGGGGGTATTTAATCTTAACAACACCAAACACCAGGTCGGTTATGTGTCGCCTCTTGGGGAAAGTGTGGCCCTCGTATACTCCGATTCATCACATCAACATTTTCAACGATAGAAACCTCGCTGAGATGCTACAGAAGCGTGGGTTTGAAGTTGTCTCCATACAACCGCTCTGGAAAAAGTTGAGTCTCGGATACGTGAAGTCCATCCTGCCTCACCTGAGCCCCGTTTTGGGGCGTTTTAGCCGACTCATTCCGGGGGTTTTTGATCGGGTGAGCTGCCCACTCAATGGGGGCGAAATGTATATCATAGCGAGAGCGGTATAGTTTTTTTAACGGGGGATTTTAATTATGAAAAATGTTTGCGTTATTGGTTCTGGTGGAATGCTTGGCTACGCCGTTGGTGGCTACTTCGCCTCAAAAGGATGGTCAGTTAAGAATATTTCAAGGTCCACGTATGACATAGCCAAGGAGCCGATAGAGAGCTTGGTCCCGCTGATTAAGGACTCTGATTTGGTTATTAATTGCGCTGGTGTCATCAAGCCACGAATCGCGCAGCTGAGCGTCGAGGAAGTCCTCAAGGTAAATAGCATCTTTCCTCACAATTTGGCTCTCATTGCGAACTCTCTGAGCGTCCGCGCTATCCATGTTACTACCGATTGTATCTATTCCGGTTCTAAGGGGAGCTACAACGAACTAAGCCCAATCGACGCGCAAGACGTGTACGGACTCTCTAAGGCGGCGGGAGACACCAGAGCTATAATGACCTTGCGTACCTCTATCATCGGAGAGGAGCCGGAGGGGCAGGCTCGCTCTTTGGTTGAATGGGTGAAAAAGCAAAATGGTCAAACGATGAATGGGTTCCTTAATCACAAGTGGAACGGAGTGACGACATGGTATTTAGCTACTGTTATCGAGGCGATTATTGAGAAGGGCCTCTACAAAGCTGGAATTAGCCACATGCATTCCCCTCGAGCAGTCAATAAATACGAATTGGTGAGTCATATCGCGGAGGTCTACGGCGTTAGGGCGGAGATCAAGCCAGTTGATGCTCCTGAGTTCTGCGATAGAACTCTTAGCTCGATACATACGCTTTCAGCGGATGTCTGCACTATGGAAATTCCTGAGCAGATCGCAAAGAGTAAGGAGTTTTTCTCAACGCTCCGGAGTCGCTAACCATGAAGGTCATGACAATTCTGGGTACAAGGCCAGACATTATAAAATTATCTCGCATCATTCCTAAGCTTGATAGCTCTTTTGAACATACCCTCGTTCATACCGGGCAGAATTTTGATTACGAGTTAAATCAGATATTTTTTGATGATCTGGGGCTCAGAAAACCTGATGTATTCTTAAACGCGGCTCGTGACACCGCGGTCGAGACCATCGGCGCTGTTCTCGTTGAGAGCGAGAATATCATCAGGGCGCAGTCGCCTGACGCGATTTTGATTTACGGGGACACTAACAGCGCTCTGGCGGTTATCGCCGCGAAGCGCAACAAGATACCGATCTTCCACATGGAAGCTGGAAACCGGTGCTTTGATCAAAGAGTGCCTGAGGAGATCAACCGGAAGATCGTGGACCATCTGAGCGATGTGAACATGGTACACTGTGAGCACGCTCGAAGGTATCTTTTGAGGGAAGGATTGAATCCCCAGATGGTCGTGAAGTCGGGATCCCCGATGCCGGAGGTGTTGGATTTTTATCGCGACAAAATTGAGTCCTCCGATGCGCTGCGAAGGTTGGGTCTACAGCCGAAGGACTATTTCGTAGTTAGTATTCATCGAGAGGAGAACGTTGATTACGAGAGGAATTTCTCCGATTTGTTGAAAGCGTTGCAGCTCCTGGTTGAAAAGTACAACAAAAAGATCATCGTTTCTACACATCCTAGAACGAGGAAGAGGTTAGAGGATGCCGCTTGGCGAGGTTCAGAGCTCATCTCATTCATGAAGCCTCTTGGGTTCACTGAGTACGTTGCCCTTCAGAAGAACGCTCTCTGCACCTTATCGGATAGCGGTACGATTACCGAGGAGTCGTCCATTTTAAACTTCCCAGCCGTTACGATTCGACAGGCACACGAGCGGCCAGAGGGGTCGGATGTTGGCGCCGTGATCATGACGGGCGTGTCACCACAGCGAATTTTGGAGTCCGTACGCGTCAGTATCGACCAGTATAGCGATCCAAACTTTAGGACGAAGCCCATAGAAGACTACACTCAAAGAGATGTTTCATCCTTTGTAGTGCGAACGATCATTAGTTACGTTGATCTGGTGAATCGAACGGTTTGGCGTAAATTCTAACGGAGATCTCGCTTGAAACCTTCACGGTCTTTGAGGGATCGGCTGTTGGTGTTTTGATGTGATGATAATGTCTTAGCAGGGAGAGTTTGTGACACAGTCGATATCTTCAATTGCATCGAGCCCAGGGAGATCCAAACTGGCTGTTATCATACCCATGTTTAACGAGGAGCGCGGCGCCGAAA
>JAULVA010000346.1:2616-3849 GCA_032111275.1 Bdellovibrionota bacterium
CGCGAGGTCAGTCGTGTCTTGGCAGCAAAGTTGCCGACGACCGTTCTCTTCGTTGTCGATGATGGCAGCTCTGATAAAACCGCTGAAATTCTTGCCAAACTTGAACGGGAGTCGCTTCCTTTCCGAGCGGTATACTGCCCTGTCAATGGAGGATATGGTGCGGCGTTATTGGAGGGAGCCAAAGCGGCAAGGGCGGCTGGGTTTGACTTTGGTTTGTTCATGGACTCCGATCTCACAAACGATCCTGAATTGATTCCGGTCTTTGAGGAAGCGATTCAGAGTGGCATCGATGTCGTGAAGGCTTCTCGCTACATACCCCAAGGTGGAATGAGTGGCGTGCCGTGGTTCCGACAGGCAGTAAGTCGCTACGGAAATGTTATTGCGTCAGCTTTATGCGGCATCGGTGTTCGGGATTGCACTAACGGATTTAGGGCCGTTCGCCTCTCCTTACTTGACGGCGTTCGATTCGAGGAAAGGGGCTTCCCCTCAATTGTTGAGGAGGTATATCTGCTCAAGCGAGCCGGAGCCTCGTTTGGGGAGGTTCCCTACATTCTGACCTCTCGTTCTGAGAGCCAAGATGGTTCCAAGTTCCGGTACACCTTTCAAACGTTCTACCGATACCTAAAGTATTGTGTGCTGGCGGCTTTCGTACGCCGGAAGGCGGCTCGGCGCCCCTAGGCTTGAAGCGGTCGCAGCGTAAAAGGGTTGATCGGTCTAAAAAAGCTCCTTTAGTACTTGCGAGAAAGTGCACAGAGTGAACATCGAATCGCCGAAATCTAATTCCCCAAGGCGACCGAACTCGGTTAGTCCTGCACGGATGAACGCTTGATGAGAAGCACCCATCCCGACACCACTTCGAATACAATCTCCTCTCGAGAACGTGTTATAGTATCGTTAGCTCATCCTTTGGTGCGATACATCGGCCTATTTTTGTTGCTACTCGGGATAGCCTATCTCGCCTCGCCGTCACGACCAGGGGCTGTCATAATGATCGAGGGAACAATTTCGGGAGGACGAAACCTCGAGGTTTTTTTTAACGATTTTCAAGGGGCGCCATTACGCGCACCGATAGTGCCGGGCCGAGCTACCACCTATTTTCTCGGTCCTTGGCACGGTGACCTGCACAGACTTCGAATTGATCCCTCAGACGTTAAAGACGCAACCTTCACCATCACTCGGGTAGAGATTCGCGGCTCTGACTCCGTCCCGCGTCTGTCGATGATGTTCCCCCCG
>JAULVA010000347.1:0-5201 GCA_032111275.1 Bdellovibrionota bacterium
GTTGAGGAGTTCGTGTGTGCGATTGCCGAAGAGGAGCCAGTCGTAGAGCGCGATAGCGAGCTCGTTCCAACGCTTCGGGTCTATGTGTTCGACGTTAACATCTGGAAGCCGTGGCACCACAACGGAGGTGAGACGTTGGGTAGTGCCGGTCTCGCTCTTACCGAAGAAATCCCACGAGTGGTCAATCGCCGCGTGGAGCACGTCGATTGTATTGCGTCGGTTCTCAGGATTCACCCTTTTTTGGTTCATTTGAGGGCCGGACCCGTTTTGGGACGAGGCGATATCGATATTGAGGAAGTTAAGGATGGAATTGTTCAACCCCTCGAAGAGGGATCTCATCCTCACCAAGAAGGGGATAGCTAGTTGCAGGTGCCGAGCGGCTCGGTGAGGGCTCTCGCACCCCTTCGCGATAAACCGACCGAGATAATTGTTTGGTGTGATAGGGAAGGGGAGCTGTTTAATCAAGCCGGAGATATCTAGCGAATGGAGGTGCGATTCCTGAGCAACTATCGATTGGAGCAACCTGATTTGAGGGGTTGTTAGCTCAGGATAGTAGCGCGCCTTGACCTCCACGGGCTGCTTATTGGTGATGTCACCGAGGGTAACCCTCCCCGATGCGAGGTCGTCCATAATTTGACTGCTGACCGGCTCGATTACTCGCGCGTGTCCACTGAGCGCCGCGCTGGACGATACCATCCCGGAAGGCACGTACCCCATCGCCTGGTATGCGTTGAGGAGTTCCTCTTTCTTCGGCGAGTCCGCATCGGCGAGTAGTAGTGATCGCCACTTGCTGACACCGGCGAGGAGAGCAGCTATCTCCGGGGCCACTTCATGAACCGGCGGCGGGCTAAGGGGAAGATCGGTACTCTTGTGGGCGATGGGCGAGTGTGGGGCCAACGACATAACGACTTCTTTGAACGTCTGACGGTTACGAGCGCGGTTGGAGGCGATTACGTGTGTGAGGCGCCATCCGAACCTTTGCAGGGAGGTAGGTTATACCGATTTAAGACAAGGTTTTAAAGGCAATCTTGCAGGGCATCGCACGGGCGTCGATGGCTTAGTAGAAGGGTTTTAACATGCTTTAATTGCTAAGCTTATCGGCTTGGTGGGCGTCGCTCATCTCAGTCAGCACCTTTTTATCCCCTCGCTACATCGAGGCAAGCCCTCTTTGCATGTCTCTCCATCACCTCGTTTATCGCACCTGGTCTCTCGAAATACCTCTCTCCATTGCTCATAGGGGAGGCGTGAGCCGATAGATCCGCGTACTATGGCGTGTCGGTGGGGGGCACCCAACGACCCTGCTACTAGTTGCAACTGGAACTCCCCACGAGCGAAACCACATGAGCTACACCCTTATCTTCTCCCTCCTCCTCGCCATTTTTCACGCAATCGGTATCGCGACAGCGTTGCACGCGCTCTACAACTCGCGGAGCTCACAGGGCGCGATCGCGTGGGTTCTCTTCCTGATGATGATTCCCATTCTCGCGGTGCCGGCCTACTTCGTGCTCGGTCAAACGAGATTCGCGGGGTACCGAGAGCGGATCAAAACGATGCTCGACGCGCATCGGGCTATTTTCGCCGAGTATCGGGCGCGGCTCGCCGAGCACCGGGTGTTGGCCAGCTCGGATCGCGAGATGGACCCGTTTGCGCATATCGCTGGGGCGGATATCCTTTCAGGGAACAAACTTGAGCTTCTGATTAATGGAGAGCAAACATTTTCGGCGATCTTTGACGCCATCGATAGAGCAACGAACTACATCTTGGTTGAGTTCTTCATCATCAAGGACGATGGACTAGGACGGAGGTTCAAGGAGCGCTTAATACGCAAGGCTCGTGAGGGCGTCTCGGTGTTTGTTTTGTACGATGAGGTGGGGAGTAATAAACTTCCGGCGTCATACACGCGGGAGCTCAAGGAGGCGGGTATTCACACGCATCGCTTCCACACCAGACAAGGAATCAGCAATTTCTTTCAGGTCAACTTTCGAAACCATCGCAAGATCGTGGTGGTTGATGGCGCTATCGCGTTCGTCGGTGGGCACAACGTTGGTGATGAGTACATCGGAATCTCGAAGAAATTCTCCGCCTGGCGAGATACCCACGTGAGCGTGCGCGGCCCCTCAGTGTTACCGCTTCAAGGAGTTTTCTGCGCTGATTGGGCATGGGCTACGGGGAAGTTGCCAGCCATCTCAATTCCTGCGATTAACCCATCGGGAGAGAGTGAGGTGCTCGTCGTGGCGTCCGGTCCAGCCGATCCAAGTGATCGATGTACCCTTCTATTCCTTGAGGCGATTACTCGCGCGAAAGAGCGCGTGTGGATCGCGAGCCCCTATTTTGTTCCTGATGAGTCGATCCTTCGTGCGCTTCAACTCGCGGCGATGCGAGGTGTCGACGTGCGGGTGCTCTTGCCGGAAAAAGCTGATCACCTCATGGTGTGGCTCGCCTCATTTTCATATGTGCCGGAGGTGACCGCCGCCGGTGTAAAGGTGTATCGATACACGCAAGGGTTCCTGCATCAGAAGGTCTTTGTTGTCGATGATACCGTGAGCGCCGTTGGTACCGCTAACCTCGATAATCGCTCCCTTCGACTAAACTTTGAGGTAACCGCCGTAGTATTCGACCCCTCATTCTGTGCCCGTGTCGCAGAGATGCTCGAAGCCGATTTCGCGCAGAGTCGAGATGTTAGTTTGAGGACATTCGGAGAGCTTTCCTTGCCGATGAAACTTGGCTCAAAAGCGGCTCGGCTTTTCTCGCCGGTGTTATAGCGCAGCTATTTGGCTCTATCCCGCAGCTTGATATAGAGGTCAGAGACCGAAGCGCCTGGCGTTAGATTACGGAGACCGTAGGTGACGTCGGCGGGACTGGACTCGGTATACTGATAGATATAGATGCGCGCGATCCCGGGCATCTGTCTCTTGAGGAAGGCAAATATACGTTCGGCGTACTCGAGCTGTTTGTTGACCCCCTGCGCCCCTGTCTCCGTAATCCAGATCGGGAGCTTCAGACTATTTACAAAATCGGCTACGCCGCCCGGAAGTAAAACCCGCTCAATGCTCTTCCCATAGAAATGGATGGCGTAGACATCGGTGAACGAGGTGATCCCGGCTCTCACGAGCGCTTTGTTGTAGTTGAGGGTTGCGGGATAATTTTGAGCTATCGCGGTAGTCGCGCCGTTGACTACTTTTTTGCGCGGCGAGATCGCTTTGACGGCGTTGTAGCTGAGCGCGACGAGTTCGACGTAGTTATCTGGCTTCGTGAGCACGTCGAGGGTTACGTTCTCAGTGAAATCTGGGTTGTTAGGCTCATTCCATATCTGATACGCGCCGATTCGAGCGCGATTCTTGTATCGATTGACCACCCGCTTTACCCATAGTTCGACGAAGGTCGAGCGAGGACTTCCCCCGACCCAGTTACGGGAGTTTTTAACCCACGATGGCGCGCCGGTTAGAATAACCAGAGCCTCGGTTCCCGAGGGAAGGGATGAGAGGATCTGATCGTAGAGGCGAAAGTTAGGTGTTGCCGATGGCGATGGCTGTACCTGATCGTTCCATGCGACAAGGACCCGAATTTTTCGTATCCCGAGATTGGTCCTCACGTCTCGCAGTTGGGATCGAATGGGACCAAACCGAGCATCGTTCAGGAATGAGTTTAGACCGAGAAGTTTGTAGGGGATCGGTCGACGGGGTGTAAAGATATCCTGAAGAGAGCTCTTCGAGACCTCAAGGTTACGAGGCGGCTCCGCTCGCACCGAGCCGCTCATGCCCAGTACGCAACAGCTTATCGCTGTGAGCACAGAGGTTGAGAGCCAGGTTAGGAGGTATCTTTTGTTTAGCATCGTTTGAAGGACTCGTGTCTTACGACAGTGTACCACCTTTCTCTATTAAGACGCAGGGAGCTGCAAATCGGGACGACAATTTCGTGGATCATAAGTGTTTGGAGTATACCCTCCGGAGAGCGCCGAAAGTGGTTGTGGTTCGTGGTACGCGGCCGTACCATGATAGTGTTCAATAATGAAGGTTTTAAGGTATTTAGAATGACGCGGTTACTCTCTTTTCTTCTCACTGCACTGGTGTCTTTGAGCACGCTCTCGTCCGCTTTCGCTGAGGGACTCGCCGATTATGTCGCCTCTACAGGACGTCCCTCCGACATCTCGGTGCTCGATCTCCATGGCAGCGAACCCGTGCGCGTGTCGTTTCAAAGTCAGGTGTGGCGTGGCGTTCCGTGGCGGCACGAGCTCCTGATAAAGCACCCTCAGGTCCTCGGCAGACACGATATTGTAGCTGTTCTTCTGACCGGTGGAGATGGCGGGGAAGCTCAACAACGAAACGCGCAAAAGTTTGCGGATGAGTTGGGCATACGAGTCGCTGTCCTCACCAAGGTGCCCAATCAACCGCTCTTCGGTGGAAAAACGGAGGACGTTCTTCTCTCGTACACCCTTGATCGATACCGCAACTCCGGTGATGCCACCTGGCCACTTCTCTTTCCGATGGTGACCAGTGTCGTGAGAGGGATCGACACGCTGCAGGAGACATTACACCAGCCTCATCTGCAAGTGGTGGTGATAGGAGCATCTAAGCGGGGGTGGACAACCTATCTCTCCGCCGCTGTCGAGCGTCGAATCATCGGCATAGTGCCCGCCGTGTATGAGATGATAGCGATGCGTGAACAGGTGGCTCTCGCACGAGAACGATACGGTAAGGACTCGGAAAAGATCCGCCCGTATACGGCCCTCGGTCTCACAGATGCCCTTCTTGAGCCCCGCATGGCCAGCTTAGTCTCGTGGATAGATCCTGTTGGGTATTTCCCGCGACTCACGATCCCGAAACTCGTCCTCCTGGGAGCGAACGATCCATATTGGGTCGTGGACTCCGTTCGAGAGTATTGGGACAAGCTTCCTGAACCGAAGATGTTACGAATGTTGCCGAACGTGGGTCACGGTGTGCTTGGTGAGGCAGTGGCCGCGGACGCGATCGTCGCCTTCGTGCGGATGGTGATGAACAACGAAAAGCTGCCGAGCGCCACCTGGACATTCTCAGGCGTGGCTGACGGAGTCGCGATGGTAACGGGGATGGGCGCTGAACGTCTCACACGATGCACCGTGTGGCGAGCAACCTCCGGCGATACGGATTTTAGAGATTCGGTGTTTGCCTCAAGCGCGTGCGATATCGCGAAAGATGGGAGGGGATTCAAGTCAATCTTTCCAG
>JAULVA010000348.1:0-8428 GCA_032111275.1 Bdellovibrionota bacterium
AACTTAGAAGTCGTTTGGCGCTAATACGTGGAGCTGATCCCGAGCGGTAGGAACGTTCGCCGAAGATCTCATTCTCTGAGATAAACGCTATCTTCTCGTCGAGGAGCCGGAATCCCGCATGGAGGTGTCCCACGAGGATGGCGACCGGTGGTCGTCGTATGGTGAGCCACCCCAGCGCCGTTGTTTCAACTATAGGCGCGTCGGTGCCGATATCCAGGAGGATACTCTGAAGACGTTTGGCGCGTGATTTGGATCCTACGCTAAAACCGATGGAGAACTTCTTCCGACGCCAGATGTCGAGAAATTCCTTGAGCGGCTGAAACGCGTTTCCACTCCCTACCGCCGTTCTCATCTGCGTCGCTAAGTCGAGAAGGCTCTCTGTTCGCACGTTGTCGTGCGTATCGTGGGTCGCTGAGTCGTCTATTCCCCCAACGTCGCACGATGTCGCTTCGGCGACCTCACGCCACGTGGTGTCGAAATCGAAGAACACCTCATCAACCTTCGGAATAAGGTGTTGCTCCTCGATCAGTCGCGCGGCTCGATCGTGCGCGTTCTCAAGGAACTCCTCTATGGAGCGTTGAATCTTGTGAGCGTCGAGGGTGAAGACCTTGGTATCCTTCGGCAGGAGACGCGTGAGGCTGGTGACGCTCGGCGCGAATATATACTGGAGCAGCTCAAGGCTCGGATACTCCGCTCGTTGGTCGAGCGCTTGAAGTACCTTCTCCACCTCGCGAATCGGAGTGCCGATGGCGAGCGCCCTCTCTTTGAGGGTAGAGGTAATTCGTTCCTTCGCGTTCGAGTACCATGAGGGAAGGGGAAATTCCTTCACGGGAAGAATAGAGACAGAGGAGAGGTCCGAAAGGGAGCGTTGCGATTCGGGGTCAAAGCTGACGAGGCGCACTACCTTGTTAAAGTCGAATTCGATACGGACCGGATGGGGGCTATTTCCAGGGAAGAGATCGATCACCGCCCCCTTGATCGCGAGGTCCCCGATCTGGGTGACGCTCTTGGTGGTGTTGAACCCGCCGTCGAGGAGGGTCGCCACGAATGGGTCCCGATTGATCAGGCTTCCGACATGGATCTCGATTTTAAGTTGGTCGAGGTAGTCCGGTGGTATGATCTTTTGAACGAGAGCCTCGGCGGACGTTACAACGCTGAACGAGGGGGAGTGTGTAATTTCATAGAGGGTCCTTATCCGTTGCGCGGAGATCTCAACCCCCGGCGACACGGGCTCCAGTGGGAGCGTCTCCCATGATGGAAAGACCGATACGGTGGAATTACCTTGGAAGAAGCGGAGGTCTTCCAAAACATCCTCGACCTCCCTCCGGTCGGCGCAGATGATCAGCGACTTCGGATGATTTCGCACCTCACGGGCAAGGAACCACCCCGCGGCGGAGCCGTGAAGGCCAAGAATCTTTCGAGCATGTGGGAGCGGGGTGAGGGTCATAACGTAAGCTAGCCGCCAACCCTACCACATGATGTCGACGGTTAGGTAGGGCCCGACTCCTGGCGGGCCGTATGATAACTGGAGGTATCGAGGTGTCGATGTCTCATCGATCCGCGCCACGATACGGCCCGCGAGGACGCGGGCCCTACCGGGTGCCGTGTCGAATACGACGTGTAAACTCCACATGGAAACGCCATGCACTGTGGCACCTTATGATGTATCGAATAAACGGCCGGTAGGGCCCGACTCCAGGCGGGCCGTAGCGTACCTGGAGGTATCGAGACTTCATCGATAGGCGATGCGATACGGCCCGCCAGGAGTCGGGCCCTACCAAACACACTATTCATCAATACGCGTCACGATACGGCCCCTGGGATCTCGCGTGACCGATTGATTGTATTTCGCACAACACTCCACGTTACATACCGATATGTCGACATGGACGACGACGAGATCCATCGCACTCTTT
The DNA here is from genome assembly GCA_032111275.1 of Bdellovibrionota bacterium. Classification (GTDB taxonomy): domain Bacteria; phylum Bdellovibrionota_C; class UBA2361; order UBA2361; family OMII01; genus OMII01. The sequence goes on from JAULVA010000348.1 coordinate 1,917, forward strand.
TCCCCCGACGGACGGACCTGACCTTCCGAAATCTTGAAGAGATCATTCAACACGCGGTGGCGCGCAACGCTTCAGATCTGCATATCGTTGAAGGGGAGCCCCCCCGGGCGCGTGTGGCCGGTGCTTTGGAGGAGCTTGATGGTGAGCGGATCTCCGCTGACCGATTCACCACATTTCTTCATGCTCTTCTCTCAGAACCAGAGCGCGACGCGCTCATCCGAGGGGTCGAGGTCGATACCGCCTGCGCTGTAGGGAATGGAAGGTGGCGAGTTCACGCCTATCTCCAACGCCGAGGGAGAGCGCTCTCTATGCGTCGTATACCGGGTCGTCCTCCCACTCTCGAGACGCTCGGACTTCCCGAGAGCGTCGCGCGGTTCTCTCTGGCGAGACGTGGTCTCGTACTCATTACCGGTCCGACCGGTTCGGGAAAATCGACCACAGCCGCCGCCCTTATCGATCAGATCGCGAAGCGCGATGCGAAACACATCGTCACGATAGAGTATCCGATTGAGTTCGTGATCGAGAGCGAACGCGCCCTTGTGTCCCAGCGGGAGGTTGGAACACATGTGCAATCATGCGCCCATGCCCTGCGAGCGGCTCTTCGCGAGGATCCAGACGTTATTTTTCTCGGTGAGATGCGCGATCTTGAGACGATCCAGCTCGCGCTGATCGCCGCCGAGACGGGGCACCTCGTAATCTCAACGCTCCACACCTCAAGCGCCGCTCAAACGGTCTCACGAATCGTGGATGTTTTCCCCGCGGAGCAGCAGGCTCAGGTGCGAGCCGCGCTCGCTGATAGCCTTGAGGGGATCGTCGCCCAGGAGTTGGTTGTGAATCGACACGGAGGACGATCCGTGGTGAGTGAGGTGTTAATCGCCACACCCGCCGTGCGCGCGCTTATTCGTGAGGGGAAGACGCACCACGTTGATCACGTGATGCAAACCTCAGCGGGAAGCGGGATGGTGACCCGAGAGATGAGCATTCGCGGACTTCAGGAGCGGGGAGATATTGATAGTGCGATGGAAATACAGGGATGAATGTCCGCCCCGCGTGGATCGGCCGAGATCCCTCGCTCTCCCAGGAGGGGGAACAGAACGCACTCGCCAGCTCTTACAACCGAGATGCGGATATCCCGAGAAAAAACCTTCTCAAAAAGGACATCCGCACCACCTGTATCAATCATCCTCGATTGTCACGACCTTGGATCCTGCGGCGAAGTCATGCAGCGCACGACTTTTGTCACCGAGGGCAAGAAGCCATCCGATAGGGATCAGACGGGTGATCGCTCTCCAGAAGGCTTTAGGATAGGAGAGGCGTCGACCATCGAGGGTAACAACGCGCAAGCTCATAGCCTGTTTTCCGAAGGTCGCGCCGGCGATGGAGCCCTCCATCAGCCCGTAATAAATCACGGGGACGATGAGTCCAAGGAGCGCGGTTGAGTTGAGCTCCATCCTTCCGAGGTTAATCGTCGGGATCAGGAGCACCTTATTGATGGCCTCACAAATGAAGGCCAACACGAAGCCGTCAATCAAGACGGCTATTCCTCTGTCTGGTAGTTCAGCAGTTTTCACGGGTTTTCTTTGGTTTGGTTTCGGTGCGGTGTCAGGGTTCAGGAGTGAACCTTGTGACGGTTTATTCGCATCTCGCTCGTAAGAGCCTGAGGGAAGGGAGGTAAAATCCTTCGTGGACGTTCACGTGGCGAGGTCTCGCATGAGACTACTCGTAGGTTTTGCCTCGCTTCCTGAGGCATGCGTTCTACCCATATGAAGCCCGGGTGCCTAGGCACCTGAGCGTTGAAAAGAAATCGAATGGCGCAGAATAAGGCGACTGAAAGAGGTAGGAAAGGGGCTCGGTGAAAGTTCTTCGTTTTAAGATGGGACTCTCATGACCGATAACGACATGGTCGGGCTATAATGTTCCGATCCGTACACCTTGGGGGATCGTGGGAAAACCGACTAATGGTCTTACTGGGGATGCTAACACGTGAACGTGCTCGTGCTCGTAAACGTGAACGTCCACGAAAATGCTAGACTTTTTCTCCCCGTCCGTGCGCGAGCACGAGCACGTTGGGTGTGACCTCTTGAGAGAGAATTACCGACCCACCGGCCACACCGAACGGGGCTTGTCCCTTTCAAGGGATTCTTCGAGGGGGTCGGGGAGACCGGGATTAAAGTCGAGCCCGCTGACGGTCTCAATATCGTCGACGGAGTGAAGAAGGCGTTCTAATGCGGAGCCCCGCTTCGTGTCGTGCGGAACAACCATACCGAGAATTCTGATTCGTGAACCCTCCTCATCGACGAATATTTTAAAATAGCTGGAGGGAACGGGTATGGCGCGGTTTTGGTAGCGAATCTTCGCTTTCTCCTCATCGGTGTAGATCGGTCCGGTAATTACCCACACAGCTTCTCGGGCGTTAGCCCAGTTGTTTTGCTCGAACCGCTCAATATATGCCCACACGCCCCGATTGAACTGTGGTCGCTGCGGAGCGATATTCGACATAAGGAATGTTTCGCGTTGAGCCTCCACGCCGTAGTTCACGCCGATAGCGTCGTTCGGCGCAAGGTGCCCGCGATCGTATCCACTCCGGTAGAAAAAGCGCTCGGTGACGCGCGACGCGGTGCGGGTGTCGGTCTTAAAGCTAAAGAGATCGCGCGGGGCCGCGACCGAGTTCTCGCCTACCTCTCCATGACGATGCAGTCGATACGCCACCCACGCCGGGCTATGCTTCGATTCGTCGTAACCGGTGGCGTATCCGGTATTGTGGAGCACCTTGAGGTTTTTTGGGGTAGAGCGGAGGGCCTCAACAACTCGGGGCTCTCCCGCATAGAGGGGATCCCTGTTGGGGCGTGGTCGCGTCCTGATGAAGCTCTCATGGGCGAGGTTTATGTCGCTCGATGTAGTCGGAGGTGCGGAGGGGAGGGCAGATTGCGAGAGAGGGGGAAGCGCCGCGCGTGAGAGATCGGGTTCCGCGGTGCGCGAGGATTGCTCCTTCCTTCCACACGAGGTGCCGCACGCCGCGAGCAGCATCGCGGCTATGAGTGAGCGAGGTTGTGTGCGCATCATGGATGACATGAGCGGAGGATAGCAGGTTCGGCGGGGTAGGGAACCTTTTCGGCCAGGGAGAGAGCCACCGCAATGACGCTAGGACGCGGAGTCGGAGTTGGTCCTATGACTCCTTGGTGCTAAAGGTCCCATTATAGCCCGTGGGAGGTTTGTGCTGTCGATTCCCAACACAGTGCGCCATGTTCACGCGGGGCTCTCAACGGGAAATCCCCGACGCTTCAAGACCTTGTGTTGTTGTACGCACGTGATCGAATCGATGCTGTGCCCGAAGCGGTCGTAGAGGAGCTGAGAAAAGGTATCGGCGCCACTCGGATTCTCGGTCTCAAGACGTAGCTCGAAATCCCAGTTTCCGGTGCAGAGGATGATCGCGCCAACCTCCGGATGGGATGCGACCGTCTTCAGCAGGTGGTCGCGCTGCTCCTTGGTGAGCCCCAGGTCCGCGATGAGTAATCGGTAGACATGGATCCCTAATCGCTCAGTCGCCATCACGTAGCCCATCGCTTTGATGATTCCCTTCTCGGTAAGTTTCTCAAATCGATAGTCGAAAGAATTGACGTTCATCTGCGCCGCGCGCGCCATTTCCGCTCTGCTCATGCCCGCTTTCGCCGCGACCGTTCTCAAGATGAGGAGATCCGTTTCATCTACCTCAATCGGGCTATTTCTCGTGGTGACCGTTACGCATGAACGGTGGCGGATCTGTGGACACAGGAAATTGGGGGAAAAGGAGTGCCACTCCCATCCTACCCGCACCGTTTTGGAGAAGTATCCACCGGGCTCCGTCGGACGAATCATCTCGTAGAGGCCGGGGGCATCGTGCATCCTCGCAAGCTGTACGGTCATTCCATAGTGGTAGGCACCACCCATCTTCGCGAGCCAGGTGACCGATGGAGCGTTTTGCAAGTCCTGCTCAAGCTTCTTTCGACCCGCGGATGTTTCGGCACCCCGAGAGAAGAACACACCGAGATCGATGAGCCCTAATTAGTACATGTCGATGAAGTACACCGGTTGAATGAGCTCCTCCTGGAGAAGATTGTCACGGATGTAGCGGACGTTATGTTCTCTCAGCCCGCTTTGGGCGGCGATCTCTTTGAGGGAGCGATCCGCGGAGACACTGGTGTGTACGAGGAGTGCACGCTCTTTCTCCGATAAACGGTAGGGTCTTGTTGTCACGTTACGATGCTCCGACCACGCGTCTCATAAACATTTCGCCGTCCACCCTAGCCCTCGGAAGGTATCGCGACAAGGAGTGAATCGATCCGTCAAGGGCGGAAATCGGTCCGCGGAAGAAGGAATCGATGAGAATGATGAGAGACTACGACGTTGGTAGCGACTGGTGTCCTTAGAGTCGTTATGACCTCCTCCCTCCCTGCTCGCGCTAATCCCATGGGGAAGGGGGGCGAGGAGCGTTTTTGACCCAGCCATTCTCTTTGAAGAGATTCAAGACCTCCTCACACACGCCCCGGTAGAACGGGTTCTCAAGGCCCTCTACCATGCGCCCTGTGGCCGTTCGATGATCTTGTCTGAGGGTTTTCTCGAACTGTTTGAACTCTGGCGCGTTGTCGAGCAAGCTTCCCTTCCTCTGTTCAACGACGAAAGCCATCGCCGCTTCAAGCTGCTGTTCGCGTGGCAATCGAGATACCGATTCGAGAACCTGCCGGAACGATCCCTGTTTTAGGACGTATGCCGGCGTCATCTTCTTCTGATGTTCAATCTTGCGCGCTGCCTCTCGCTTGCCTACCGCAAGGTCGATCGTTCCATCCTCTACATCAAACTTGTGGTTTGCGGGATTAGGGGCCAGCACAGCGGGGCTGTTCTTCTGTAATCGCTTCTTCATCCAATCCTCGAAGGCTGGGAACTCCCGCGCCTTGAAGCTCTCCACGAGCTCGCGAACATGGACGGCGGCGCTGGGTTTCTGAGCACGTAATGTGGCCACCGCGCGACTTATACGCTGCGGTACGTCATCACCCGTTGCCTTCTCTGCGCTCTCGTGACAACGTGATGCCGAGCGAATGACACGGCTAGCTGTAAGTTTCGCGCATGGGCGAGTTTTTTGCTGTGTTACGTCTACAGATCCCATATTAGTCATCTCCACCGTTAAGAATCGCTGTCGCACGTTCGAATCGAGCGAGCTTCTCCTCCTCGCTCACATCATCCGCCACAAGAAGCTTCGAGATCTCTTCTCGAAGCACCTCGAGGAGCGCTGCTTTTGTCTGCTCTTTATTCTGCATAGAGGTTACAATCACCGGCGTTTTCGCCTTTAGGTTGCTTCATCCGTAAGTATGCCAGAGCATGGGCGCTACTCAACCCTTATGCGCTTAATTCCCAGGTGTATGTATCTGTTTGTTTAGGAAGAGGAGGGACAACGCACCAGTGAATGCGCACGCTTGGCTGAAGGATGACGATTCGAGGCCGCGTTTACAGGCGATGCGATACGTCCCACGGTAGGGCCCGACTCCTGGCGGGCCGTACCATAACTGGAGGTTTCAATGCTTCATCTACAGGCGATACCATACGGCCCGCCAGGAGTCGGTCCCTACCGGGCGGTCAGTCAGTACACCACGAGGGGCACTACGGGATGATTGCTAAATCGATAGAAAGCAAATTCTTAGGCTCCCCTCTGAACCGCGCAGTGGCTTTGACCAGCTTTCCTCTCAATCCACGTAGTCAGGGTAAGACCTATCACTGGAAGGCATCCGCTGAGACGCCTCTGTTGGTGTATTATCCTGAGGGAACGGGTAAGATAACATCCGCAACTCAACTGTTCGGCAATTGGACCTTTGGCCACGCAGACAAGGTCCGACTCAAGAAAGTAGGGATGGACCGATCCGACAAGCTCTCTAGGCGATTGTGGAAGAATGGCTATGAGGCGCTCGCGCTGCTGGACGACGATAATAACGGAGAGATTACCGGCGCAGAACGGCAGGGCCTTGCTCTTTGGTTTGATAGCAATCAAAACGGAATCAGTGAGGGTGGCGAAGTTCGCAATCTGATTGCCAGTGGAGTTGAGCGAATATCAGTTAAACAGAGTGGGGAAGATGCCGAGGGAGATATCTACTCAACCGCTGGCTTCAGCCGTCGGTTACCGAATGGAGAACTTCTCACCAACCGCACGGTTGACTGGTTCAGTCCCTCGTTCGACTCGAAACACGATGCGATTACCTCGCTTAGTCCCGCACTGGAGAAAAATAATGCGCTCCTTCAACCCCAACAATCGGATATCGTCGGCGCCAGTGCATCTGTCGCTAGTTCACGATTCAACGGAACGTGGCGTTATACCCTCGAGGAGAAGGGGGCGGAGGGTTCATCCAAGGCTAGTTCGCTTGGCTACAACTCCGGCCTTCTGCGATTGCAAGTGGAGGAATCAGGTGAGGTAAGCGGATTCACCCTGTCGGAGTCTCCGGTAAGCTCTACAAAAGAGCCCGCATCCAGTATCGCATTCTTTAAGCCGC
>JAULVA010000349.1:0-4096 GCA_032111275.1 Bdellovibrionota bacterium
AGAGGAACTACTGGACAACAAGCCTCGGCCAGGAGCTTAACCTTCGAGCGCTGCCCGCAATCTCCTCAATTCGAGACAACGCTCGCTGCGAGCCTGGTACGGTGGCTTTCTGTGAACCGGTCATTCGTGTACTGCTCAACCATGATCCTGATAGCGCAATCCCCAAAAATATCGACATGGAGATAGACGGTGCTACATATCGGGTGGCTTTCACCACGATGGCGAAGCAAAGGGAGTATTTTATCAAGTTTTCAAGTCTTTGGTTTGTGGCGAAAACACCGGTTTCCCAGTGGAGGGTAACCTGCCCGACAGGCAGCAGTGATTGTGAAGCGGTGGGAATTGAATTCCGCCACCTTCCTAATCCCAAACTCTACTAAGGTATGCTACGGAGCTGGATGGAGAGTTATCGTAGGGGCAGGACAAATAAACTGATAAAGATAGCATACAGAGGATGTTACCCACCACGTTTCCAACATTTTTGACCCGATTAGCTAGGTTATGTGCTCTTTCCCGGCACTACGCGTTAGTGGGGCGCTCCGGACTTTTTGACGCGAAGTATTACCTCGAACAATATGATGACGTAAAGCAAAGCGGCATTGATCCACTTCGCCACTACCTCCTGCATGGTGGATTCGAAGGAAGAAACCCATCCGAATTTTTTCTCTCGGCATTTTATCTCTCTGAAAATCAGGATGTCGCTCGCCGTAAGGTGAATCCCCTTGTCCATTTCATTCGCGCAGGAGATCGAGAGGGAAGACGCCCAAATCCTTTTTTTGATCCTGTATGGTACCGAACCCATAACGATATCGAGATCTCCCGACGCCTGACAACCTTAACTCACTATATAAAGGCGGGACGAGCCCTGAAGCTGCGAACCTGTGACCCGAATACTCTTAGGGACACCCTAGATACGGTCATTTCAGAGGACACCGTGCTGAGCGACCTACCCGCGGCTCTCGCGACGTGGAGGGCAGGTTTTCCTTATCGCAAGTGGATAGAGAAATTCGATACCCTTTCGGTTGAGAAGATCTCGACCCTTCTAAATCGATTGCCCGCGTCCACTCCTTCAACGAAATTCATCATCTTTCTATTTGTGGGTCCGAACCAACTTGAAGATCTCATCACCTCAGTTCGCTCCCTGCACGCTCAGATTTTCCGGGAGTGGCAGGCGATCATCATCCCGCTTGAGTCTTTTACTACCTCCCTCTCTGACGATGCGCTCAAAGACCCACGGTGCTCAACGACGACGTGGGCTCAGGCATCTGAAAGAGTACGCGAAGCAACCCGTGAGGCCAACGGCAGACATCTCTATGGTATTCTGAAGCCCGGTGAGCGGCTGCGAGAGCATGCCCTCCTGATGATGGCCAATGCCGTGAGAGATAATAAAGATGTTGAGGTTATCTACGCGGATGAGGATACGCTTGTGAGCGATGGGCAGCGAGCCCATCCGATATTCAAGCCGGATTGGGATCCCCTTTTACTCTCGACCATCGAGTACCTCGGCTCCAGCACATTTGTAGACGACAAGCTCTTGCGAACCTCGCCGACCACCTCGCTCTCGAACTCGCTTTTGGATCGCTCGTCAATCATGAATCTCTTTAGAATTGAGTCGCGCACCGTAGACCGGTCAAGGGTTCTCCATATTCCCGTAGTGCTCCTGCACACCACCCACTCAACCTCATTCGCCGTAAAGGGGTCTGCTTGTACTACGGTAGATCTCTCCTGTGGCTCAACTAACGCCGCGAAGCTCTACGGTGGAAGATCCCCCTCGCTGCGCGCAGAGTTTCCGCTGGTATCCATCATCATACCCACCAAAAAAAATAGACACCTTCTGGAGCTGTGCATTCACTCTATTCTGAGCAAAACAAGCTACCCAAACTACGAGCTTCTGATCGTCGACAACGACGCCGAAGAGGATACGAAGAATTTCCTAGCGACCATCACTGATAATCCACGCTGCAAGGTTATCCTCCAGTCGGGACCATTTAATTACTCGTTGCTTAACAACGCTGCTGTTAGAGCTTCGGCCGGGGAGTTTATTTGTCTACTGAATGACGATGTGGAGGTAGGGTGCGACAACTGGTTGGACGCGATGGTGGCCTTCGGATCTCAATCCGGTGTCGGCGCTGTTGGATCGGTCCTTTACTATCCCGATGGTTCGATTCAGCACGCGGGCGTTGTACTGGGTGGCAATGGCCTCGCCGCGCACTCATTTGTCGGCTACGCCGCCGCACATCAGACTTACATGCAGCTGGCGATGTATCCGCGCGAAATCTCAGCGGTAACGGCAGCCTGCTTGCTCGTCGAGAAGAGTAAATTCCTATCGGTTGGTGGATTGGATGCTGAGAGCCTAAAGGTAAATTTTAATGATATCGATCTCTGCCTTAAGCTACGAGAGAGAGGGTTGACTAACATAGTTCTCCCTCTTGTCGGGATGATTCATCATGAATCAAAAAGTCGAGGAAAATCGGGAGCGACACCTGAGTCACGAAGACAACTGACTCTCGAGGCCGAGTGCATGCGGTCTCGATGGAGAAAACAACTGCGGCATGATCCTTACTACAATAAAAACCTCTCCCTCTCCCCGGCGTTGTATCAACTGTCCAGCAACGGAGACTTTGCGCAAGACGCCGAACCGGAGACATACAAGGTCGACGGTGACTACACCTCCCTTGGGAGAGATTCCCGGCTTGACATATACCTCGATCAATCCAATCAGAGCCGCGCCTCTGAGGCCACGCCCCCATCCACAATCCCTCCCCTTTCTATCGGACTACCTGCGGGGCTCTCGGTTATTGTGCTTAATAAGAACTCTCCAGAGTTAATCACCCCGCTCGTCGGGCAACTTAGCAACCAACAGGGGGCATTCCAGGTCGACGGTTTAGGATTTGAAATTCTGATCGGTGATACTGGCTCAACAAATCCTGATACCTTGCGGCTATATAATAGTCTTCCCCTCTGCGCCTCGGTCGTTCGGGATATGGCGTATAACTTCTCAAGGTGTAACAACCAACTAGAAGAGATCGCCTCGTATGATACTGTCCTCTTCCTCAACAACGACATCATCTTTCCCCCCGATGATACGATTTTACGGCGTGCCTTTGATCGGCTTAGAAGAGAGCAGCGGCTCGGCATATTGGGTAGTGTACTCTTGTATCCAAATGGCACCATCCAGCACATGGGATGTGAGTTTATAACCCGAGAGGCGTTGTGGGGCCTTCCCTACCATATTCACGCGGGGAAGGATCCATTATCCCTCGAGATACCTGAGGAGGCCACGTATCCGAGCGTAACTGGCGCGTTCTTAATGATACAAAGGTCGTTGTTTAGGATGTGCGGCTGCTTTGACCCGAAATACAAGGCTGAGTGCCAGGATATCGCACTCTGCCTTGAGGCGCATCGCCTCGGCTTCAGAGCCTCGTGCGTTAATCTTGGACCTATCATTCATATTGAGAACGCCACCAGACCTAAGGGGGAAGAGAACTTCTCGGACCGTCGCCGCTTTCTAAGGAAATATGGTGCCTATATTCAGGGGGCGTTTCAATGAGAGGCATCTTATTTTTATCAGTAGTGATGGAGCAGGGCTGGGGCGTCAGCCTAGAGATCGGGGAGATTAGCCGCCGGCTCAAGAGAGATGGGGCTTCAGTGTTCGTTGGTGCCCAGCGGGTTGATTCCTCATTTGACTGGCTTGAAGTTATAAAGATCGAGCCAAACGTTGAGGAGATTAGGTCCCTGGCGCGTAAACTCGGCGTTTCGGTCATCGCGGCTCACACCTCTCCCTATTTTGAGATACTTCCCGAGCTCTCCTCCGAGTTTGAAACCTGGGCTTGGGAGAACGGAGATCCTACACCCGCATTCTTTTCGGACTCAGCAAGACGACGACAGCTGATTGCCGAATACAAGCGAGAGCATGTTTATCCTCGTGTTCATAGAGTGATCGCAATCTCCGACTTCATCAAACATGACATCATGTGGCCGGAAGCTGAGGTAATCCTTCTAGGGGGAGACCACATGCCTACCCCTGCACTCAAAACTAGCTCAGACCTGGAACACCTCGAAAATGGCAAGGTCCGAGTTGGTACGCTCATGCGCCTTG
>JAULVA010000349.1:4106-5792 GCA_032111275.1 Bdellovibrionota bacterium
CAACGCTCTTTTACCGCGATGTCGTGGGTTCAGCCATTAGGCCGGAGTGGCTAACGCTTGTGGAAGAAGCCTTTAAACGGGGGCTACCTATTGAAGCCCATGTCGCTGGTAGGGGCACCGAGGACGATGCCGCCGCATTTGTCGCCCGCGGTATCACCCCACATTTAAACCTCACCGAGCACGACAAAGCAGAGTACCTTCGGTCTCTCGATTTATTTATCTCTATGAGTCTGTGGGAGGGATTCAATCTCCCCGTCGTTGAGGCTCAAACTCTTGGCACTCTAAGTCTTGCGCTGGACGTCGGTGCCCATCCAGAGGTCTGCCCCTTCCTGCTTAAAAATCCGTCGGAGGCGATTTGGTATCTCACACGGGCCACTCAAGATCCCTCTTGGCTCGTGCAATCTTCAACAGTGGCGGCTACTTTTGCTCGCGAAAGGTTATCGTGGGAGAACACCAGCGCAAGGGTAAAAAACCTTTTGTGCCAGCCTCCTCGCCCGTTACCCAAGAGAAGAAAGGGAATCTCGTTGCGACGGATCAAGACTATAATAGTTCCTCAGCTGCGCGCAGCATACCGCTGGACGAAGCGCCTCACAGCTTCTGTCGGACGGTGATCGCTTCGCCAACGAGCGCCCTGCACCTCCTACCACTTTGGATTTGGGCACATCCGTCTTCGGGATGAAGCCGACAGGATTTCACCGAGCGCGTGATCTCGACCCACGGCGTGCAGATATCGATAAACCCCAAATCGGCCCCTAGTGTGTAACCGTTCACCTAGCACCGTTCTGTCACAAGATTGATGGCTCGCCTAGTCTGAGTGCCTCATATACCAGAGGAGGCAAAAAGATGAGGGAGCGAAGATACACGGAAGATGAGAGAGCAGCATCTGTGAAGGGGTTTCGTGATGGGGAAGCATCGAGACAGTGACGTTGATCTGCCCCCCCCCAAATAGCACCAAAATGATGTAGAGTTTCCTCTAACCAGGAGGAACGAATGAAGAAGAGATACACCGAGGAGCAAATCGTAAAGATCCCTAAAGAGGTAGAAGCGACAGGTAAGCCAGCGGAAGCGTGTCGGAAGTACGGTTTAAGCGACGCTACGATGTACAACTGGCGCAAGCGCTACGGAGGTCTTGAGCTGTCCGATCTGCGTAAGCTCAAGCCCCTGGGGGAAGAGAATCGTAGGCTCAAGAAGAACGTGGCAGACAAGGAGCTAGATCTTGATGCGCTAAAGGCACTCCTCGAAAAATACGACAGCGCCCGATGAACGGAGACGAGCGGTAGAGTTCCTTGTGAAGAACAAGGGACTCTCCGAGCGTCGGGCGGCGAAGCTAGTTGGGGTATCCCAGACGGCGCTTCGATACAAGCGGCGGTTACGAGATGACAGTAAGCTTCGGCGAGCGATACAGCACATTGCACAGGCAAAGCGAGCCTACGGGTATCGAATGGTATGGCGAAAGCTCAGGCAGCAGGGGCACCAGGTGAACCACAAGTGTGTCTATCGAATATATCGCGAGGAGAAGCTGGCATTGCGTCGAAAGAGGCGAAGAAAAACACCTGAGCATCTTAGATTTGTTATTCCTGCCCCAGAAGCTCCAAACATCTGCTGGTCGATGGACTTCGTCTCTGATGCGTTGATTGACGGCAGAGCCATCCGCATCCTCACCGTGATTGATGATGCAACACGGGA
>JAULVA010000350.1:0-9349 GCA_032111275.1 Bdellovibrionota bacterium
AAAATCCCTCTCCTTTGTAGTTCACCACGACTTCGGAAATAACGTAGCCGAGAGATCCTTCTAGAGACATTTCGCGCATCTTATTTGCGTTGAGCCATCGCATCCGGGCGTCTTGAAGGATTGACAGAAGAGAATCATATCCGAGGTGGTTGCCGTAGTTGAGGTGGCTTACCAAAACCTCGATCGTGGTCGAGTATACAGTTCGGTCGGACTCAAAAAGTAGCTTAGGCACATGTCCTCATCGGGTAAGCCCAACGGTGTTAGTATTCAAAAACGTGGCCTCTCGAAAAACTCGAATATGTGTTTCGATAAGCGATAAGTTTTTCGCGATGTGTTCGAGGAAGTTGGGGCACTTAGCGTCAGGAGCGAGCGCGAAGAATTCGCGAATACCGTTTCTTTGACAGCAGAAGCTGATACCGTTCGCTCCGATATCATTCTCAGACCGATAAAGATGCACGTCCCTCTCTTTGCTTGTTATGGGTGCGGCGCATTCCCATGGAAATATGAGAAACTCACGCCCAGTTTCGATAAATTGATCGGTGACTGTTCTCCACAGATGACAATCCTCAATGAGGCCAGCTCCGACGTATTCGGATTGCCAATCAGGGTTTGAAGCGAATCCCATTCGTTTCCCGTTGCGACGATCTTCGACAAAGTATCCTAGATATGAACAGCCCACAGAATGCGCGAGATCTCGCATTGAATTGTAGAACTTCTGTATCTGTGCATCCTGATAGGTAACAGCAGTTAGATTTGGCTTTTGGCTATTTCGCTTCATTCCAAGTCCTATCGAGTCCCGTTTCTAATTCTTCGTCGACTTCGGCGCCAAACTACCTCCGCCGCGGAGAGGACGCGTGCGTGGCAAGAGATATCTTCAGCTTCTCGATTCAGCGCTATCAAGACGTACGTATCGTCAGCTATGCGCTGGCCCAAGCGGCGCACGAAAATTCCTGCTGCCGTCTCTATAATGCAATCACATCCAACCATACCTTCAATGCCCACTCCAACCTTTTTCGACCCTCCGACATACTCGCCCTTGAGATAGATGGGAGCCATCGCGCTATCGGCTACCAGAAGAAGGATAGGGTCCGGGTTGTTCTGCTTGAATGATTGTAAATCCCTCAGGACAGATTCCTCCTCGGACCACAGGGCTGGTTCCTCCGAGAAGGCTAGCGGGGATGGAGTTAGTAACCTTGGCCCCGTCCCCTCCCCCCGTAAGATCCAGTCCGATGAGCAGAAAACATCCAGTTTATTCAGGGCCTTGATAAATCGAGCAGCGCCCTTAGATGTGATTCCCCGACGCCCGTCCCCGGGCTCCTCCCAACTCCGGAGCGTGGCGATGCTTAGCCCGGCTTTCTCGCTAAAGCTCTTCCGGCTGAGGCCACTAAACATGCGGGCACTTTTCACCCGATGCGCCACCGATATCGGCGTATTTACAGCAGCTTTTCGCATGGTTACGGCACTTTTTAAGCGGAGCACATGGCTTATGCATCATTCACTTGAAAATTACAATTCACAAAGTGTAGCACTTAATGCTACAAAGTCACTGCGTAGGCCCCCTGAGAGCAATCGAGGGCACCGCTAACTCACACGCCAAAAACTGTCGGAAAAGAGGGTTAAGATGGGGCAGAGACTTTTAGAGCTGGTATTCGCAGGTGGTGACGAACCCCAGTTGGTTGAGATTCGATTCACGGACCGGGTTGCTTCCAGGACGTGCGTTTCGGTTCGGGGGAAAACATCAGGAGCCTTTCGGGATGTAGGAACGTTTCAGTGGACATCGGCCGTTCGCGCAATGTGTTCCCTTATGGTGCGTACCAAGATAGCTAGTTTAGACGAAGGCGAGCCCGTCATGGTCGGCATAACCGGTGGATTGGGCAGTTCTGCTGCCTCTCTTGATTATGCGTTGACCAAGCAGCCACGATGGATATGTGAGATGTTTGGCACTGATGGCAGGGGAAGCGCGTTGGCTCAAAGATTGTTTCTTCGAACTAATTCAAACAGAAAGCGCCCTGGGCCAGTTACCATCGCGGTGAACGAAAAGCTCTTGGCTGCGTCTGACCTATCCATATTTCTCGAGAATCAAAGGATTGATTCAATTGAGAAGCTGCAAGGGCTGTCTCTGCTCGTCGATGGTGCACTTCGACCTCGGGCGGAAGTTGCTAAAGCCGTTAAAATCGCGGCATAGCTCTGGGTTGGAAAGAGAGCCTATTAAAACTCACTCTTCAACGGCCGCGTCATCAACGCGTGCGCCATCTCCGTGGCGCGAATCTCGCCGTTCATCAGGCGAACAACGTGCTCGGTGAGTGGCGCGGCGATGCCGTGTTGCTTAGCGAGAGCGAGTACGAGCGGAGCGCTCGAGACCCCTTCAGCGGTGGCGCCGAGTGAGGCGATTACGTCATCGAGCTTCTCCCCTTTGCCGAGCCGCAGGCCAACCGTCCGGTTTCGACTCTGGTCCTCCGTAGCAGTCATGATCAGATCCCCTAACCCAGAGAGTCCGGTAAGGGTCTTCTCTTCGGCGCCGAGCGCGACCGCGAGGGCGCTCATCTCATAGAGGCCACGAGAGATAACCGCGGCCCTCGCTGAGGGCCCGTATCCAAGCGAATCTGAAACACCCGCGACGATGGCGATGATGTTCTTCAAGATTCCACCAAGCTCAACGCCGAGCGGGTCGTGCGAGGTGTACACTCGGAGCGATGGTGAGGAGAGGGTATTCGCGACGAGCGAGGCGAGCGCATTCGATTTTGAACCCGCGACGACCGAGATGGGACGGCCCGCTATCAGGTCGGAGGCGAAGCTGGGGCCAGAGATGACAGCGAGCGCTTCATCGCTATATCCGTGCTTTTGTTGGGCGAAGGAGAGAGGAGTGAGGCTCGTGTCCTTTTCAAGGCCCTTAGTCGCGCTGACGATCGCTTTCGCCTTGAGGTGAGGAAGAACCTCGCCCCACGCGCGGGCCGGGAGCGCGATGATGGTAAAGTCAGCGTCGGCTAGGTCGGCGAGATTCGATGTCGCTTTAAAACTTTCAGGGACGTGAACCTTGTGGCCCACAACGGTGAGTTGTCTTGAGGTGGTGATATCTTGAACAACCGCAGAGTCCCGGCTCCAGCCAACAACGGCGCACCCGAGGCGTGCGCAATGAAGCGCCAGCGCGGACCCCCACGCTCCGAGACCTACAACGGCGATCTTTGTAGAAGGATGTTTACTCATACGAAACGCTTCGAGCCTATACGACATCGCCGGTTCGTAAAAGCTCCGGCTACATAGACTGTCGCTTTTTTCGGGTTTTTTTAGTCGGATGAAATAAAAAAAGCCCCTCCGCCAAGTGCCCTTTCGAGGGGTTGGCGGAGGGGCTTCGCGCTGAAGGATTAGTTGACCGAACCTTCAGTTGGAGGGGTCTCCTCAGTTGGAGTCTCCTCAGAGCCGTTCGTATCGCCGTTAGTCTCACCGCTCGCTTGAGCGACCGCGACGACCTTCTCCTCGGTGTCGAGGTCGATCATCTTCACGCCGCGTGTGTTTCGTCCGATGACCGAAACGTCCTTGGCGCTTGTACGGATGATCTTACCACCTGAGGTGATAAGCATGATGCCGGTGGTGTTGTTCACCGCCATCGCCTCAACGACTGGACCGTTACGACCTTCGGTTTGAATGTCGATAAGTCCCTTACCACCCCGGTTCTGTGAGCGGTACTCAGAGACAACCGTTCGCTTACCGAATCCGTTTTCGCAGACGGTGAGAAGGGTCATCTCCTCTTGTCCCTCGACTACCGGAGCTTTGCCACCTTGGATAACGGTCATGCTCACAACGGAGTCGTCGCCTTCGAAGCGAATACCAGTCACGCCGCGAGCGGAACGTCCCATCGGTCGAACTTGGTCTTCGTTGAAGCGGATCGACATGCCATCACGGGTCGCGAGGATAATGTCGTCCTTCGCGCTCGTGATAGACGCGCCGATAAGTGTGTCTCCCTCCTCGAGGGTACACGCCACGATGCCGCTACGACGGGAGCGAGAGAACTCCTCAAGCGCGGTTTTCTTGATGATTCCTTTTTTGGTAGCGAGCGCGATAAAGCTGTTCTCGCCCCACTCGCGGATCGGCAAGATGGTGCAGAGCTTCTCGTCCTCTTTGAACTCAAGGAGGTTAACGAGCGCGCGTCCCTTTGAGGTACGGCCTGACTCTGGGATGCTGTAGACCTTAAGCCAGTACATACGGCCCAAGCTCGTAAACACGAGAAGATCCGAGAGGGTCGAGGTAACGAAGAGATGCTTAACGAAGTCATCATCGTCTGAAGACGCTCCGATGATCCCTTTACCGCCACGCCGCTGCTCACGATACTCCGATACCGATGTGCGCTTCACGTACCCTTTGTGCGTAACGCTAACAACCATCTGCTCGTCCTCGATGAGGTCGTGCATGTCGATTTCGCCACCGTCATCAACGATCTCGGTGCGACGAGCGTCACCGTACTTCTCCTTAACAGCGAGAAGCTCAGCCCCGATGATCGAGTCGATACGCTTAGCGTCGCCGAGGATGTCCAACAGTTCTTGGATCAACTTGGCGAGTTCATCGTATTCCTGCTCGATAGCCAAGCGCTCCATGCCGGTAAGCTTTTGGAGTCGGAGGTCGAGGATCGCTTGCGCTTGAATCGTTGAGAGGGTGTAGCGCGAGATAAGTTCGTCGCGCGCCTCCTTCGGAGTGCTTACGCCTCGGATGAGCTTAATAACCTCATCGAGGTTCAGAAGCGCGATGCGGAAACCCTCTAAGAGGTGCATACGCTCCTTAGCCTTCTTGAGATCGAACTCAGTACGGCGAGTAACGACATCTCGACGGTGGTTGAGGAAGTGGGTCAACAGGTCGTGGAGCGAACAGATGACCGGCTTTCCATCAACGATAGCGAGATTCACGATACCGAAGCTCGATTGCATTGGGGTGAGCTTGTAGAGCTGATTGAGCACAACCTCTGGGGTTGCGTCACGCTTAAGCTCAACAACGATACGCATCCCTTGGCGATCGCTCTCGTCACGGAGCTTCGAGATGCCCTCGATCTGTTTCTCGTTAACGAGTTCAGCGATCTTCTCAAGGAGTCGAGACTTGTTGAGTTGGTACGGGATCTCGGTGATGACGATGATGTCCGCCTCGCGGCTCTTCGTCTTGAGCTTCTCAAAGGATGCCTTGGCGCGAACCTGAATGATTCCACGGCCGTTTGAGTAGGCGCTGATGATAGCTCCCCGTCCGTAGATCGTTCCACCGGTTGGGAAGTCCGGACCTGGGATAAGCTGAAGCAGCTCTTGAAGCGATACGTTCGGGTTGTTGAGTACCGCGAGCGCGCCATCGATAACCTCTGTGAGGTTGTGTGGTGGAATGTGGGTCGCCATGCCTACCGCGATTCCGTTCGCTCCGTTGACGAGGAGGTTTGGGATTACGGATGGAAGAACTTGAGGCTCTTGGGTCGAGTCATCAAAGTTCGGCGAGAAATCAACAGTCTCCTTCTCAATGTCCTCAAGGAGTCGCTCAGCGAGCGAGGTCATACGACACTCGGTGTATCGGTATGCCGCGGGTGGGTCACCGTCGACCGAACCGAAGTTCCCCTGACCGTCGATCAAAGGGTAGCGAAGGTTCCAAGGCTGAGCTAAACGAACGAGCGCCTCGTACACCGGCATGTCGCCGTGTGGGTGGTAACGCTTGAGCACCTCGCCCACGACTCCCGCGCACTTAGAGTGCTTACGGTTCGAGACGAGACCCTCGTTGAGCATCGCGTAGAGCACGCGGCGCTGTACCGGTTTAAGACCGTCTCGGACGTCCGGGAGGGCGCGACCGACGATAACGGACATGGCGTAGTCGAGGTACGACTGACGCATCTCTGATTCAATAGCGATTGGGCTTACAGATGGTTGATTTTCCATTCGCGTACTGTAGGACGAGGGGGGTGGTTTGTTCAAGGTGAAAAACGGTTCTAAGCCCTGAAAAAAGCACGGATTTGAGGCATTTTGAGGGGGCCAAAAACGGTGGATCTTGAGCCTGCTTGGGCCCCACCGTTGTGGAGGTCTCAAAACGCCCGATTTGAGCCGATCGGGACAGGGGACGGCCTCCATTCTTTGGGCTCTTCAGGGTGGGACGCTCGGGCGCCCTCCAAGGCTCTCAATCTAGCCATGGCTCCTGGATCTTCAGAGCCTCGGAGCGTACGGTAGGTCACGTACCAACCCTTACAGGAACGGACGTATGGCCCCAAAGGTAGCTAAGCTCGGCATCATGACGGCGATGGAGGAGGAGTTTCGACTCATCGCGCACGCCTTCGGCTTTACCACCTCGCGAGATATCGGCCCTCGTACGTTCCTATCCGCTACCCACAACGACCTTGAACTCACCCTCGTCGCGGCCCGAGTTGGGAAGGTTGCCGCCGCGGTGACGGCATCGTTGCTCATCCAAGAGTTCGGCGTCGACGCGATCGTCGTCGTTGGTGTGGCAGGCGCGACGGACTCAACCGTTCGCATCGGTGATATCGTAGTCGCCGACCGGCTTGTACAGCACGATATCGATCTGAAAGGGGTGTTGGGATACCAGCGTTTTGATATTCCACTCCTCGGTGTTCGAGAGATGCGAAGTTGTGACCGACTCTTCGGTGTAGCGACGGAGGCCGCAAAACGCGCTGTATCGACGCCTTCGTACATCAATGGAGTTCAGAATTTTTCTAAACGATCCCCCCAAATCCACGCCGGCGTGATTGGGAGCGGTGATGTCTTCGTGTGTGATCCCGGTGAGCGTGACTCACTGAGCGCAGCGATCTGTGATCTGAAATGCGTTGAGATGGAAGGGGCCGCGGTCGCGCAGGTGTGTGTTGAACACGGTGTGCCGTTCGTTGTGACGCGAATCATCTCGGATGAAGCAAGGGGCCACGCCGCGATCGATTTCGGAGCGTTTATTCAGCAAGCGGCGTCGGTTGGATCAGAGGCGTTTGTGCGAGAGTTTGTGCGAGTTCTCGCGTCAGGTGAGTAAATTCAACACGTGCATTACGAGCAGAGCCGGTGTTCCGGGGCTGCCTCTGCGTCCTTTGTGGTAAAAATATTCCCCCCGACTCGCATCCAGTCGCCAAGATGACGCTGCATAGCCGATTTGCTCTTACCAGAGTGGCTGTGACTATGAGAGAGATCGAGTATCACCGCCTGTACGGAGCGTCACAACCTCACCATGAGTCACGATCTTAAATCCTTCATCGCTGACATCCCCGATTTTCCAAAGCCAGGGATCATGTTTCGGGATATCTCGCCCCTTCTTCAGGCTCCCACAGCGTTTCGTCACGTTGTGAACTTGATGGCAAAAGAGGTGTCGGATCTGAAAGTTGAAGGGATCGTCGCCGTGGAGTCGCGCGGATTCCTCTTCGCCGCGCCCGTAGCGCACGAAGCTTGCGTGCCACTTATCCTCGCTCGAAAGCCAGGAAAATTACCCGGAGAGCGCATCCGCGTTGAGTACGGTTTGGAGTACGGGACCGATGCTCTTGAGTTAAAAAGGGGATTGCTCGACGCCGGCTCCCGAATCGTGGTGATCGATGATGTCCTCGCGACGGGCGGCACCGCGCGCGCGGCAGGGGACTTAGTTCAAAAAGTAGGCGCATCGGTCGCCTCGTACATCTTCCTCGTTGAACTCCTCGGCCTCGGTGGCCGTGAGAAGTTGAAGGACGGGGTGGTTTCTTCGTTGGTGCAGTATTGAGATTGAACCGCCCCTGCCGGTGTCTGCATGAGGCGAATGTCGCCAAGTTCTTGAGGGGGCGGACTGTAACAGGAAAAAAGGAAAATGAGATCGCGAGAGGTGATGTTCTTTGAAAAACCAACCCCTCGCGATCATGGAGCGCTCAAGGGTACGGCAAAAGTCCTAAAAGGTTGCAATTCTCAACGATAATCATCAAGACAAAACCGATCGGGACCAGTTTGTTCGCCTGGAGTTTGGACAGTAGATCTTTATCTGTCCATATCGGGCCTGAGTACAGTACATCAGCGTGCATTATAGCGACTGCATAGCTTGCAATTACTACTCGACACAAGCTGAACAGCTCAGGTTGTCCTGGGGGAGTCCCCCAGCTCACCGCGAGGCAAGCCTCGGCTGCTAGGCATGCCGGGAGGCCCATCAAGAAGGCGAACATCCCCAACAGATCCTCTTTAAAGACGCAGAGAATGGCCGTGAAGAATCCAGCCGTGAGTATCGCTACGGTCTCTACGCCATGAGTAATCGGCATAAGCGAGGCCCCGAATCTCCATCGCCAGAAGCTTGCGTTGCCAAACGATGGGAATAAGTCGAAAGACCCAGCCATCCCTCCGGCGGCAACTAGCAGCCAGCAAATAGCAACCAGGCCTATCATCTGTCCTTTGTCGGAATCGTCCGCATCTTTGAGCAGCAATAACGGCAAGAAAGACATATATCCGAGGAAGACCGCTCTCTCTGGGCCTAAGAACAGCAACGCACCTATCATGATGACTAAGTACCAATTAGCAGTCCGACTACTACAACGCTGGCGAACAGCGAACATAGAGGTCGCGCCGATAATCAGTAGGAGAGGTAAGCAATGAATTAATGCGTTGATGGACCATTCACGTACAACAGCGCCGCTCTTAATATCGAGTATGGAAACATAACCGATACCGAAGAGGAAGATCGGCACCAAGACGACTGCTGGTATGAGGAAGCAAGAAAGATCTCCTGCCCCCCCTCCACCGCCTCCCGACGAAGAGCTCGGCCGGTTGTCGGAACGATATTTTTCCCGCAGTTCCTCATCTGTCCGACGAGAGCGAGCGGCTTGCTCGAGTTGCTGAGCTTCCTCGTCGTGTTGACGCTTTCTGCTCTTCTCATCTTCCTCTCGCCGCCGTTGAGTTTCTTCCTCATCTCTAAGGCGCTGTTGCTCTTTAAGCATCATCTGTTGTTCATTTCGCCGCTTCTCCTCCTGTTCTTGCTGTTCAAACCAACCCATAATTGTAGTTCTTTCTAGTTAGAGTTAAAACCGTCGAGCAAAACCTGTTCGAACATCGAACCTCTGCGCGACGCAGGAACGGCAAGCCCTCGCCGCTCCTGTGTCGCACAGAGCCTCCGTCTACCCGTATTTAATTATTTGATTCTCTGCAGTTAGTGTTTTTCAACGACGAAACTGTTCGGAAAACTTACCCCAAATAAATCAGGCTGATCAAACAAAATGCTAGTTTCTGACTTCTGCGCCGAAGCAGTGGTAAACGTGTCGTGTTCTCCTTGTACGTGGAACGCAAGTGAAATGAGCGGCCGTTGCCTTAACTTTTTTGGGCTGTTTCGCTTCAGCTGGAAACGAACATTTGAAGATCTCTATAAACTACAATCCCCACTGTCATAGCTTTGTTGTTTA
>JAULVA010000351.1:0-9145 GCA_032111275.1 Bdellovibrionota bacterium
TCTGTGTCATGCCACTCAGTGTATCAATAACCACCCACTGCCGCAGCTCGTAAAGCGGTGCGGTAGCACCGCTACCTAGCAAAAGCACGCGTCAGCGTGGTTTTGCCTCCCTTACCTAGGGTCTACGAGCACTCTGTGTAGCTGCTCGGCAGTTTTTTGAGTTGTCTCCTAAATGTGGCTATTTCTTTATTTCGGTTTTTAATAAGGACATCCAGTCCCTTTGGGAGCTGACCGGCGAAGATCTCAGAGAACGCCTTCACGAGATCTCTCTTTGGGATAACCCTTCGAGTACAGGATGCCGCGACCACCTGGCAGTAGTACTTCTGATTTTTGTCGTAGGGGTTCACGAGCAGCCGCATCTTGCTCATAGCGGTGGTTCCGCGAGCGAGGAAGGGCACGGTGAAGCTACCGTTTGTTCCCTTCCATTTTCCTTTTCGAGCAGCCTCAATGGAGAGGGTGGTGAGTTTAAGCACAACGTTTCGGGTGTAATCGAATGGGAACCTGAGAATGGCGGGATCGAGCACCTTGCACTGACCCGGCACCGCTCTATCAGCGCACGGGTGGAGGTTTTGTGGAACCTGTATATTTTGTCCGAGGAACTTCCACGTGCCTGAACGGAAGGTTCGATTGAGGAAGTGCGCCTCAGGAAAGGTAAATCCTGAGTTTCCTGGCGCAAAGAGCGCTGGTGGGCTTGCTTTTCCGGTCACTGAGTAGAGTGAGTTGAGCGCCCGGTAGGAGAGAGGAACAGAGAACGCGCGATCTGAAAGATTCGTGGTTGAGAAGTATACCTGTGGCACGTTGCCGACGAGCAGTCTGCACGGAGCTTCGGGGGATGAGACGACCCGCTCGGCTGGTATCTTGCGGGTGCTTCTATTATGGTTTTTGGCCCGGTTTCTATATCGAGAGTCCCTCACGCGGTGATTTTGCTCGCTCCTGAGATTCGTCCCTCATGACCTCAACCTGCTTACGCACCAATCCACGCAGCGCATCGAGATAGCCTTTAGCGGCTTTTGGATTCTGGTCGAAGAACGCCTTCGCGCCCCTCGCGTCTTGGAACGACTCAATACCTGGAAAGCTCTTCGCAAGTCGTCGGCGAATGAGCTGTGAGTTGGTTCCTAAGAGGAGGTTGTCTGGAGTGCTCGCGGAGAAACCGATGTAGTTGCACACAACCGTAGCAAGGGCAGGCGAGGTGTCGCCGTTGCGATCAAACGCGTAGGCGAGCCCCATCATACTTCGTAGAGGAAGATCACGTCCCCCAACAGCAATCGACTGAGGAAGTGTAGAAACCTTCTTCTCTCCGCCGATGTGGAAGGCGAGTCGTCCAAGCGCCCAATCGGTTAAGAACGCGCGGACATCTTGGTCGAGCGATCCTTTCTGTGACGCCTCGTAGCCAGGGAGGCACCGCGCCACGGCATCGTGACCAAGAACGAGTCCATACGTTTTTTTCTTTAGATCAATCGTGAGTGCGCTGAGTGGTGAGAGTGGGGGAGAGCCCGGAGCCTCAACGATCACGGTGGTCGTCTCAAAAAATGGCAGACTCTCGGGGAGGGGATTTGAGGTCAGGCCGATAAGGGAAAAATCAAGATCTCCACTCCGTATGGTGGTCGTGGAGAGTACACGATCAAGGTTGATGCTCAAGATAGCCTTCCCTCCATCCCGAGAGTCAGCGGTCATGTCAAAATTGCCAACGACGTATCCGTGGCTGAACAACGCCTTTGAAAGGGTGTTTATCTTGTCGATCAGCGAGACTCTATCGAACGTGTCCGCATCGAACTGAGGAGTAATATCCCCCAATAACTCTTTCATCGCCGCATCAAGTTTCGTTATTTGATCCGTGAGGAGGGTCTCCTGCTTCCCATTAGCGAGGTAGATCTCTCGAATCCGATCGCGGTACCGCTCAATCGCTTGCTCGGGCGCTAGAGCAGTACGGTCTGATGTAAGAGCGTCCCGAGGCTCCATCCCACCTCGCAGGCTTAAACGCTCCTGCGCTGAGAGCGAAGGCAGGGCGGACCCCACAAGGGAGGCACCAGCAACTATGGCAGCTAACTTTTCACGCACCATACAGGAGAACCGTAGCACTGAACGTACCCCTAGTAAAAATAAACGAGCCGGGCCGTGTATAAGCATGAAAGGCATTGATATCATGGTGTTAGTGGCACTTCTGGTTGTTGGTGGCGATCAAGGCAGGTGAGAGATGGGCACGGTGTGGCGTGCGTATCCTCTGAATTCTCGCCGCTATCTGATCCGCACTGAACCGTGCTAGCTACGGAGAGTATGAGTGAGCGGGCATCGTCGAAGATTATTACCTCCCCAGAGTCGGTAACGGCTCGCGATGTTATCCTTACAGGAGATCGTCCGACCGGCCCGCTTCACGTTGGTCACTACGTCGGCTCGCTCAAAGCTCGCGTGGAGCTTCAAGAGATCTGCACACAGTACGTTCTGATCGCGGATATGCAGGCTCTTACCGATAACGCCGATAACCCTCAGAAGGTTCGAGATAACGTGCTTGAGGTTATGATGGATTATCTCGCCGTCGGGATCTCGCCCGAGCGTTCAACGATCTATCTTCAGTCCGCGATCCCTGAGACGGCTGAGCTTACGATGTATTTTTTAAATCTCGTCAACGTCGGCCGACTATCGCGCAATCCCACCGTAAAAAATGAGATTCAACAACGAGGATTCGGAAACGAGGTGCCCGTTGGATTTCTGACCTACCCAGTTAATCAGGCTGCTGACATAGCGCAATTCAAAGCGAGCCTCGTGCCGGTCGGCGAGGATCAGGTTCCGATCTTGGAGCTATCCAACGATATCGTTCGCGCGTTCAACCGGCTCTACAGAACGTCGGTGTTCCGAGAGTGCCGGGCACTCACACCGCCGTTAGGACTCCTTCCTGGAATCGATGGACACTCAAAGATGAGCAAGTCTTTAGGCAACGCGATCTATCTCTCCGACCCATCGACCATCGTGGCGAAGAAGGTAAAGAGCATGTTTACCGACCCGAATCATATCCGTGTCGAGGATCCCGGACGGGTCGAGGGTAACACGGTATTCGCGTATTTGGATGTCTTCGACCCCGATGTCGCGGAGGTCACGCGACTCAAGGAACGCTACTCCCAGGGAGGACTAGCGGATGGTGTAGTCAAGGCTCGGCTCATCGATGTCCTTGAGGCGTTCCTTGATCCGATTCGCAAGTGTCGCGCTGAGTACGCGAGTGACCCGGGGGAGGTTAAGCGAATCCTCGCACAGGGGAGCGAACGCGCACGCGCCGTGGCGGGCCAAACGCTTCGGGAGGCGCGAGAGGCCTTAGGGATAATCGAACTCTAACAAGTCCGCGGGCCCCAGCCGCGGACCTTTGTGTCCTTTGCGTCCTTTGTGGTAAAATTTATCTTTCGCCCCTCGTGCAGATTTTTGTGGGGCAGAAATATCAGAGTGACGGGCCAGCCGCGTGACACGTACTACCCGTCGGCACTCGGTCGCGCTGCCACTATCGTATCATGGCACCTATATGAACGAACGTCCCAACCGAATCCCCAAAGATCCCCTTGAGGGAAAGACACTCAAGGCGATTTTGACCGAACTCTACGAGCATTTTGGATGGGAGGGGCTCTCACAACAGCTCTCGATTAACTGTTTTGAGGAGAACCCCTCCGTCAACTCAAGCCTCAAGTTCCTGCGCAAAACCCCTTGGGCTCGGACGAGATTGGAGAAGATCTACCTGAGCTTCATTCAGGGGAAGCTCGCGCAGGGCGCACCCGCTCGTTCTGGTCGAAGCACGACCAGCGACTCCGAAGAGTAGGCACGGATGTCGCGGTGATGGCCATTACGCTGAGGCCCCGATTCCGGGAAAGCCCTTTGCGTACTTTGCGTCCTCTGTGGTGAAAAATATATTAGACGGAACCCGTGGCGGTGGCGGATGGTGGGAGCATTAATCTCAAAGACTCCACACGAAATGACCGTAGAATAGCGTATAGGTATCGCACTACCTTGCGGTGCCTATCGGTAACATGACCTAAGCACCGCAAGGGCGAGACGCAAGGGTGGTCCGTAGCAGGCCATCCTTACTCGCACTGACTCTCAAAGCGAGGCAACTGCTCGGTCAGAGTTATGGTCCTGTTGTGGAGGGTCGTTGCCTCAGTGAGAATCCCCTCTTCTGAGGAGCTTAACGAACCGCCCTTGAGCCTCTTCAACAATGCGCCAGCTAACCTACTCAGGCGCAGAAGCTTCCTTGAGCGCGCAGACACTTCGGCGATGTTCGAGGTCTTATCGACGGCCGGACATCCGGTGCAGGTCTTGGTTATCTGTGAGAACCGTGACCATATCGTTGACCACTGGGTGATATAGAAGGCATCGGCTCTCGCGGTGTAAGACTCAGCGCGATCGATGTCTTTCTCCGATGGTTTTAAGCGAATGATTCGATTCACTAACTGCCGAACGTTATTTCGTTGCCGCAGCCCCAGGTTGTCGAGCTGTGCCTGAATCGCTCGTATATCGGTCTCTTCACACTCAATTTCCTCGGGTTCGCATCGAGGCGTTTCGATCGTGGCGTCTACGAATGCATCGCCTAATGTCCATCGAATGAAGTTCGAGGTGTTCATTATCTTGACCTGGGCAACAGCCACCGGGATCACCGCGGTGAATACGTTGCCGAATCTGCCGGGCAAGAAGATGGTGGGTTGGCCTCGGTCCGGATCCTCCGGTCCGAACTTGTTCTTCGGTCCGAGAGGGATGGTGACCGATGTTGGAGCGTTGTTCTGATAGCCGAAACGCGCCAAGAGATTTCCGTTTTGCAAAACTTCGACGCATTCAGCGATCGGCGTGATTTGGTACACGATCGGCGTCGGAGTTTGGGTCGGCGTAAATGTCGCCGTTGGAGTCTTCGTTGGCGTAGCCGTTGGTGTGGGCGTCTTTGTTGGAGTCGCCGTAGCGGTAGGCGTAAATGTTCGTGTTGGGGTATGTGTAGGCGTAGCTGTTGGTGTTGGTGTACGCGTTGGTGTTGGAGTAGCCGTAGGGGTAGCCGTATTTGTTGGTGTTGATGTGAAGGTGCTCGTCGGTGTGAACGTCGGAGTCGGTGTCGCCTCAAGGGTCGCGGCGAAGGAGTGGATATTGCCGCACGAAAGCCCCCAGCTTCCGGAGAGTGTGGTGGGGCTCAACCGTGGAACGATCTCAGCCTGAATGATCGAACACCCTCGTGAAGACCATCCTCGCCAGCACGGATAACGAACGTTAGCCGTCACGTTGTAGGTTCGCGAATCCTTCGCTATTCGGTAGGTGCAGGTGCGGCTGCACGTTTGAGCTGAAGCGCTGGTGGCGAAGAGGAGTACGAAGCAGAGTCCGGCGAGTACGCCTACGGCATACTGAGTCAAGTTTCGGCTTACGGAACGTTGAGTAACTTTATTCTCGTTCATAACGTGCGCGATATAATTGCAGACGACTTTTACAATTTTCCCAGTGCTACTGTACTGCCTCCCCCACGTTAGTAAAGCAACGTGGGCAGAATTGTTGCGCCATAAGCTTATTCAGCGGACGAGACACCGTACATGATTGAAACGAGGTTGAACGCTTCGGCGCGACGGATATAGGCTCCTGGCTCGTACGGCACTATGGAGCCCAAAAACACCTAATTGATTGAAATAATTTCGAGCTTCCCTTTGTTGTGGGCCGGGTGTCATTGGACAGAGGTGTGGACGTGCCACGGATTCGTTCTCCTAACCGTATTTTTAGCCTTACCGTTACCGACTCATACGAACAGCACAAGGAGGTCTCAGTGGATCGTGTCCCGTATCTTCGAGCCGCAGGGGGCAACCGCTTCGCGGTCATGACTGGAGGAGGGCGGTGTTGAACGAACGAAGTGGAAAAGGGAAACCTATCGTCCACAGCGGTTGAGTGCCGCTTGAACGTCCAAGGATGTGAGGTGATACGGTCCTGATCCGTGCTCAATGAGGGGATGCATAATCGTCGGCTGCTCTTCGGTATGAGGCAATCCGAGCGTGTGTCCTAACTCGTGGAGTAACACGACGTGGAATTCCTTGAGATTGTGGATTGTGTAGATATTTATCTCGTTCACTGAGGGTCCGCGACGATGCTCCCCCTCGGTGACTACACTTGGGGGAAAGCGTTCTTGCACGGAGCGTATGCGAGCGTTGAGAGCCTCTCCCTCTTGCTGGAGCAGTGCCGCATCCTGATTCACGCGGTCCCTCTCCAGCATGATGCTTCGTTGAGCTTCCTGAAGTCTGGCGCTTGTTGCCGTTATCTCCTGTCGCTCGGCTTGGAGGGCGGCATAGTCATATGAGCTCTCTACGGGCGTCGTGGATCGCGCATTCATCATCTCGACCCGCTTGTTATGCAGCTCAGTTTCTCTATTCCATGTGGCCGCGGCCGATTCGATCTCCTTTACCGCGGCGTCATGTCGTTGGATCCGTGCTTTGAGGGCTTCGGACAATTCGGAGATCTCCCGCTCCTCCGCCGCGAGTTGATTCATTGAATCCTGTCTCCCATCAAAGAGAAGATTGACGGTAACATCGGCGTTATCTCGAACGACAAAGAGGAGCTCTCCGGTCGCGGTGTTCCACTCATTCGCCGCGGCCTCGACAGCGCTTCTCAGCGTTTCGGGGTCGATGTTAAATTGCTCATCTATCTGACCTATC
This sequence comes from Bdellovibrionota bacterium, assembly GCA_032111275.1. Lineage (GTDB taxonomy): Bacteria > Bdellovibrionota_C > UBA2361 > UBA2361 > OMII01 > OMII01. Next base: position 6,645 of record JAULVA010000351.1, read on the forward strand.
GTGAGGGAGATGGGTTTCCCGCAGCTATCGCCGAGTGAGCGGACCACGGTTCGTTGGTGGGTTTGATGGGGAGGTGTCGAGAGTGTCGCGAGTATTGTGGGAATCGCTTCAACCACCGGCGTCGGCAACGTGACCGGTTGGATTGGTGCCGAGGGGCCGGCTCCCTGTTTCAGCGTAATCAAAAGTGCAACGAGGACAACAACCGCCAACAAAAATGGCAGCCTAAAGCGTCGTCTAGAGGTTGTGCGAATAGTCAAAAGCCTCTCCAAGTTTTTCCGTATGTGGAGAAGGATAGGGTAAACCGACTTCAGGTAGTTGACGAGCCCTCGGATCGTTATTCGTCAGCCCACATCGTCGCGGTGTCTTTAAGGAAACAATCAACATGCTTCACGCCAGTGTTGGGGAGGTTCTCCTCAACAATAATGACTCCTCCGTCGTCGTATCGTTTGATGGATACGAGATGCTCGACCTTGCTGTCCTCAAAAGCGGCGAGGCAGTACACCTCAAGGTAGAGATCCTCTTTTTGGTCGCGGGTATCGGGAACCCCTACGCTAACCGTTAGTTCCTTAAGTGTGTCGTCGTCGATGAGGCCATCGTCGTCAACCGGGATGTCATCTTTGATCGCGCCAAGCACCAGCGGCAAGAGGATTGAGCCCTGAGGATCTTCGCTGGTTAGTTGGGTCGTCGCGTCGATAAACGACTCGGGCTGAATCGCCATGCCGAAGAAGGTGGTGGTCACCTCGTGGGAGCCTGAGTCGGATGGCACCAGTTTAGATTTCAAGAACAGAAAGTCGCACGATGTCTTGAATTGGTCCTTCAGGTATTTCGGTGGAACGCCAACGATGAACTCATCGCGCGCCGCGTTACTAAAGAGGCATATCGAGATGGGAGTTGTCTTGCTGAAGCTCAGCGGGAATATCTGATCCAGTCGGTCGAGCGCAAGGCGAACAATGACCTCCGGAAGTGGATCGACCTCTCGAGCGGGAAGAGACGCGAGCGAGTAACCGTGATTATCGAAGAAGAGCTCGATCTGGGAGCTTGGAGAGAAATCCACCTCGTCGATATTGAATCCGTGCTCAAGAGCCTCATCGTGCTGAAGTTCCTGTTGGGGAACTTCGGAGGTGTCGAGTGTGTCCTCGTGGTCATCCTCGGTTGCGGGGGATTCATTGAGCGGCTCAAGCTCGAGCAGGTTCGCCACCGTTTGTTCAAGGTGCTCAAGCGTTGAGGGGAAGTAGACGTAGCGGTACATCTCCGGCATCCCGTCCGGGCCAACACCGAATGTGCACCAAAACGCCCCCATATCGACCTGATCAGGGAGTCCGGCATCATGCGCCTCTGCTTCATCGACCGGATTTCTTACGTGGCCAGAGCAGAGGATAAAAGCCGTTACGTTCCCCTCCTCAGGGCCTTCGGTAATTATCTTTGAACGGATGATATCGAAGTCGCTCGGTGGGACATCCTCCCACATCGGGATCTCTTTAATGCAATGCTCCATCCAGGGAGTTGTGTCGCCGTAGGCGATGGTCGCGAGTTGGAGCTCCAAGATTGATGGTGCTACATAGAGCTCTGTGCTCTCTATGTCGTAGATTCCAGAGTCATAGGAGATGCCAACGAGAAGGCCGATCAGGTCATTTCGCGAAACGGCACACGGACGTAAGAAGTCGATTCCAAAATCTCCAAACGACGGAGCGATGTATTCGTTGTTTTTCGAGTCGTGCATCGCCACGAAGAGGAGGTATCCTCCATCCGCCAACGCGGCGCCGGCGAGCAGCTTCGGCTGAAGGTGCAGAAAGCGTTTGTCTTGGTGCCAGACAGCGCCCACATCACGTTCCTCAGATGCTTCGGCTTGCTTCCAAGCCTCCTCTGGATCGTTATCGACGGGGCCTTCTTGGTAGGAGTCGCGGAATTTGTTCCCGTCAGTGAATGTCTCCGGCTCTGGGCCATCGTTATCCCATAACAGCTCGGGGAGGATCTCGTCTCTAAAGGTGGCAGCGAGTCGATCCAATCCGCCTGGAGATAGTAGGGTTCCAGCTCCCCCATCCGGGCCCCGCTCCTCACGAGAGGGAATTACCTGAAGTAAGAACTCTTCGGCTCTTTTTTTGAGAACAGCCGTGTGGCGGCTATCGAGGACGTTTTTAGGAATGGGTGGAAGCTCACCGTTCGAGAGATTCGACGGGATTTGCGGGGAGGTCTCTTTTTTCGGGCTCTCGCCCTCCCGACCGGGTTCCAATGCCATCCCCCCGGTGTATGAAAATATCGTTTTAAAAGCAAGGGTGAGTTGCACGTCGCATGAACAAATTCGAGTAGTTCAGGACGAGTACGAGCAGGTGGCGTGCTCAGGCTGCTCGCGGGCAAGGGTTTTTAGGCCATTCACGGCGGGCGGCGGCACGACGAATTTTTAGCCTAGGGAAGCGAGGCAAAACAACGCGTTCGCGTTGTTTTGCATAGGTGTGAAGGCTATTTTGGTTGCGGAGACGCGAGATTGTGGTTTTTTAGCCCCG